>CALFSX010000261.1 GCA_937916515.1 uncultured Planctomycetaceae bacterium | reverse complement strand
GCTCGGTGTTGGACTTTTCTGTTTCAGAAATCGACGTGGTGAATGGAGTTCGTGGTGGATCGTAAACTGGTCATTTATGTTGACGTTGATGATACGCTTATTCGGTCTGTTGGCACAAAACAGATTCCCATGCCAGCCAGTGTGGATTACGTGCGGCGTATGCACGCGGCAGGCAACACGCTTTATTGTTGGAGTCGCGGTGGGGCAGACTATTCACGCGATGTCGCGACTTCACTTGGCATTGCCGAATGCTTTGTGAGCTTTCTTGCCAAGCCAGATATACTTCTGGACGATTTCGGCGACGCGCTGCTGAATCACTGCCAGTTTATTTTGCCCGGCAATGCGTCAAATCACCAGGTCGGCGCGGTGCCGCAATGTTGCGTTGCGGCCGTTGCTATTCAAATCGGTATTCCGCTTAACTTCGTGCTCCGTTTGACATTGTGAAATCGGATTCTTACTGTCTAGCACTAGGCAAACGGTGGGAAGCGAGACTTCTTCGTTTTTGCCGTGATGTGTTTTCTCGGCCAAACACCGCGAAGGCTCTAAGCTACCTCATTTATTGACATTATTATTCAGTGGAGAATTGATCGATGGCACGACCTGTCACCCTGTTTACGGGCCAGTGGGCCGACCTGCCTCTGGAAGAACTGTGCAAGAAAGCTAAAGAATTCGGCTACGACGGACTGGAACTGGCCTGCTGGGGCGACCACTTCGAAGTTGACAAAGCTTTATCTGACGACAGCTATTGCCAGAAGAAAAAGGATCTGCTGGATCGACACGATCTGAAACTGTTCGCCATTTCCAACCACCTGGTCGGCCAGGGAGTTCTGGATAACATCGACGCTCGCCACAAAAGCATTCTTCCGGAATACGTGTGGGGCGACGGTGATCCTGCGGGAGTAAACGCTCGATCTGCTGAAGAAATGAAAAACACAGCCCGAGCTGCTCAAAAGCTGGGCGTGAGCGTTGTAAACGGGTTTACCGGTTCCAGCATCTGGCACATGATTTACGATTTCCCGCCAACACCCGCCAGTATGATTGATGCCGGTTTTGACCTTCTGGCCGAACGCTGGAATCCAATTCTGGACGTGTTTCAGGAATGCGGCGTCAAGTTCGCTCTGGAAGTTCACCCGACCGAAATTGCCTTCGATCTGTACACAGCCGAACGAGCTTTGAAGGCTCTGAACCACCGCGAAGAATTCGGCTTCAACTTTGACCCCAGCCATTTAATCTGGCAAGGGGTGGACCCGGTTGAATTTATTCGAGCCTTCCCGGATCGAATTTACCACGTCCACATGAAAGACGCTTCCGTCACTCTGAATGGACGAACCGGCATTCTCACAAGCCACCTGCCATGGGGCGATGCTCGACGCGGTTGGGACTTCCGCAGCGTCGGTCGCGGTGGAGTTCGCTTTGAAGAAATCATCCGCCAGCTGAACGCCATTGGCTACGATGGTCCTTTGTCAGTGGAATGGGAAGATATCGGAATGGACCGCGAAGCCGGCGCCGCCGAAGCTGCTCAGTTCTGCAAAAACGTCGACTTCACTCCTTCCGGACGAAGATTCGACGACGCCTTCTCCGACTAATGCCGGGAAGCCCCGGAGGGCGGTGGCGTAGGGGCGACGGGATATGTTGAAGTGGGCGTGTTTCGCCGAGCGTTGCCGGGAAGCCCCGGCGGACGGTGGCGTAGGGACGACGGGATCTGTTGAAGGACCCGCGTTTCGCCGAGTGTTGCTGGTTAGGCGCGTGGTGGGCATTGCCCACCACGAACTAAGCGGCTGGCCCCTTTTGTCGAATACGCACACGCTCGCCCCCCCCCGGAGGTCGCCTCGGGGGTTCTTCGCGCCAGCGTTGGCCAGGTCTAAGACGGCATCTCTAAGCTGAAAAGGCGGAGGCTGCGTGGCGAATCAACTCGCTGTCGCGTCGCTGCTCACGCGAGTTGCGAAAAATCTTCCGCCATCTTCGCCGCTCGTTGAAGGTTCAGGGGAAACCGGCTTTCAACTTTGGTCGAATTGTCGAAAACTCATCACGCATGCTCCGCGCGGAGGAATTCACTTTCTAAAATGCAGGCGTTGCTGGATGCGTTGCAACCGCAGTCGTTAAGAACGTTTTTGTCAGACTAAGGTCTGACTTCAATCGGAAGTTTTGCTATGTCGAAGATCGCCCTTTTGTTTCCTGGCCAAGGCGCTCAGCACGTTGGAATGGGCAAGCAACTTTTTGCCGAATACCCCAAGGCGAAAGAACTGTTCGATATCGCCAACGAAGTACTCGGCTACGACCTTGCCAAGCTGTGCTTCGAAGGACCAGCCAAAGAACTGGACACAACAATCTTTAGCCAGCCAGCTTTGTTCGTCAGCAGTCTGGCAGCTCTGGAAAAGCTGCGAGCTGATTCACCAGATGTCGTGCTGGGCTGCGAGATGGCGGCCGGGCTAAGCCTGGGGGAATATACCGCATTGGTGTTTTCCGGAGCGATGTCGTTTGAACAGGGACTGAAGGTTGTGCAGCGTCGAGGACAGGCGATGCAGGCTGCTGCTGATGCGACTCCTTCTGGAATGGTGAGCATTCTGCTGATGGATCGCGAACAGGTTCAGAAAGTCTGCGACGAAGCATCATCTGAGGGGCCCATTCAGATCGCCAACTATCTGTGTCCCGGAAACATCGTTGTGAGCGGCGTCAACGCTGCCTGCATTCGTGCGGCCGAACTGGCTGAACAGGCTGGTGGGCGAGCAATTCCCCTGGCGGTTGCGGGAGCATTTCATACTCCTATTATGAAACCTGCCGACGAACAACTGGCGGAAGTGCTGTCTGCCACGGAGATTCGAACACCGGAAATTCCCGTGGTTTCCAATGTCGACGCGGCTGTGCATACGGAGCCGGAAGAAATTCGGAACATCCTGATTCAGCAGGTGCTGCAGCCAGTTCGTTGGGAAGATTCCATTCAGGTCATGCTTAGCAGCGGCTGCACAGACTTCTACGAAGTCGGCCCCGGCAAGGTGCTGAAAGGCCTGATGAAACGCATTTCTCGCAAGACGCCAATCACCACGGTTAATGATTCGCCAGAATAAACGCACCAGCCAGGTTCGTTTCTGAACAAGTCATGCAGGATCTAGAAAGATTGTCGCTCAGCCTGTTTTTTATATCCTGCCTGCTCTTATTCAGCTGCGACAGCAATTCAGGCCTGACCTTCTGATCGATCTGCCTGCGTTGCGTTATTCGCTGCTGGATGCTTCTCGTTGCACCAAAAAGCTGCGGCCACCGCGAGTCACATAGATGGCGTCTTCGTTCAGTCGGCGGCACATGTCGATCAGAAATTCGATCAACTGATCGAACTCCGATTCGCTGCCGAAGGAAACTTCAAAGCGTTCCATGACGTCATGGACGAATTGGCCCTGCCCGTCCACCCAATAGCCTTTGACTGCCGTGGGCGACTGCGTGTACGCTCGAAAACGATGCATCAAAAATTCGTGCGTCACCATGCGAGCCGTTTGATGTCCATCAAAATAGCGAGGATCATCCAGCTTGTGTGACGGAATGCAGAATACGGTCACTTTGCCAAGTTCAAGGACATGGGATTTCTGCTGCTGAGATATCTTGTCGCCGTTCATGGTGCTGAAACTAACGGGGCTGAAACCAACGGAACAAAGGAAGGTTGAGTGGACACAGGCGGCAGCTTACCGCATCGTGCTCAGGGCGTCGTTCAGAATCGCTGAATGCGGGCGGATTTATCGCTGAAGCGTGGAAATTCGATCGCCGAAGTGGCTTGAATGGTCAACATAGCTTGAGACAATTGACCCACGTGAAATGATAATTTTGCCGTTTCTGTTCCGGAAAGGCCGGGTTCCGGCAACAGCAAATCAGTCATTCGGAGTCCGCCGTTTTTAATGCGGACATTGTCATTACACAGCCTGCTGTGTTCGGTCACGTGCCGTCTTTATTGTTGCGGCCGCCAGATTTGTCCGTCATTCATCTTATTTCATTCCAAACATAAAAACATGCACGCAGACATTCAGCAGGTTAAGGAATTGGTCGGCCAAAAGGCTGACATGATTCACCGCATTCAAAGCGAACTTAGCAAAGCGGTTGTTGGGCAGGAAGTCATGATTTCGCGACTTCTTGTCGGACTTCTGACGGAAGGGCACGTATTGCTGGAAGGTGTGCCAGGACTTGCCAAAACCACGGTCATCAACGCGTTGGCTCAGGCTATTTCTGTAAAATTCAATCGCATTCAGTTCACGCCCGACCTGTTGCCGGCGGACCTGATCGGCACCATGATCTACCAACCCAGCAGCGGTTCCTTCACAACTCGCAAAGGGCCAATCTTCAGCAACCTGATTCTGGCGGACGAAATCAACAGAGCACCTTCCAAGGTGCAATCCGCATTGCTGGAAGCCATGCAGGAGCGACAGGTTACCATCGGCGACGAAACCTATGCGCTGGAAAAACCGTTTCTGGTTCTGGCAACTCAAAACCCCATCGAACAGGAAGGCACCTATCCTTTGCCGGAAGCTCAGGTAGACCGTTTCATGCTGAAGGTGTCCATCACCTACCCACAGCAGACCGAAGAACGAAAGGTGCTGGACATGGCTCTGGACGGAACGGCTCGCCCGGTAAACGCCGTCCTGGACGCGGAAGAAATTTTCAGCATGCAGGAAGTCGTTCGCATGATCTATATCGACGACCAGATCAAAGACTACATCATCAACATTGTGCGAGCCACCCGCGACCCAGCCGCCTTTAAACTAAAGCACGTTGCTGAACTTATCGATTTCGGCGCCTCACCGCGAGCCAGTATTTTTCTCGGCAAAGGTGCTCGAGCCATCGCCTTCCTGAACGGACGCGGCTACGTCACTCCCCAGGACGTCAAAGACATCGCCTACGACGTACTGCGACACCGAGTCGTCCTGACCTACGAAGCCGAAGCCGAAGAAAAAACCTCCGACGACATCATCAAAGAAATCCTGAACGCCGTCCCCGTCCCCTAGCAAGGGCTTCGCCAAACGCCGTGAAGGGTTTTGTTAGAGGGAAAGCTAGTTGCCTGAAATTGGGGAACTGAAAGTCAGCACAGTGCAGAATGCCTGTGTGATGTCTGTTGTTCTGTCAGGCGAAACGGAGCCGAGCACTGCTGAGGAGTAAACCGTCGAGGGATAGTCTGCGTGGGCGGGGGGATCTGTCACAGGTGTCGATTAATTCGAAGGATCGGCCGCTGTTTTTTAAGGCTGATTTCATTGTCCCACCCACGCATCAGGAAAACCAACACACCCTCACGACCCAACAACATTCAACGCAGCAGACATCACGATCGAAGATCTTTCGTCGACCTTATTCCTGACCAAATTCAAGGCCGTCGCTGATTCCTTTGGGCTTCTTCAACAGCCGAGGTTTAAGTGATGATCTCGTTGATGACATTGCCCTTCACATCAGTCAATCGAAAGTCGCGGCCGGCGTGGCGGTAGGTGAGTTGTTTGTGGTCGAGTCCCAGAGTCGCCAGAATCGTCGCGTGCAGGTCCGCGATCTGAACGGGATTTTCGACAGCTTCGTAACCATAGTCATCGCTGCGACCATAGGTCATCCCGGGCTTGATGCCTCCTCCCGCCATCCACGATGTGAAGGCATTGGTGTTGTGATCGCGTCCGTCCTGTCCCTCAGCGTACGGCGTGCGACCGAACTCGCCCGTCCACACGACCAGCGTGTCC
>CALFSX010000260.1 GCA_937916515.1 uncultured Planctomycetaceae bacterium | reverse complement strand
GACGACACTTCAGACACTGCGGATACCGCTACACCTAAACCAAATGCGCTCTAAATATCGGTCGCTGGTATTCATGCTTGGCGGTGTTCAGTAAACGAAAAAAGCCTGCAGGATTATCTCCTGCAGGCTTTGGCGTTCGTTTGATTTTAAGTTGAAGTCGCGAGCCTAGCTTGCGTTGTCATCGTTGTTGGCAGCAACAACGATAGCAACGACTGCACCAGCCAGAAGTCCCAAGCCCAACAGTTGGCCGCCAGACACTCCACCGATTCTTCCGAAGCGACCGCCAGCTCCGTCATCGCAGCCTTCGCCGCAATCGTCATACTGACCGCGGACAACAGAATCTTCGCTGTATACGATGCCGAAAGAAGTCAGGGCTTTTGGAGGTGCTGTGTTATTCTTCCACATGCGGCACGCATATGTCTGTTTGTCAACGGTGATTGCACAGTTTCCGCCTGCCTGAGCTTCAACAACAAATTCGCCGTTGGCGTCTGTCGTTTTCTTTTCAGTCGTGGTCTTGGTCGTGATCTGGATTTCTTTGTTGGCAATTGGCTGACCAGTTGGGTCTGTCAATCGACCGTTAATGGTACCAGCAGCGCTCAGTTCGACATTCTGAAGTCGAACCTGCTCCGTAGAAACTTCCTGTCCGGCGAACGTCGATTGAATCGGCATCAACGTCATCGAGAAAATCATGGTCCAAACAATTGGCGCTCGCATTGTTTTCACATCCTTGTAGATAGTGTGTAATCTCGGGAAATACTTAAATCCTGCCACTTCAGATATGGCTAACCGAGAAACATCTTGTTTGTGTTTTGGGGTACTGACCTTTAGACTCTTTGGGTAAAATCGGTGTTTGGAAAGGCATCAGCCAGTGCATTTGATGTAGCTTTGGTGTTTGTTGGAACGTGATTTGGTTCAGCAAACATCGTTCGGCAATTCTCGCCACTATCGAGGCATGTTTGTAGTAGCGTTAATGATTCTGCCGGAAACACCGCAAGTTGCTATGCTGCTTTGCGGTTTCCGCTACTGCTTTGCCGGTCCGTTAATCCAGACGTCTTGTAGGCTGCGGTTACGGCGTGACTAATCGAATGTGCGGCTGTCTGACGTTGCGAGAAGTCAAGGACCTTCATGTCGATGATTGATTCATAGATTGCCAGAAGTCGGCAATAGCGGTATCCGGCTTTGCCATCAAGCATCCCAAGTCGTAACAGATACATATAGAGAAATCGAAGAGTCGGCCGAAACGACATTCGAAATGACAATTGCTTCAAGATTCGACGTCTGCGCGTAGAGTCAGAAATTGCAAACAGGCCGGGTAGGTCCAACCGTGCAGAGTTCGCCTGGTCCAGAATCTGAAGTGCTTCCTGAGTCGCATACCGATTATGCTTCTCAAACCACTCGTCAAGCCCCTTGGAGAACGAGTAATGGAGATAGGGTTGTTTAAGCGTGCCGACACGAGATGGGTCGATATCTTCACGCTGCCCGTGTCCAACTTGTTTGAAGCGAAATTTCGGGTGCCGACCGAGACGTACCTGATATGTGGGGTACATTCCAGAGAACTTCAACCATTGGCCCATGAACATCATTTTTGATGGAACCTGAAACGCATCGAAGCTTTCTGTTTGAATCTGTGTCTGCATTTCCTGATACAGGGCTGTTGTGCAAATCTCATCTGCATCAAGGTGCAGGATCCATTCGTGACGAAATGGGGCATTGTCTATTGCGAAATTTCGTTGCTCTGCAAATGAGTCAAATCGTCGTTTGAGGATGTTGACGCCAGCGTTTCGAGCAATCTCTATTGTTCGGTCGTTACTGAACGAATCAACCAGCCAGATGTCATCGCACCACGATAACGCCTCCAGGCACGCGGGAAGATTCTTCTCTTCATTCAGTGTCAGGAGCAGAACGGAAATGCCGGTCATCTTAGGCGACCTTTCTTTGTGCATTTTCAGAATCAACAACAATCTGTGTGCCGAAATTGCCGTTCAGAATGGGGGCAGTCTCACTACTTGGATCTAAAGCAGGGATAGCTGCACGACGACTGTGCATTCGAGTCTTCAGTCGAAGAAACGGAGTTTCGATCAGATGGTAAGAGCAGATTGCCATCGCAAAAACGCAGACAAGATTTTGCGGAAACCTCTGCCAGATTGCCGGTTCAAACGTTGGGTCTGCTGGGAAGAGTGCCAACTGCTGCCAAAGGTAAATGCTGTAGGAAAGCACTCCCAGTCGAGCGACCGACTTGTTGTTCAGGACTGTAAATATCATGCCCTGACGAATTGAGGTCACAGAGAAAATGATGTAGGAAATGCAGACACTCTGAATCGTAATCGTGATCGGTGTCGTTACGACTGGCAGTAAATGCATACGATGGCAAGCTTCTGACCCGAACAGGATCGCGACAGCAAGGCATCGTACGATGTTGGTGTGGAATGCAGTTAATCTTGTTACGAAGTCAGGAGAGCGGTTAAGGAACATGGCTCCCGCACAGCCCCACATGATGGCGTCTCCGTTGCCAATGAAGGAATAGTTGATTAACCACGGCATGTTCATTGTCATGCAGGCAAGTCTTCCAATGGGGGCCATCAGAATTAGTGCTGTTGCCAAACGCATTCGATATCTGACAGGTGCAAGAGCAAAGGCGAACGGCCAAAACAGATAAAACTGTTCTTCAACTGCCAAAGACCATGTGTGGGCCAATGCCCAGTCCTGGATTGGCAGCCAGCCTGTTGTGAACGTCATGGCGTGCGCAAAACCGCCAGTCGATATGTTGATCATCCCCGCGGAAGTCATAATTGCAGCCACTGCGATATAGGCAAAGTAGACGGGTAGGATTCGAAGACTTCTTCGAACAAAGAAGCCTTTAAGGTCTATGTTCCCGTTAGATCCCTCTTCCTTCATAAGCAGCCATGTGATGAGATAGCCGCTAAGGACGAAAAAGACTCGTACTCCGATTTGACCGCCAACTCTGAAGAGTGACACAAGTTCCGTTGGGAAATCGACAGTCAGGGCGCTGTGGGCCGCGAGGACCATGACAACGGATATGGCTCGAAGGCCATCAATTGAAGGTATGCGTTTCATTGTGTTTTTCAATTGCGTGACGTAATGTCGCAGTATCCTGGTGCTGCTTGTTGACGCAACAGCGGTCTGTGGGCAACGCCTGCAGAGACACATCTGGATGCAAGGCAAGCTTTGCAAACTTGCATCTGCAGATTACCAGTCGGTTTCGAATCTCTGATTGCACCCTGCAGAATTCGCTGTCTTTGTGAGACTAAAATGGGTGCCGTTGCAATTTGCATTGTTCCGCGTTCATGCCGGAAATCATGCTTTTAAGACGCGGCGATCGGACTGTCTTCAGGAAGTGCAGTTGATGTTTCTACCTAACGGCATTTCCCGTCATCGTTGGACGATCTGGGGAAATCCATCGCAACAAATATTTGAATGTCGAGTTCGATGACCTGCTAAATGCAATCAGGTTCCGGATACTCCACCACGGCAGAGATACGAATGACCATAAGATGGCAAGCGGGTTACCGTTGGATTGTTTGAACGGGATGCCCATTGCCTTGATTTCACGTCGCGCAATCAGATTAATCCAGAAGATATCTGCTGCGTTCAACTCAGGTCTGAGGCCTGAAGGAAAGCTTGTATTGTCCGGAGGGACAGAACCCGCGATGTCAGCATGATGTAGTCCCAGGAAATTTTGTGTGGCCGTCAACACTTCGTGTTCATTGCATATCATGTCTTCAAAATAGACCACATGCGTTTGCTGTGGGTATTTTGCTGCAGCTCCCCAGGCAGCTCTCATGTAAGCACGCCATACAAAGGCACATGCTAAGGGGTGGTACAGTCGTTGAAACATCGCTTTGATGGCAGCGGGCTTCCTGTCTCCCTGATGTTTATACGATAGGACAAACTCGTACGGCCTGCGAATAAGCACAACGAATCGCGCATCTGGCATTGATGACGAGATGCGGTGAATCCAGTTGAGGTGGTGTGGTGTTTTTTCCACCGCAATCGACTTGCCTTCTGCTTTTAAGATGGAAGATGTGATTGCTTCAAAGACGTCAGCCGGAGTTGGCCGATCTGGCAGGCTCGCGAAAGCCGCCGAAACCAATTCAGGATATGCGTGTGACGTGGAGTCCTTCAGGCATCCGGATTTCGCATCAGATTGAACGTTGGTTTTTTCAGTGGCGTACGGACACTCCCTGTGTTGAGCGATAATCGTCTTCATTTGTTCGGTGCTATAGCGGCCGTCCTGTTCAGGCTCGACGTATTTTCTGCCCCAAAAAGCTGTCTCACCAAATGCTGCTACATCGGGATGATTGTTTAGCACTTTTGCCAGCCACGTTGTTCCAGCACGTGACATTCCAACGATAAAATGCGTCTTCATTTTGTTTACCTTGTAACTGCCGTTTGCCTGCCTGGCAAAGACAGTGCAATTACATCTTTACAAGTGTCTTTTGCTGTCAGTTGTTTTTGCCTGGCGATCCTGTTCAGTTGATTCCTGGCAAAGGAATTTCGAGGGATTGAACCAAGGATGGCAAAGACCACCATGGAGAATCGATCGACGGGATGACCAAAGGACAGTAGCCAGTTGCCATCGACGGAGCCAAATACCAATCCGGAAACCAAAAAACCTGTGACCAGGCAACGTGAAGGGAAATCTGTCATTTGAGATCGCATTTGCCATATTGCGATGACAATAAACAGCAGGACGATCATGGCGGGAATTCCGGATTGTTTGGCCATGGACATCCACATGTTCATTGGGTCATCAGCGGTCAGCCAGTCGTACTTGGGAACGGAAATTCCGCCAATCACCACAGGGTTGGATGTGTCTCCAAAACGTGACATAAATCCCCCCCCCAGAATTCCGTATTCGTCAAATTCACCAAAGCCTCGACTCCAATTCATTGTGCGGCTCGCGATTACCCCCGTAATGCCGCCATCGACCCTGAGAAAAGTCGTTGCCTCACTCAGGTCAATCGTCAGCCATCCCACGAATGCCGCAGTAACAAGGATGAACAGAACAATGCCCGTTTTTCGACCGGTCGAACTTTGCTTCCAGCTGTTGTTGGAAAACTGAACGGTCAGGAAAACCGCAGCGCATGCGACTGTTGCGGACGCGATTGAAGCTCGAGTTCGAGTCATCACTAACAGCACGGCTGCCGCCAGCAGGAACGCGACCTGCCACATCTGCTGACGGGGGCTTGTCAGCCAGATAGTGAAACAAGTAACAACAGCAAGTGCCAACATGCGACCGGAATGCGACGCGTTGACAAACATTCCAACAAGTCTGCCTTGCTGGTAGCCGTTTAATGGATGAAGCAGTATACAGAAAGTGACAACGGAGAAGACAACCAGTTGAATCAGACGTAACCTGTCCTGCACCGAAAAATTTCCCACGAGCACCGGAACAATCCACCAGATCGCGAAGAGATTGGCAGACCAGATGGTCCAGAATGCAATGTTCGCAGGAAGGAACTCATCTGTTTGAGCCAGTGTACTAATAAGGGTCCATCCACATATTGCTGCGACATAGTATCTAACCCGCAATAATCCTGCCGATGCAGTGCGTTTGAAATCATGAATTGGACAGTACAACCACGCGTAGCCAAGCAGAAACAAGAGGCAGACGGTTGCACTCATATGCTGTATGAAGCCAAGGCGAATGCCGGGCACGTTGCTTTTTGATAAAATGCCTTCGGCTAGGAACGCAAGAATAGAAATCGAGCCCAGCGCCAGGAAGGTTGTTCGACGATTCCGGCTTTGCCAGGAAACTCGGTGGGATTCCAATGTTTGCATCGTGTTGAGTCGTGGTTTCAAGGGCCTTGTTCGGAAATTGACTTACGCAGCTCTGGCAGCTGCAACCGCTTTCCACAGATTTCTGGCAGCAGCGCTGCATGAATGAGAATCAATGATTCTGCTGGATTCCTGTCCCATTTTCTGGCGTTGTTTTTCATCGCTGGACAAGCGAGTCATCAACTCAGTGAGTTGATCCTGGTTGAAAGGGTCAAATCGAAAACCATTGACTCCGTCAATAACCAGGTCTTCAGCGCTGCCGACTCGGTGACTAACAAGTACAGGCAAACCACACGCCATAGCTTCGTTAACGACAAGCCCCCAGCACTCAACAATTGAACTTGGTAAGACAAATACCGACGCGAGAGCATAGTAGACTGGCAGTTCATCAGCCTGTCGAAAGCCTGTGAAGTTCACGCCTGGGACTTTAAGTGAGTCAACGATCTGACGCAGTTTTTTTTCCTCCGGACCAGAGCCACAAAGGACAAGTTCCCAATCTGTTTGCGGTGTGGACTTTCTGAACTGTGCGTAAGCCTTAATGAGAAAAGGAAGATTCTTTACATCAATGAATCTTGCCACGCAAAGAAAGTAATTGCGGGGCAAGCCATACTGTTGTCTCAGCAATTCCTTTCTCTGACGGCAGGAACTTGTTTCGCGCATCCAGTAATCGTTGTCGACGGAGCACGACCCGGGATGAAATATCTTTTCTTCCTGAATGCCCAGTCGTTTGACGTATCTTGCCTGAGGGCTGCCTGCGACAAATGCAGAATCGCAATTGCGTACGAGGAACTTCTTATAGGCTTCTTTCCACCACGTTCTTTGCATGTTCTCACGCACGCTATCGCTCAGTAGAACAGTGCGACATTTGTTGGCGCGTGCCCATGCAAGTGATGCTCGGCTTTCTCGGTGTCCCCATCCATTGACAATCAGAACGTCTGGCTGAATCTCATCCAGGCTCTGACGGACCGCTTCGCGAAGTTGCCGTTGAGAGCTGCGACCTTCATCAGAACTACACTGCATGACAGTGTGTCGTTCGTACTTTGTGTTGCCGACAATCACGGGGTTCCACTCGTAGTCGCTGTCTTTGCTGAACATTTCCATTGCCACAACTCGCACGTTGTCCGTTGGACTTTCGTCAACAATAGCCTGAAGCCGTGGGGGATGCTGGGGGCCAAATCCGGGGTATTGAATTGCAATCGTGAACATTCGATTTGTCATGAATGTTAGAATCTCCGCTCAGTCTGTTCTGTGAATTTTGCCCACTAATTGGGCGATGGCGGGGCTTGTGCAACGGTTGCCGCGTCCGGCGATAATTTTGACCGGCGGAACCGATGCTTGAGGTTCGCGAGTTTGAACGCTCACTGAGTCAGTTGCCAGATACGCCGTGAACGCGTTGAGGTGGCAGTGCTCCCCTTCGTGGTGGCTGGTGGAGCATTTGGTCGTGCAGTCTTTGCGATTCAGGTGAGTCGAATCGCATTCGTATTTCTTTAGCTGGAACGCCTCCTACAATCGTATAGGCGTTGACATCCTTCGTGACGACAGCTCCGGCCGCGACAATTGCTCCGCGACCAATCTTCACGCCAGCCATTATGATTGCTCTGTGCCCGATCCATACGTCTTCCGCGATTGCTGTTTCAGGCATTTCCGGGCGACCAGTGAAACATATGGGTGTTCCGGGGACGTCGTATAAGTGATCGCCGCCTTGAATTGAAACGTCGTGTGCCAGATATGTGTATGCGCCAATCGATACTCGCGGACAGATGCAGCAATTTCGTCCGACATAACTGTATGGTCCGGCCTTGAAGTCACTGGCAATGTCCGACTGGCCTCCCAGATAGAATGTTCTGTCGACAGACTTCAGGCCATGCCACCATCGAACAAAGCTCATGCGAATGTTGCGACACTGCCATCGAAGGTTCTCAGAACCGCGAATTCTACTTTTGAGTTGATTCAGCACTCTTTTATTACACTATCGAATTTATGTTTCGAGATCAGATTGGTAGAGGTAGTCAAGATGCCCGCCGACTTTCCCCAAGGCGTTCGATACTGTCCTGCATTTGCCTGGCGATGACTCGACTGCGGCCGGTAATCTTGCGAAAGGCTCGCATTAACAGCGTGCTTGACTGATAAGGTTGGATGCTGACCGGATTGTTTCGTACGTAGGCAACTGCATCAGCGGCAGTCATGTGCGACTGTCTTATCTGACGAAGCCTATGTGATATCGCAGTGTTGTAGGATTCTCGCTGGTCCCAGTAATGATAGACCACGTCATCCACTGGCGAGACTTGGGTGGCATTTCCCAACGCTGCGGAAACGGCCAATTGTTCCCATGTATGTGAGTAGCCCAGTGGTGTCACCTGGTCAGTAAATGCAATAGCCTTCGATAACAGATCAAAGTTTGCTGGATGCAGTCCAATCACACCCGCGTTATGCATCATGGTTTCGCTGGAGATCGGGAGCTGTCCAGTGTCTGAACTGGTGATGCTTGTCAGATTCTGCCGAATCATAGCGTCTCGTGTCTGCCCCAAAGGGTACTCCATAACATGCATCAGGCTTTGATTGGGAATGAGCCGGGCCAGATGATTGGACAAAGAGCTTTTAAACCAAACGTCGCCATCAAAATAGATCATCGGAACCGACGTTTCTTTTGCCAATTCGATCATCAGGTCAAGCTTCAGGCGATGAATGAATCGCTGTGGTCCCATTCCCTTCAGGATTCGTTGGGAATCCATTTGTCGGATATCCAGAATTTCAGTCAGTGGCTCCAACCGGGAGGGAGAATCACAGAACACTGAAACGGCTGTGTTGCCGGGAAGTTCATTCCATCCGTGTGCCGCCATAAGACTAAGAATTGAGTACAATGTCTGGTCGTAGACCCATTGGTACTTTCCGGTCAAGTCGAATGCCTGGTAGACAAATCTTACATCCATGTTTTGATGTCGCTCTGTTTCAGCTAAACCACGAAGTGTATTGGCTATAAATACACAACCTCTACCGCTGCAGACTGGGGAAGAGATATTGCTTCAGCGTCAGCCGACTATGTCGACGAACGCGTCTGAATTTTTATGTTACCCATGGAACGTCTTTCCATGAAAACCGCTCAATCCCACAGCACGAGCTGCAATTAAGCAGCTCCGCGTAGCGCGTTGACTGTACTCGCATCGGAATTTGTTGTGTTGATTGCACCAGCGGATGGCACTGGTTTGTTTGCGACAACGAATAGCCGGTTGGCGAGCGCAGAAGGCCAGGCTTTTTCCAGACCGCGATAAACACGGCTGGCTTCCTTCGGCAGGTATCGACCGAGCATACGTTGGGCACCCGGAAGACTGCGGATGAAATGTCCCTTGCATCCGCCTACTTCAACGTTTTCCAGTCCGGCTGTTTCAAACATTCTGCGCAAGGCAGAGGTTGTGAAGAACCGCACGTGCGGATCACGCCAGGGTTGTTCCACGGCCAATGTGTCTCCCAGAGGATTCCACTTTCCAAGAACCATCATGTCGAGACGTAGTCTCCAGTAGGCTGTGTTCGGTGTTGTGTACATCATTGTTCCACCGGGTTTCAGCACTCGAATTGCTTCTCGAATTGCATCCAGTGGGAATATCAGGTGTTCGATGACTTCCATACTAACGATGGCATCGAATTCATTGTCTTCGAATGGAAGTGCTTGAGCGTCCTCGATTACCCTGGCGTCGAACCCGTGTCCCGTGGCCTCATTCACGGCATTTTCGGAAACATCGACTCCCACGTACATTCCCTGACTATGCAAGACTGAGCCGGCCGCCAGTCCGTCTCCACAGCCGATGTCCAGTACTTTTGTGTTTGGAGCAATGTGTTTCTTAAGCAGTCGCACGACAGCGTTGTCGCTGTGCCCGGTTGGGTGAAAACCAGTGTCTGACCAATACTGATTGTAGTATTCCTTGACGCTCATCTGTTTATGCCTTTCTGATCGTGTCGAATGTGTCCGAGTTATCTGGTTCGTCTTAGTGGGGTGTGTTTTGCCGATTTGCCCGCACGGAAATGAAGTTCTGGTTTGAACAGGGATGAAGCCCAGTCCGCCTTCAAAAACGGAATATGTTTCGTTTCATTCAACGGCAGAAATAATATGCCAGTGACTTCGTGAGTCGCTTGCATTCGTATTGAAATCAGGCAGGTTGCCGTTTCAGAAATCGTTGTGCTTCCGTGAACGGACTTAGCCGTAGTTGGTTCCCCATCAGGGTAAAGACCGTCAGCCCCGTCAATGACTGAGCGGCTAGTGACGTCAGCATATCCTTTCCGGCCATTCGACCGACTGCGAGCATTGCGACCGACATCAAGATGACCATGCCGATGGATGGGGTTGCGTCGCGGAGTTGCACAACTAATGGATATTGCAGCTTTACACCGTTGACGAAGCAAAGAAGCAAAACGATTGCAAATTCAACGATGATTTGGCACCAAATTAAAGGAACAATGCCCAGTTGATAGGTAAAGAAAATACATAATGCATGAAGCATTACTCGTGTTACCTGCGTTTTCAGAAGTAGCGATGTGCGTCCATCGGCCATAAGCAGATGTTGGTGGAGCGTCTGGACTGGCATTAGAAAACCAATTGCACACATTAACCTAAGGTACGGGACACATGGGAGCCATTTGTCGGTTAACAAGACTGACACCAATTGAGGCGCCATGACAGCAAGTCCTGCCATCAGTGGCATTACAGTTGAGTACAAAAGCTTAAGTGCCCGCTGTAGCCCTCTTTGAACCCGAGTTGGGTCATTTTGTATTGATGAGAAGACGGGATAGGCAACTCGATTCACGAGTCCAGAAAGCGTTTTTGAAGGTGCATCCGGCAGTTGGTTTCCCTGTGTGACAAATCCCAGCATCGCTGGCGAATAGAACCGCGCGATTACGAAATAGTACATAGGCTGAGTAACCGTGTTGCAGATGGCAGCCGCCAGAACACTAAACCCAAACTTCAGCTGTGACTTCATTGAGCTAAGGCGAAACTTAAGTGAAGGCCGCCACGGGCTGAACAACCAGAAAAGAATGACACGGACGGTATCAGAAACCAACCTTTGAATAGCGAGACTCCAGACCCCATACCCACAAAGTGCCAGAGTGATTCCGACAATGCTTGAAATGCCGACGGATATCAGAATTGCCGTAGTCATTGGGCGGAAATGAATCGATTTTGCAAACAACGATGCCTGCACTGCGCCTAACGAGTTGACCACAATGGAAAACGCGAGAACGCACATTAACGCTTGCAGTTTGGGTTCATGAAAGGCGTCTGCAACATAAGGCGAAACCAGGCACAAGACACCGCATACGACGATTCCCAAAAATACGTTAAGATAGAAAACTGTGCAGCAGTCGTCGTCCGTCGATTCCTGATTCTGAATCAATCCTGACGACAATCCACCGTCGGCAAAAACCTGTGCCACAATCATGAATACAGTCAGCACACCCATCAAGCCGAATTCTTCGGGCAACAAAATTCTTGCCAGTATGATTCCAGTGATGAACTGAAATATGCGGCGACCGACCTGCTCGGACGCGGTCCATGCCGCAGCGCGAATCGTCTTTGATTGCAATGAAGGCGCTGACATCTAATTGTAGCTTATTGGTGATAAATGACGTTTAGTGGATGAATTGAATGCCTAAGGCAACTCAGCGCGATTTTAAAACTAAACACTAAACGGTTTGTGAATTGACCGGGGATGTCGCACAGGTGTTTTTTAGCAAAGTGCGGAATGCGTCAATTGAGTGCTGTTTTGTGCATTCGGCAACAGCCAGAGCTCTGGCGTTGGATCGCATTGTCTGAAGTTGGTCTGGATTTGACTTCGCAAGTCGAATGCCTTCGGCGATCTTGACCGGGTCCGGAAAAACTGTGAATCCAACTTCACGCTGTTCTGTAATCTGAAACAATTCGCAGCCCGCCGGCGCAGTTGTGAGGTACGGTCGACCTGCGGCAAGGATGCCGTAAAGTTTACTTGGCATTAAACATTGGCTTAGATCTTTATTGAGTGGCACCAAATGCAAGTCTGCGGCGCTTAGGCTGTGCGCCAACTGTTCAATTGGTTGGTAGTCCAGAAACATGACGTTATTAAGGCCAAGCTTCATAACCATCTGCTGCAGTTCGCTTTTTTTCGCTCCTCGGCCAATGAAAATAAACTGAATGGCAGGGTCATCAGCGACAATGGAAGCGGCTGTGACAAAATCTTCAAGCCGTTGTGTCAGTCCAAGATTGCCGGAGTACATCGCGACAAACTTACCCTGAAGATTGTGTTGCTTTGTGAAACTGTTGTCGGAATCTACAGGGTAGATACTGTCCACATCCGCCCAATTGGGAATAATGTGCACTTGTTGGTCAGCTATACCGTCCTCAAGCAGAAGACGCTTCATGTCTGAGCTTAGTACAACCAGCGCATTGCAACGATGATATATTGAAAACATGCCTGCTCGAATACGTCGGATGAACCAGTTGTTGCTGACCTTTCCGAGCGCGACGGCCACGTCTGGATAGATGTCCTGTAGATAACCGATCATTTTGCTGCCAGCTTTTTGCTTCAGCCTGGAAGCCACAAATGGAAGCAGAAATGGATCCGTTTCGAAGACAACGATGTCCGGAACCGGCAACGACAGAACACGACGCCTGCACGCATGGACAAACGACACGAAGTTCACTGCCTTCAACGCCATATTGCTTTTGGGAAATGTTGTGTGCGCCACTCGATGAATGGTGACACCGTTGCGGACCGACTTGTCTTCCCAGTTTTCAGCCAGTGATGTTGAGTTTGGCTGCCCCGCCAGGACGTGTACGTCAAAGTCGTCGGCAAGGCCTTCACACAACGCCGTAAGTAGTTGGCCGGTTGCTTCAGAGTCGGGCCAATACGAGCGATTAAGAAACAGGATTCGGGGTTTGAGGTGAGTGTCCATTGATCGTTCGAATGTGTCTGATTTGCGCAGACTTCGTCCTCGTCGGTGACATAGATCAGCCCCGTCTCACTGTGTTTTGGCTCCAATTTCGGACACGACTGTGTTTGAAATTGGCCTGGACGGGAGACGTTAACCGAAACGGTGAAAACGTCGCTAGACTAATTTGGGCGACATATTTGCTGCGTTTTGGGCGAAGGCTGGAGGGAATAAGACGCACCTGTCGTGTTTTGCGGCATCGCAAAGTGAGTGGGGGTTACCTGCCGGTTTACGCGGCCTTGCGATATGAGTTGTTGTAGTCACGCTGATTGCTTTCGGCGACCGCATGATCTGTCTCATTGACAACTTGCAGTACAGGAGCCTTGCTGGGCTGAAGCATTCGTCGCAGGCCAGCTGCCGCTACATTTCTAAAAATTACGAACCCCGTCTGCACGATCAGCGTAATGTCCGATGCAGGCGTCCATTCAGTGATGTAACGTAAGTCGTTGGCAACCCGACTTTCTGTGCAGTTCCATTCGAACTGACCACGGAATTCTTCGTACTGAGCCAGCCCTGTAATTCCGGGCTTGGCCATCGTTCTTTGTTTGTAGTCTGCGACAATTTCTTCAAACACAGCGCAGTCGTTGAAGTGATGTGGGCGGGGGCCGACAACGCTCATGGACCCCTGAAGTACATTCAGGAACTGCGGAATTTCATCAATCTTCGTTGCCCGCATCAGGTTTCCGAGTGGGAATATTCTGGAGCTGGCATTCTGGATTTCGCACACACCCTGGTCCGGCACCGACATCGTCCGGAACTTAACGATCGTAAAGGGCTTTTCGTCCTTTCCGCATCGCACCTGGCGGTAAAGCAAGGGTCCCGGTGATTGAAGCATGTGTGCCAGCTTACTCACCAGACAAAGCGGCGGCAGAATGCAAACAACGACGGGAATTGAGATCGCCAGATCCAAGGTTCTCTTGAAAAACCGATTGTACCAGGTGTGCAGCTTTGTTTTGCCAACAGCGCGATTGGCTGGTGGCACTGTCAGCGGAAGGATGTGTTCATTGATGGAATTATTTGTTACAGCACGAAGTTTCTGCCGTGTCACCTCTGGGGCAGGAGTCTGTTGAACTAACAACATTTTTCTCATCCCGCTCATCTTGTTCCTCCAACGCGGACGTCTGCATGTATTTTTTGCAGTGCCGCCTTTACTTCGATGTCTTCAGGGGCGCGCATCTGGCACCATTCAAGTTCCCCAAGTGCCTCCTGGATTTCGCCAAGGTTCAGCAGTGCCAGGCCAAGCTTCTTTTTCAGATTGAAGTCGTTCGGAGACAATTCAATCATCATCCGAAGGCAATTGGCGGCCTGCTGCGAACTCCCGGAGAAGGAGTAGATGACCTCGCAGCGTCGCCAGAATTCTTTGTTTTGCTTATTTTCGAGCGACATGTAGTCATCAATATGCGACGAGTACCACTGCGCAACTTCTTGCTGTTCCTTCAGTCGGCCCTGTGACTCATAGGCCTTAAACAAGTGCCAAAGTCCAACTGAATCAGGGCGGATTGTTTCTATGAATGTTTCTGGAGTCAGATATGGACTAAGTCCTTGAACAATTGTCTGGCTTAAGTCTTTGTCCAAAGCGTATGCACGAGAAAACGATTCCAACGACTGGTCGATCATGCCATTTGCTGCCATGGAAAGTCCGCGGATGTAATGGATGTACGACTCGTACGGACGCACCTCCATGGCCTGCTGAATCAGTTGCTCTTCGTCGTGCTCTGAGTTACCGGTCAGGAAGCCAACTTGTGCCAGAACCACATAGGCTTCACCTCGCATGGGCTGTCTAAGCAATGCGTTTCTTGCCGCCAGGTTCGCGCGATACAGGTCGGAGGAACACTTTCCGAAGGCTCGCACGAGCCACTCTGCAACTTCTCGGTTTGAAGTGAATTCAGATGAGCGAACGATGCCTCGTAATTCCGTAATCGTTATCGCATTGCCTGATTCGCTTTGAAGTCTTTGAAAGCGATCCAGGTAGGCTGTAGCTAGTTTTGCATAAGCCCTGGAGTCATTCGGATTGATGCGGACACAAGTCTGCAGATGCTGAATCTGTTCATCGGGCAGGATGGATTTGTTTCGTGATTCCAGCCAGTTTCTTTCCGTGCGAGCAACTCTTATTGCCGGTCCGGCTGAGAGTTCACCGATTGGCAGAATGAGTATTACAACAAGCCACGCAAATACCGTAGGCCAGCGAACGGCGTTGACTGTCTTACTTCCCGTTGAGTTGTGAGTGGCGGAATCGGGCTTTTCAGTAGCGCAAAGAAGACAAACTGCGGTGACAATTGTGGGGATGAGGCAACCAGGGATATACCAAACGAAATCAACAAATGAATGTAAACAACTGACGAGAATTCCAGCCCCCAGTATCAGGATCCGAGCGCGGTCTTTACCCGCTACGCCGGATGAAAGGCTTCGCTTGATCGCCAGAAAGCAATAGGTAATTCCACACACCAGAAGCATTAAACCTGGCACTCCCAGTTCCAGAAGAATCTGAAGGTAGCCGCATTCTGCATGGGAAAATCGCACATTGAATTCTTGATCCAGCCACATCGGATAGACCTCTGCGTGGCTTCCAAGACCTGATCCCATCCGCCAGAAATTCGGGATGGCTTCTGCAAGTGAGTGCCAGAGCATCATTCTGCCGGATGAAAGATCGGATGCTGATGAGGAATTAACAATCGATTGCCACTTCGTCTGCAGTGAGGCAGTGCCAAGTTCCAGTGTTCCAATGACCACGAATATGCATACCGGAATCGCCAATTTCGCGATTCGCATGGAGTTCACTCCAAAGGCCAGCAGAGCAACGGTTGCAGAAATCAGCAAACAAAGGACGCCGCCGCGCGATGTGCTGGCCAGTCCCGCAAGGGCAACCACAGCAATGAGCCCAGCGACTAACATCTTTTGATTTGAACTTTCTGATTTCCCACCTTGCAAGCTGCGTCCAAAACCAGTGGAGTGCCTGGCTGCAGGAACTCCTGAACGCTCGTACGAGAACCACCAAAAAATTAAGGGGCCTAGTCCGAGCGATAGAAAATGAGCGAAGTGATTTTGATTCGTAAAAGCACCCTTTGCCGGCCATTTGGCGCTTCGCGAATGGTGCTCAAACACTCCAAGGAATTCGTCAACTCCCAGCAGTACCTGAGTCAGGCCAATCGCCGCCATTGTGGCTGCGGATATGGCCAGAAGTTTCATGATTCGATCAACTTCATACCGACTGTTGATTCGCTGTCGGGCTGCGAGAAAGAACACGACATATGCAATCAGCAGCACTAGTCCGGACTTCGTGAGTGTTGGCGTCAGGGATATCGTTTGCCACGTTGTGGCCTCGCCCGTGGCAACTTGCCAATACTGCAAATGCTTGCTGAGAAATGGAGAAAGAACCGTTAATATGCCGTGTGGCAGTTTAAGTAATTGAACTGAGACCAGTGCAACGGACGCAAGCACAATCACCTCAGCCCCCGAAAATCGAGTACACGATTTCGGTTCGATTATTTGACGAACAGCCCAGGTGAGCCCCATTAGAAGGCTGCACGCGATAAATATGGCGACTCCGGTGTCGCGAATGACGGCCGAGGTCAATGGCACGACGATGACGGAAATGCTGAAGCAGGCATCACCAACCCAGTCGAGGCTTCGTAGTGCCACCGACTCGTAGTGTGACTGCGCAAGGTCCCGCCGATTTGCATGACTGCGGGGCCGTGAGCTTAGAGCATTATCGAACGTGCTCATTACGCTGCCTTCCCGATGCCTTCAGAGACATCGAAGGACTCTTCTGCGTCTACTGCAGTTTCGTGGTCTTCATCGTGGCCGTATGAATAGTCGCCGCCGTATCCGTACCCATAAGTGTACGCATAACCGTAGCTGTTCTTTTCTTCGCTCAGGCTTGTGTTGGCAACGATTCCAACAATCTTAAGCCCCATAGCCTTCAGTTGGTGAACGGCGCGAATCACGCTTCGTCGATGTGTCTTATCGGGGTTCATCAGGAACAGCATGCCATCCACATACCGTCCTACGATTGCTGCATCGCTTACGGGAAGTGTTGGTGGGCAATCCACAATGACTTGATCGTATTCCGATACTGCCCAGTCCAGGATGTCGGCCAAAGTTGGCATCGACAGCAACATGCCAGGGTTCAGATGTCGTGGTCCACACGGAAGCACATCCAGCAGTGGAACTTCGGTACTGACAACACGTTCCTGGCAAAGCTCTGGAATATTGCCATCGGCTCTCAGAATTTCCGACAGCCCACCATGTCCGCGAACTTCCAGAAGCTTGGATAGTCCGGGGCGACGCATGTCTGCGTCGATCAGTAGAGTTCTGATTCCCGTTTGAGCATACGCGGCTGCCAGGTTGACAGTGGTCGTGGTTTTGCCTTCGCTGGCCTCAGAACTGGTGATGGCAAGGCACTTGCTTTCCAGCGGAGACAACATGATTGATGTCTTAAGTGTTCTGAAGCATTCAGCATGCGGCGTTTGCGGGAACCCGTGAATGTAGACCTTCGTTTGGCCAATTTCACCTTCCGGCAATTTACGAATGACTCCCAGAACGGAAAGCCCAAGTTCTTCGCGAACTTCTTCTGGCGATCGCAGTCGGTCATCCATAAGATCGATTACGTAGATGATTCCAAGACCAATCGCTGTTCCTATGAAGCAGAACATTGAAAGAATCGACGACAGGATTGGGTAGCTGGCATTTCGAGGAAGCACGGGCTCACTTAGCGTGGCAACACGAAATCCACCTGTATGGTCGATGTTGATGGAGTTTAGGCGTGTCAGAAGTGACGTGTGAAGTTCTCGCAATGTGTCAGCTTCACGCTGTGCATTTTGAATTGCCGCCAGGCTGTCACTTAGCTTAAGCGCTTCTTTTTCGACTGTCAGGTATTCCTGTTCGAGTGATTGTTCATACTGTTGCGTCGCCAGCAATTCCCCTTGAATGGTGTTCATCAGCCATTCACCAACCTGAGGTTCTCGAACGCCAATGCTGATTTGACGTCTCATTTCGGTTTGGGCTTCAACGATTTGATTTCGCAAGGCCAAAATCTCAGTTTGAAGGCGAATAACATCTGGATGGCGACTACCGAAATGCGGACGAGCCGCAGCCAACTCGGTCTCCTGCTTCTTAAGTTCATTTTGCAGATCGTCGATTGTTTGGTAGCTCGTGCCTCCGGAACCAGGTACGCGTTCGATAACTTTTTCGCCAACAATGGAGCCCAGCTTCTGCAGTGCCGACGTAAGGTCGGAATTTGTTGAAACCAGATGTTGTGCCGAAGCCAGAGTTGCCTGGAGCTCAAGGCGACGACTGCGAACGGTTGTGAGTTCTCCGTTCAGGCGACTGACTCGTTGAGAAAGCGGGTGCGAATCTTCTTTGCCATCGGAAAGTGTGATGTCGCCACAATCGTGACGTGCCTGTAATAGTTCGTGTTCCTTGTCGATCAGTTTTTTCTGGACGCTCTGCCTGTTGGCTTCCAGTTCTTTCATCAGTTCGACGGATATGTCTTTTTGATAGTCGTCCATGAACTTGTGTGAAGACAATGTCAGGGCTCTAATAACGTTGACTGTTGCAGCAGGGTCTTTTGACCTGCAGCTGATCTCCAGTGTTTGATCTTTCGCTTCAATGGTGACGTTAATCATCTGTCGCAGGCTAAGTGGCCACAGTGTGCGATCCGTCTGTCCACTAAGTTCAGGAGGAACCTTGCTTAAGGATTCAACAGTGTCCGTCAGTACCTGGTCGCTAAGAATCAGCTGGCGATAACCGGCCAGGTCGGCACTGCTGTTGCCCGCGGCATTGCCATTTGCAGACGCACTGGCGCGTTGACTGACCATCAAGCGCGTTGAGGCGTCGTACTGCATGGGGATTCGGCTGAATCTCACAAAACCTAGAAGTGCGCCTGCGGCAATACAGCCAATCAGGACCATGCGATGCCGACTCACGACACGCAGGAACCGCATGACGGCATGGAAACCCTGAGGCTCCGATGATTCCATTTGTTCCGGGGTATAGAGGTCCATATTTACTATTCAGTCTGAACTTGCTGACGAATGTTGAGTTTCAACCGTTGAGTAATGCTGTTGGCCTGCGACTATGGTCCAGTAATTCTTGCTGCGCTTACACCTGCTCCGAACAATCCGCTAAGCGTTGACAGAGTAAATGTGAGGACGTTTTCCTCGACGGTAACGATGTCGTAAGGGGCCAATGGGATGTTCTCGCTACTGTCGGCCCTGGCCTTTCGAATTGATCCGCGGATCCTGATCGTGCCACTTCCATCAGAAACATGGCGAGTAATCGTCACTCTGTCTGAAATCCAGTTTGAGTACGTCTGACCGCCTGCCATCGTGACCGCATCAAGAAGTCGTACGTCCTGGCCGGATGGCACTTCCACGACCTGATTTTTAATCACTCCCACAACCTGGATTGGACGCGGTTCAACCTTTTCGACGTGAACCAGTGCACCTTCCGGTACCACAATCTGGGCCAATTGCTGCGGCGAAGTTGAGCTGAGACTGACCGTTCTGGCGTGGAACGAACTTGTATCTTGATGTCCAACGGGAATGATTTCGTTACTTAGAATGGCAGGGCTGCTGCTGTTGTCTGCAGAGCTGCTAAGGGCAATCGTTCCTGATGCATCGCTGGTAAGTCCACCGGCACGAGCAATCGCGTCGGCCAGCGAAGCTGTTGTTCCTGAGACCTTCACAGGTCCGGGGTTTTTGACCGCGCCGCTGATGTAGATCAGTCGATCAGGCCGTTTTTCCAACGCAACTTCGACCACGGGAGTCAGGAAAACGTCGCGTTGTAGACTTGCCTGAACGATGGTCTTTTCAGCCTCCGCGCGAGTCAAACCAGCCAGACGCACGGGGCCGATGTTGGGTAGAGAAGTCTGTCCGGTTTCATCGACACTTACTTTCCACTTTAAATCGGAGCCTTCTCCGGAAACCCCAGTGTTCAGGTTCACCTGGATGCTGTCGCCACTTTGGATTGTGTCGTTCTTGACACTGGTGCTTGCCAAAGAGGTGAGATCAACCTTGGAGTAATCGACAGTGGACCGAGCAATGTACTTTGCAGGCAGCTCAGACGCATGAAATTGCGTTTGAGCGCAGCCGACAGAGAAGCAAAGTGCGAACAGTATTATTGGTGCGATTTTCATGCAGCGATCATCCATGACCGTTGAGCGAGCGGAGACTTTGTTACAGCAGAGTCATCCGCCGCTGATCCAGAGTGCACGTAAAGATATTCTGGTTGTGCAGGATGTGTGAGATATAACGATCATGCCGGATGACTCAGAGATGGTACCCGCTGTTTGCGATATATCGTTCCAAACTAATTTTCGTGAACACCGTTTCGTACCATGCCATCTGGCAATTCTGACCGCCCTGAAATTGTGATTCGGCGAATATTGGCGACTCGAATTCGATCACCGGCAGATTCTGCTGCGACCAGGCTGCCTGGCATTAAGGACGATCAGGTTGTGTAGATAGGGGCTTGTCTCGATCGGTTGTTCACAGAAGAAGAGGCAAACTCAGATTTTGGTGCTCAACTCTCATTCGAGTGCTGAATGCGTGGATCCATGGAAAGTGCCGGAGAATTGACGCGCGTTAACCCGCGCTTTCTTGGGGGGCGATCGGTTGCGCATAAACCTTGTCGTCACTGTTAAGCAAGAGACAAAGGTTGAAGACAGTTTGGGAAAAGCATCCCAACAAAAACGTCTCTGTTATTCTCCGCGACCCATCCTTATGATCCGGCCATATCCATGTTCAGGCGTTGACGGAAGTCGCCTGCGATTGTGAGAAGGGGAGTTTGTGAAGAACACGCTATCATTCGTTCTTGTTTTTCTGGTATTTGCCGGTGAACTTCTAGCCAGCACAAAGACCTGGGACGGAAAGCACGATACTTCAAAAATTGAGGTTACCGTGGTGTACTTTGTGCCAGCAGATCGATCGCCTCTGCCCGATTGGCGGCAGCGAGTCGATTACTACGCTCGTCGAATTGAGCAGTTTCATCGTCGTGAGTTTCAGCAGCATTCAACCATGCGCGCGGTTGTTCAGGACGCTCCATTGGTCTCGGAACTCACAACAGCTCAATTGCGTAAAGGCGATGGCGATGCGATTTTCTTTCGTACTTTGCATGAGGCCGATAGGCGTCTGAAGTTTGCTCAGGAAGAATCGGACGTCTTCCCAATTCTGCTGGTCCTTAGCGAAATCAATTGGCGACCACTGGATGACTTCTATCGATTGCATCCATCTGAGGGGAGTTTTGAATTTGAGGGCAACTATACCAGCGGGCAGCATTTTCCGGGGGCCACGTCCGGAGGTGCTAGAGCGACCTATCTGGCAGATCGCGGTGTCGGTTGGGGACTTGTGAGCGCAGATGGTTGGCGAGTGCCCTATCGAGGTTCAGACTGCGTCGTTTATCACGAAGGCTGCGGGCATACGGTTGGCTTGCCGCATCCGGAACCTTCGAATAATACCGTGATGAGCATGGGGCAGTACAACGGCTGGATTAGTGAATCGACTGTCGACAAAGAACAGAAGATCAGACTGGGTTGGGAGCCGGGACAGCAGGAAGTCGATTCGCAGTTGGAATTGTTTTCGGCATTCACCGCCGTGCCACATCCGTTGGTTCCTGCACCCGGGGACAGCGTTCGCCTGAATCTGACCTGGCCAGCAGATGTCACTGCGAAGAACCTGCGAGTACGTTTTCAGACAGCCATTGATGGACCCTGGATTGACGCAGCTCAGAAATGGGAAGGCCCATGTCCTCAGTTTGCCGTACTTCCCCCGTTCGAACGTCCCACGCCGGTGAGTTATCGTGTCGACGCGGAAATGAACGATGGTTCAACCGCCGAGTTGTGGGGCTATTTTCAAGTTCGCGCAAACCCTGCGCAAAACCCAATTCCCACATCGCTGTCGCCCGATCTGATTGTCGCTTCCACGGCGGCAGGTGCAACTGGTGCTATTTCCGCCATGCCAACCAATGAAATCGACCTGCTTAGTCTGGTGGATCCCCGGAACTGCTTTACGCTTGGTGAATGGAAAAAGGTTGGGCGAGTACTGGAGTGTCCCAAAAGTTTTGGAGCTCGCCTGGAGTTGCCGTTTGCTCCGCCTGCTGAGTATCGATTGACTGTGGTTCTTGAGCCACTGGATACGCCTAATGGATTCCTGCTGGGGCAGCGTTCGGCGGACAATCGATTTGTGACGCTGTTTAACTTTTTATTGGAAGGCGTGGGAAACAGTGCAATCGAAAACGTGAATGGAAGGAATCTGGGTAACGAAACCACGTTTACAGGAAACGTTTTTCAACAAAATCAGTTGTCTCAAGTGATCACAACCGTTCGTAACAACAGTGTGACAATGTCGGTGGATGGTCGCACAATCGTATCAAGACAGGGGGCACTCAATGATCTTTCGCTGTCAGATTACTGGAAGACGCCCAACGCCAAAGCGTTGTTCGTGGGAGCCTACGATTGTCGTTACCGAATACACCGCATGACAGTGGAACCGCTTTCTGGTGAAGGCAGGATTCTGGTGTCTGAAGAAAAGTAGTTGCGACTGCTAAAATAGACGCAACTACTGTTTGGCGGTGTTTATCGCTGGCAGCCGCAGCCTGGCATGCCGGGAATTGGAAAGCTGACGCCCTGCCCTTCAGCTTCCCAGAAAAAGTCCGGGCCAGCTTCGCCACCCACTTCGTTCATTGTGGCCGCTTCAAACATGCGCCCATTGGAAATGGTGTACTGAATCTTCTGTGAATCTCGAATGTCCAGCGTCGGATCGGCTTCTGGTTCCATAACCAGCATGTCGGCCAGTTTGCCGACTTCAAGAGATCCAAGGTCTTTGTCGAGTCCCAGGTATTTCGCACCATGCAGCGTGCCGCTTGTCAGGGCCTGCATTGGTGTCATTCCGCCCTGAACAAAGCTCCAAAGTTCCCAATGAGTGCAGATGCCGTTCAGCTGGCCGTGTCCTCCTAATTGCACCATGCCGCCGTCGTCAACCACCTGCTTCGCAATTTCTGCAACTCGAATATGGTTATAGTCTTCCAGAGGTGACTTGTTGCGACGTCGCGAACGTGGGTTCAAAATGTACGGCGGTAGAAATTTTTTCAGACGAGGGTGTTCCCACAGGTCGTCCACTTCATACCAGTATTGTTCGCCGGAGATACCTCCATACGCAACACAAAGAGTTGGCGTGTAACCCACATTCGTGCCTCGCCACAAATCCATCACATCATCGTAGGCCGTTTGTACGGGAAGCGTGTGTTCAATGCCCGTGTGGCCGTCGACGATCATTGTCATGTTATGCATGAACGTTGATCCGCCTTCGGGCACAACCATCATGTTCAGTTTGCGAGCTGCTTCTACAACCTGCTGGCGCTGGTCTCGTCGTGGCTGGTTGTAACTCTTGACAGAGAACGCGCCGACCGCCTGCATGCGTTTCAGGTGAAACAATGCGTCGTCGAAGCTTTCGATTTCGGCTTTGAAGCTTCCTGTGGCACCGTAAAGAATTGTCCCCGTAGAAAATGTTCGAGGTGCCGTGATCAGGCCCGCTTTTGTAAGTTCGCTGGCGGCAAAAATGTCTTCTGTGTTGTTTGAAGGGTCGTGAATCGTGGTTACTCCAAACGCAAGGCGTGCGTAGTCAACCCAGCTTTTCTGTGGCGTCATGCCATTAGATGCTTGAGCCCCGTGGGCGTGAGCATCGATCAGGCCGGGCGTTATGATCTGCCCTGCCACGTTGACGACACGAACATCGGAGGGAATCACAACTGTATTTCGGGGGCCAATTGCGACAATTCGGTTGCCCTCGACGACAATTGTTCCGTCTTCAATGATGCCGGCATTTGCCATAGTTACGATGCGACCGCCAACGAGGGCATAGCTGCTTTTGGGCTTTGAGTGTTTCGCTTTGAAGCCAATGCTAACGGAAGTCGCTTGAGCTTCAGGTGCTTTGTCTTTGTCGTTATCTGGGGCGTTGCTGTTTTCGTCCAGCGGTTTGGCAGCGAAGTCACTAAGCTTTGCAGTGAACAGTTCAGGCCCCAGGGTCCAGTGCAGCTGTTTGCCGTCACCGGAAAAGTGAGCCCAGTCGCCAGCTTGTGAACTCAACTTGCGAACAGGAATGCCTTCGCACTTTGGGCCGACTTCAATAGAACCGCCTGTGTTAACGAACGGAGCCAGGTAAACATTAAAGCGTTCAATAAATGCGATCTGTTTACCATCTGCAGAGATGCAGTAATCAGTCGCCCATTTACTGACGTAGTGTTCACGTTCTTCATTGCCGCTAAGATCGACGGAATACAGTGTCAGGTTGTCAGCTTCCTTTTCTGACTTTGTTCGTTGCAGGAAGACTCTATCAGATTCCGCCGCAAACAGTGGGCGGCTGCCGTCTTTGGAAATAAGCTTTGGTTGGCCCCCATCAATGTCCGCACGATAAATGCCTGGTTCGTGAGACCATAGAGGCGACGTTAGCGATCCTCCACTGACCTTGTTGAAGACAACAAAGAGGCCGTTGGGGGAAAACACCGGATCTTTATAGTGGCCCGGGCGAATGGTCAGGGGGCGATTGTCGTTGGGGTTGGCAACTGACGTGATACGAATTGAACCCAACTGCTGGTCGTTCCATGTTGTGTAGACCACGTAGCGACCGTCGCGAGAAAAGCTCGGGCAGAATTCGAATTCATTTCGGCGATCTGTCAACCGACGAACCGAACCCGATTGCAGATCTCGAAGATACAACTGCCCCAATGCCTGAAAGACGACGTGCCTTCCGTCCGGTGACGTCTGTACCCAGCGCAGCATCTTTACATCAAATTCGTTCGGTGCAACTTCAATCGGAAAGCGTACGGGTTCGGTAACCGTTCGAGTGTCCTTGATGCGAAACGGAATGACGCTGGCAGTTCCATCGGCGACGTTGATTCGGCGAATTTTTCCTTTGGCGTAGATGACGATCGACCTGCCATCCGGAGTCCATGAAAACGCGGGGTACACTCCATGAATGGCCCATGCTTCCTGCATGTCTCGTTCAAGCTGATCGTAAACCAGCCGAACAGCGCCGGATTCTGTATCGAACAGGTGCAAGCCGGTCTTGGGGCCCATTCGTCGAATGAACGCGATCGTCTTCCCATCCGGTGAGGGAGTTGGCCGGCATGCTCCACCAGCGCCGGTGATGTAAGATTCTGTTTCGCCCTTTTGCAGGTCCAGGCGTTTGATGACGTAAATTTGCCCGTTCGAATCTTTGTCATATTCGAAGTCCGTTCCGGGAGTTGTGTCCTGCGAATAGTACAGATAACGGCCATCCGGAGAGTACGCTGGTTCGTTAATATCTTTTTGATCGTTAGGACGCTTAGTGAGTTGTACTCCCGCCATGGAATTCGTGTTCAGGGCGTCGCGATGAAACATCCACAGTTCTCCTGCACCTAATGAACGTCGGCTGGAAAAGTGTTTGCGAGCCACAAGGTAATCATCATCCGGTGACCAGGTTGCTCCATTCAAAAGGCGGAACGATTCATTGCTGACTTGTTGCAGCTTGCCACTGGTTCGATCGATGATCCAGATGTTGTCACCTGCTTTTCCCGATTTCCCGTTGCGGTCGCTGGTGAATGCAATCCACTTTCCGTTGTGACTGAACCGAGGTTGAAAGTCCCAGGCTGCACCGGACGTGAGTGCTTTGGGCACGTTGCCATTTGTTCCGTCTGCTCCTGAAATCGGCATGACGTAAAGATCCCCCAGCAGATCAAAGACGATCTCTTTTCCGTCTGGGCTTACGTCAACGGTGATCCACGTTCCTTCGTCAACTTCAATTGACTGAGTCCTTTCCGGTCCGTGAGCAGATTCAATCAGCCATTTGTTGTCATCTTTTGGGGGGGCGGAATCTGAGTCTGCAGATTCCGTGATTGCTTTTACCTTGGTCTCATCAAAAGCCTGTGATTGAACGGAGTTTGTGAAGGCCAGCAGCCCGACAAACAAGGCAATGCAAAGCTGGTAGTAGGGGCGAAGTGGCATACGACGTGTCCGCTTTCTGAGGCCCGCCTAAACAATTCCGGGTGAAATGTGTTTGACAGGCGACCGAAGAATTTGGTTTTGTGCAGTTGAAATGTTCTGGATTTACGGCGACTGAAGCTCGAACCACAGGGGCGGTTGCTTCCGTGCATTCTGAGTAGACGAACGCTGTCGCGTGTGCGACTGTACTTCGCCAGCTATCGTCTGGCAATCATCAGGCAGCAGAACCAATTGTCGGTAATGCAGACGTGGCGGCAGGCAGGGATTGAGTAGTGTGACGATAGTTGTGTTCTTAATGACGTCTCAGAAGACTAACGTTTGTTTCCGGACTTTCGGAAAGGCTGAAGACGCGTTCGACCAACTGTTAGTTGCACCGATAAATTACGGAGCGGATTATCGTCTGCCGGTCAACAGGATGCACATCCTTTGCAATTCGTGTTCGTTGGCTACTGAGCGACAAAACGATTGCTCGCCACTTCAGACGTGGGATCTTTCAATGATCCGAAACGTTCATGCCAGCAGGTTGATTGAAATGCATATGAGTCACATCTATCCCGTCAATGACTACGGGCCGTTGATGCCGGGGCTGGTGATGGCGGCTGTTGCCATCTTTCACGTCTTTCTGGCTCAGTTTGCGGTCGGCGGTGGTTTTCTGCTGTGCTACTTTCAATGGCTGTCGATGACTGGGCGAAACCAGTATGCGAAGTTGTTTGTGCACGGATATTTTAAAGTGCTGGTCATGATCAGTTTTGTTATGGGAGCACTTACCGGTGTCGGTATTTGGTTTACCTCCATTCAAATCAGTGCTCCCACGATTGGCGAAATGGTTTTTAATTTTCACTGGATCTGGGCAACGGAATGGTCGTTCTTCTGTCTGGAAATCGTGGCCGGGTATTGCTTCTATCGATATCACGATCGCTTGACAGATAAGGCTGCGCTGACGTTATTGGTGCTGTACACGTTTGCCGCCTGGGCCAGCTTGTTCTGGATCAATGGAATTCTTGCCTGGCAGTTAACCCCAGGAAGCTGGGTGGAATCGCGGTCAATTGCTGATGGATTTTTCAACCCGAGTTTTTGGCCAAGCCTGTTCTTTCGAACGATCGTCTGCCTCACGCTTGCATCGTTGGCTGGATGTGTTCTTGTGAACATGATTCCAAACCTGGACCGCCCGGCTCAGCAATCGCTTGTCAACAGAGCTGCTCATCTAATGGCGCCCATGGTCGCCATGCCGATACTTGGGGTCTGGTTTCTGATGGCGATGCCGCCGGATAGTCGTGGTTGGGTACTGGGAGGCAGCCCAGCGATGATGTTGTTTTTTATGATATCTGTTGGGGCATCCGTGGCGATCGGCGGCTATGCCGTGATTGGTTTATGGATGCAGCGGCTGTATATCAACGGAGCGACGGCGACTCTGCTGTTGTTACTGGCCTTTGGGGCAACAGCTGGCGGCGAGTTTGTTCGCGAGGGTTCTCGCAAGCCGTATTCAATTCGCCATGTGGTTTATTCCAGTGGAATTCTGCCTGAAGAAGTTGCTGAGCTGCGGAGAATCGGGTGTGTCTCTAACGATCCGTTTCCGTTGATGCATGAACCAGGCTTACCGAATGAAACGGTGACGCTGGGAGCAAAAGTGTTTCGGCGTCAATGTGCAGTCTGTCATACGATGGAGGGTTCAAACGCAGTTGCTCACCTGACGGAATCGTGGGATGCCGATCAGATGCGAATGAACATCGCAAAGTTGCAGCAAACAAAGCCATTCATGCCACCGTTCGCGGGGACGCCAGCAGAACTGGAGGCTTTGGTTTCCTACATTCTGTGGGTGCAGGATGATCGCCCCAGCGAATACGCAGTTTCTGAGGATCAAGCTGTGCTGCAGCAAATTGCAAAATGGATGGACGAAGCTGGAACGCAGGCTGCCACTGTGACGTCAATGGAACGGGAGAAACGCTAGTGAACATCTTTCCGTTCAACCTGGAACCGTCATTGTGTTTCTATGTCGTTGTGTACGTGCTCACGTTAGTTCTGCACGCTATTTTCATGACCTATGTGCTTGCGGGCAGTATTTATCTGGCGTGGGCTTCGATGTTTCCCGGTAAAACGGCAATTGTGCGAGCCCGCTCGCCTCTGGCCGAAGTACTGCGAGATTGGATGCCGTTTGCTTTAAGCGCTGCAATTACGGCAGGCGTTGCTCCGCTGCTGTTTGTACAGATTATCTATCGACAGGAATTCTACACGTCCAATCTGCTGTTGGGCTGGCGTTGGATGATGGTGGTTCCCGTTTTGATTGTTGGGTTCTATTTGCTGTATGTTGTGAAAAGCAAGTTGATCAGCCAATGGTCACTGGCTGCTCGAGGTGCCGTGACTGTTGGAGTGGCAGGTTGTTTTCTTTTTGTTGCGTTTTGCTGGACAGCAAACCACTTGTTGGGAATTGATGCTGCCCGATGGCCAGACGTTTATGCCACAGGCGCCGTCGTTTCGTCTGTTGTCAGTCTTGCTTCGCGACTGATGATGTGGGTGAGTGGTGCGTTTCCGGTAATGTGCATGTTAGCGCTATGGCAGTTGGTTTATTATCGACGACGTGCAACAGACGTTGCATCCGTTGATCGTCAGCATTCTGGGCCGCAATTCGTATCAGAAATTCGCGTTCTAGCCAGAATGGGACTGGGCGGGCTGGCGTTGAGTTTGATGTTTGCGACTGGCTACGCATTCACTCTGGATGCGCAAATTCGTGGCGAATTCATCAGTGACGGAATTGTCTGGGCGCCGTTTCTCGTTGTTGGAGGCGTGTTTCAGGCGACTGGCTGGTTTCGGTTGCTGAAATCTGAAGGCGACTCGTTCGCGATCCGAGTTTTGATTTCGGTCGGATGTCTTTCGATGCTGGTTGCAGTGGGTTTTCTGCGAGAAATGCTGCGGATTTCAAAGGTCGATCTGACGGTTGTCAATGCGAGCGTTAAGGCCGCCGCGGGTGTTGGCGGCTTTGAGCTATTTGTCGGGTTCACGATTTTAAACATCGGTTTGATGGCATACTGCATTCGTCTTGTGAATCGTCGAACGACTGGCGAGTAGGATTAGATCCCTGGTGGTTGACTTCTGTTTAATGTGGCATAGCTGACTCAAGCGGTTGCGAGTCGCCAGCGGTTTTTGCACGTCACCACATAAGGACATCATGGGCCCAGTCGTCTTTCGTGGCAGGAATCGCGTCAGCTCACTGGCAGTTCATCGATCATTAGTCGATGGAGCCTGCAAGGCATTGGGGCCTGATTTCTTCAATAGCACCGGGGAGATTCGAACTCCCAACATCTCGGTTCTAAGCCGAGCGCCTCTGCCAAATTGGGCTACGGTGCCGGAAAATACGGTCGCAGGATTCTGCCTGGTCATTCATTGAATTGCTTCGCCCTGCACTGCTGTTTTTGATTTAGCGTGAGTGGGATTTGAACCCACACCTTTCCGGGCTTAAACCGGATGCCTCTGCCAGTTGGGCCACCACGCTTCGAATTCCTACCGCCAACATGTGGCGCAGGTGAAGGTCTTTGTCTGTCAAAGTATTCGTAAACAACGTTTCGAACAAACGCCCTCAACCGGATTCGAACCGGCGATCTCCACCGTGACAAGGTGGCGAGCACTCCTGACTGCTCTGCGAGGACCTGTGTGTATCAATCGAACCATGCAAGCATGGTCTATTGGCGCTGTACGGAATTGAACCGCTTAGTCGTATGACACGTGGGTTACAGCCACGCTCAGATCCCACTCTGAAGCAACGCCGAGATCGAAACATCCTGAATACTAAAATCGAATGGCTGATCCTCTGATTTCGCTGTTTATATGACGTCCAGAGCCGGAAAGCCTGCGATCATGCCACAATGGTTAATGTGAATGGGTGGCCCTTAATGTGTGTGCTGCAATCAAATACTGCACGTATTTCAAAAAGTAGCTCGAGAAGGAGTCGAACCTTCGTTTCCGCCTTATCAGAGCAGCGTCCTGAATCGTTGGACGACCAAACTGTCTATGTTGTTGAATTGCAAAACAGTCGGGATGACAGGACTCGAACCTGCGGTCTCCTGGTCCCAAACCAGGCGCGATAGCCAACTTCGCTACATCCCGATATTCAAATGTCTCCCGGCCTGTCGTTGCAAGCCAGCTTTAATTCAGTACCCAGTCAAGGAATCGAACCCTGTCTACAACGTTCGAAGCGTTGCGTGCATCCACCACACTCACCGGGCATCGTTGTGCAACAGACTTCGGGAAGCTCTTTTGTGTGTTTCCGGTTGCTGCATCTCGATAATCATTGACGCGAACCGGATTCGAACCGGCGTCCACGGGGTGAAAACCCATGTGTCCTTCCTGTAGACGACCGCGCCTTATGCTTCTTGTTGTGCCGCCCACGTATGGCGTTATTCTGTTGAACGAATGTAAGAGAATTGCGAGTAAAGCATGATGCGACACGCTCAAAAATAGCCGACTCAGGTAACGCTCCTGACTTTCAAAGCTTATGAGGCTTCGGTGGTCGCTTGACCGTCGGCGGTGTTGTGTTTTTGCCCTGGAACTCAAGGCGTGCAGAATGCACGTTCAACAGCTTTCATCAGCCGAATGCTGGCTCCGCTGTGACTGAATAGCTACTCGGTTTGCATCGAGGATCTGGCGAGTTTTTGGGCACAAAAAAAGCCCGGTGTCGCGATGACACCGGGCTTTGCATTGACGCAAAGTCGCCGAGTGTCATGTAAGCAACAGATACGGAATCACATCCGCCAGCGGGCGCGCGGGCAGTCGCAGGCTCTCGCGTTCGATGATGGTGAGGGATGCGGGCAACATGACTTTCGGTTTTTGTGTTGAGTCTTCCAGAACTTGAATGAACGGGCATTGTGCCCTACGCGAACTAAGACGCGTGCGCCGCGAGGAAGTTCGCACAAGTTTTAGAAAAAAACGGAACTCGTTTTGAAAACGCGTCAGTATGCAACTGTGTGGCGACGCTTCTATGCAGTCATGTCAACACGATCGTTGATGATGTTGATCTACGAATGGATGGCCCGTTTATCGACAGCCATCGCGGCTTCTTTGACGGCTTCTGCTAAAGTCGGATGCGCGTGGCAGGTTCGGGCGAGATCTTCGCTGCTGGCGCCGAATTCCATAGCGACGGCAGCTTCGGCGATCAGTTCTCCCGCGTGAGCTCCGATGATGTGGACACCAAGAACTCGATCGGTTTCAGCGTCCGCAAGAATCTTCACGAAGCCTTCCATATGGCCAGCTGCGCGGGCTCGACCATTTGCGGCGAATGTAAAGCGACCGACCTTGTAGTTGTGTCCGCGTTCCTTCAAGGCGTCTTCTGTTTCGCCCACGGAAGCGATTTCAGGAGACGTGTAGATAACTCCAGGGATCGCTCCGTAATTGACGTGTCCATGTCCGGTGGCGATTTTTTCAACGCACGCGATGCCTTCTTCTTCTGCTTTGTGCGCCAACATTGCTCCGCCAACGACGTCGCCGATTGCGTACACGCCCGCGGCGGTCGTCTGGTACGAAGAATTGATCTGAATGAAGCCTCGCTTGTCGCAGACAACGCCGGCAACATCTAGTCCCAGGTTGTCTGTGCAGGGGCGTCGCCCAACAGCGATCAGCACTCGATCACATTTGATCGCATCAGCACCTTCCACTTCAACCGTGCAGCTTTTTCCGTCGGAAGATACCTTCTGCACTTTTGTACCGAGGTGAAATTCCATTCCCTGCTTTTCAAGTATCTTTTGAGCTTCCTTTGCCACTTGCGAATCTGTGCCTGGCAGAATTCGAGGCAGATATTCCAGAACGGTAACCTTTGCTCCGAGACGTCTCCAGACGGTACCGAGTTCCAGGCCAATCACACCCGCACCAATCACCACCAGGTGCGTTGGAACCTCTGGCCATGACAGAGCTTCAGTGCTTGTGCCGATGCGGTCGCCATCCGGTTCCATGCCCGGAAACGCCGTTGAAACGCTGCCAGTGGCAACCAGAATATGCTTGGCGGAAAGTTGTTGAGCACCAGATTCTGTAGTGACTTCGACTCTGCCCTGCCCCAGCAGTTTCCCATGACCGAAAAAGCGTTCGACCTTGTTCTTGCGCAGCAGGCCCTGAATACCGCCATCCAGTTGTGCCACCACTCCATCTTTGTGCGACATCATTTTAGGAATGTCGAACGTCACATCGCCGGCGATCAGCCCACGTTCTGCGAAGTGTTCTTTAGACTGTTCATATAGCTCCGTCGTTTCCAGCAATGCCTTGCTGGGGATACAACCGACTCGCAGACACGTTCCGCCCAGCTTTTGTTCCCGCTCAATAACGGCCGCTTTCAGGCCCAGTTGAGAAGCACGAATTGCGGCAACGTAACCGCCAGGACCAGCACCGATAACAATCAGGTCGAATGAATCAGACATAGCTTGAAGTCGAATCGTAATCGGCAGTCGGCCAGATTACGCCTCAGTAAACGTCGGTATGAAAATCGATAAGCTGCGATTGGTACGCAGGCAGTCTGGGGCCAGCCGGTTTCATGAAGTTTCCCAGCAATGCTGCGTGAAACTCGGATGGAAAAAGATGGCAGCAGTTTGCGGCTGCTGCCTTGCGGGATCAAACTTCCAGAATCAAACGCGCTGGATCTTCGACAATATCTTTGACTCGTTTCAGGAACGAAACGGCGTCTTTACCATCGACCACGCGATGATCGTAAGTTAGTGCGACGTACATCATGGGGCGAATGACAACTTCCCCGTTGACGGCCACTGGGCGATCGACGATTCCGTGCATTCCCAGCACACCGCTTTGTGGTGGGTTAACGATGGGAGTTGACATCAATGAACCATAGACTCCACCATTGGTGATGGTGAAGGTTCCGCCTTCGAGTTCTTCCAGGCTGATCTGATTCTTCTTGGCTCGCACTGCAAAGTCGATGATGGCGTGTTCGATTTCCGCGAAGCTCATGTTTTCCGCGTTGCGAAGCACGGGTACAACAAGTCCTTTGCCGCCACCAACAGCGATTCCAATATCGCAATAGTTGTGGTATAGCAGTTTGTTGCCGTCCATTTGAGCATTGATGGCAGGAAATTCTTCCAGAGCATCCACGACTGCTCGCACAAAAATCGACATAAAGCCCAGCTTGATGCCGTACTTGCGTTCGAATACGTCTTTGTACTTCTGTCGAAGTTCTTTGACGGCGAACATGTCGATTTCATTGAAAGTTGTCAGCAGAGCAGCAGTTTGCTGAGCGCTTACGAGTCGACGAGCGATTGTTTGTCGGATAGGGCTTAGCGGAACAGACTTGGTTTCGCGATTGCCACCAGCCGCACCAGATCCACCATTTTTCAAATGGCGAGCAACGTCTTCCTTTAGAACTCGTCCGCCAGGACCACTGCCTGCAACAGAACCGGAGGCCAGTTTGTTGGTTTCCATCATGCGTTCTGCGGCTGGCATGACATGGCCGCCTGCTGGCTGACTTGTCGCAGTAGCGGTAGCTGCCTGAGGAGGCGGCGTTGCGGGGGCCGATGGCGCGCTGGCTGCAGGAGCCGCACTGGCGGGAGCTTCAGCGGCTACCATGTAACCAACAACTTCACCGATCGCAGCAGTATCTCCAGCGGATTTCAGCACGCGAGTGATCTTGCCCGAAACTGGTGCCGGTACATCAAACGTGGCCTTGTCGGTTTCCAGTCCGACTACGTTGCCGTCCAGAGCGACGAACGCGCCCTCACCGACGTACCATTCGCCGATGAACACTTCGCTGATGGATTCGCCAACAGCCGGTATCTTAATTTCTACTTCGTTGCTCATTCGATTTCAAATGCCTGTTTTAGAATGGCCTGTTGTTCGATTTTGTGACTTGATCCTGATCCGGTTGCAGGACTGGCTGATTCCGGACGTGAAATTCCCTGTAGGGTGTGGCCGTAGATCGTGTCGCCAAAGCGAACGCGAAGGTAGTACCACGCCCCCATATTTCGAGGTTCTTCCTGGACCCAGAAAACGGGGACTTCCGATCCGTATGCATCCAGAGTTTTCTGCAGTAGTTCCTGTGGCAGTGGATAAAGCTGCTCCATTCGCACAATGGCGATATCGCTACGATTCTGTTCCTGTCGCAGGCTTTCCAGTTCGTAGTAGATCTTGCCGCTGCACATCAGAACGCGTTTGACGTTTTCGGTGGTGCCCTGTTGGGAGTCTGGGATGACTTCCTGGAAGTGCCCACCAGTCAATTCAGAAAGTGGCGATACCGCATCCTTGTGTCTCAGCAGACTCTTGGGCGTCATTACAACCAGTGGCTTCTTCCACATGCGAAGCGTTTGGCGACGCAACAGGTGGAAGTATTGCGATGGCGTTGTCGGTACCGCAATTTGCATGTTGTCTTCAGCGGCCAACGTTAAAAATCGTTCCAGCCGTGCGCTGGAATGTTCAGGCCCCTGCCCTTCGAAACCGTGCGGCAGCAACATGACAAGGCCGCTAAGCCGTTTCCATTTGTCTTCTGCACTGCAGATGAATTGGTCAATAATCACCTGAGCAGTGTTAACGAAGTCGCCAAATTGAGCTTCCCAGATGGTAAGCCCAGCGGGGCGATCGAGGCTGTAACCGTATTCGAACCCCAGTACTCCGATTTCCGAAAGCGGGCTGTTATGCAATTCCACCAGTTCCGGGCGTGTAGCCAATTGGTTCAAGCCGATCCACGCTCGACCATCATTGGAATCGTACAACGCTGCATGTCGATGACTGAATGTTCCTCGGCGTACATCCTGACCACTGAAACGCAGTTGGCGGCCTTCAGCAATCAATGCTCCCAACGCGGCAAGTTCGGCCGTGCCCCAATCGAATGGAACTTCGCCGGTGGCCATTTGCTGGCGCAGTTGCAGAACGCGAACAAGTCGCGGGTGCGGAGCGAATCCTTTAGGGGGAGTGCTGATGGTGCCAACGATGCGTTTGATTTCGGCTGGACTAACAGCTGTGTTGACAACGTCTGCATTGGAAACAGGCCCGCCGAAATAATTTCGCCAGGTGCCCCCACCGCTGTCGGATAACGGTTTGAAATTGTCTCCTCGAGCTTCTGCCAATTCGTCTTCCAGCATCTGAGCGCGATGTTCGACAATTTCGTCGGCTTCTTCTCGTGTTAGCTCGTTTAGCGACAGCATGCTGTCCAAATAACTTTCGAAAGCGGTTTTGCGCTGTCGAATCATCTGGTACATGGTTGGCTGAGTGAATGCCGGCTCATCGCCTTCGTTGTGGCCTCGACGACGGAAGCAGTACATGTCGATGACGACGTCGCGTTGAAAACGCTCACGAAAATCCATCGCCAGCTTGACAACCTGAGCAACAGCTTCCGGGTCTTCGCCGTTAACGTGAAAGATCGGGATCTGCAGCATCCGAGCAACATCTGTCGCGTAAGTGCAGGAACGAGCTTCCGTTGCGGACGTTGTAAAACCAATTTGATTGTTGACGATAATGTGCAGCGTGCCGCCCGTGCGATAGCCGCAGAGTTCGCTGAGGTTCAGAGTTTCCTGAGCCACGCCTTCGCCGGCGAATGCCGCGTCGCCGTGGATTAAGATTGCCATACTGTTGCGGCGATCGTAATCCTCTTTGTGATCCTGTTTCGCTCGCAGGCGTCCCAGTGCCACGGGGTTAACGAATTCAAGGTGGCTTGGGTTAAAGCACAGTGTCAGGTGAACTTCTTTGCCGCAGGCAGTTTTCCAGTCTGAGCTATATCCCAGGTGATATTTTACGTCACCGCCGCCCATGTGCAGCTGTGGGTCGCGATCGTCGAATTCTCGGAAAATGCGGCTGGGGCGTTTTCCCATGATGTTTGCCAAAACGTTCAGGCGGCCCCGGTGAGCCATGCCCATGACGATTTGATCGATACCTTGCTTGCCCGAGCGTTCAATTGCCATGTCGAGCAACGGAATCAGGCTTTCAGCTCCTTCCAGTGAGAAGCTCTTTGCGCCCACGTATTTCTTCTGGACGAATTCTTCAAACATCACGGCGTCGCTAAGCCGCGTCAGAATTCGAACCTGTTCGTCTCGGGAAAGAACGATGCGGTTGCCGCATTGTTCCATTTGGTCTCGCAACCATGCTCGAACCTGCAGGCTGTCGATGTGCATGAACTGCACGCCAATCGACCGGCAATAGGTCATCTGCAGCCATTCCACAATTTCTCGCAGAGTGCTTTCTTGTGTTCCGCCCGACCATTCGGTGGAAAATTTGATGTTCATGTGCTCTTCGGTGAAACCGTAGAACTCAGGATCCAATTCGGGAGGTTCCGGGCGTTTGGCCTGCAGCGGGTCGATTTGAGCAATAATGTGACCACGCACTCGAAAGTTGCGGATCATTTGGTCCAGGCGTTCCCGCAGCACTGTTCTGTCTGCGGACGCGACGCCATCCACTTCAATTGCAGCCCCATTGGCTGCCGTTTTTCGGTGGAAAATGCTGTCGTGTTCAAATGGCGTCTGCAGAACGGCTGCGGTAATTTCCTCGTGCCCGGCCTGAATTTCGTCAAAATATTCACGCCATTCGGGGGAAACCGAATTTCTGTCGTGCAGATAATCGGCATATTGTTCTTCAACAAATGCCAGGCTTTGAGTGCTTAACTCGGACAGCCGGCGTCGCGGTTGAGCTTCGTCAGCAGGCGAATTATCCAGAAAAAACGGAGCCGCCGCAGGCTGTTGAGATGAGGATGACATGAGGAAACGTTAAGGCAAACAGGTTCGATGAACAAAAGACCCCTGAATAACATATCGGCGGGGCACATTCGGATATCTGCGTCAATCCTTCAATACCCCTCCGTCCGTGAGTCGGTCTCTGCATGATAGACAGACTATACTGGATGGGAAGCTCTGCGGGCATTCACATGACGGGAATTACGACGATTGTGCCACTGGGTTCCAATGATTGGCGTGCGAACGGTGATTTGCCGCATCTTTCAGCTACCACTGCTGGCGGTCGACTGCGAAGGAACGCCAGTTTTGCGACGGATTTGCCGCAACTCATCGCCCTGCGCCCCGACGCTGAATGACTAACCGGAAACTTTGTTTTACCACTTATTGAGAAAACTGAGTCATGCTGAACTACTCCGCCGCAATAATCAGCTGCGAACGCTTGCTCGTTTCCCTTGGTGTTCGTTAGATGTAGCCGTCCCCCCGGGGGTGATCACGTTTCCAGCTGTGATAAGTTATTCGCAAAACTGCAAAATTCAGCGTTTCCAGACACGGTGTGTGCATGAACTCTTCTGCAAATATTGGCATTTTAACAGTCTCCGATCGAGCCAGTCGGGGTGAATACGAAGACAAAGGCGGTCCCGCAATCCGTGACTATCTGGAGCGAGTGCTGGCAAGTTCGTGGGTGGCGAAGGCGGTTGTTGTCAGCGATGACCAACACACCATTGAAGCCAGCCTGAGAAACTTAGTGGACGTCGAAGACTGTTGCCTTGTCATCACAACAGGCGGCACCGGCCCGGCTGCTCGAGATGTGACTCCTGAAGCCACTGAAGCCGTTTGCGAAAAACTGATGCCTGGTTTTGGGGAACTGATGCGAAAGGTGTCACTTGAAAAAGTGGCGACTGCAATTCTGTCACGCCAGACTGCCGGAATTCGAGCTGGCTGTCTGATTGTCAATTTGCCTGGGCAGCCGAAGGCAATCGCCGAATGTCTTGATGCCGTGTTTCCTGCGATACCCTATTGCATTGACCTGATTGGTGGACCGTACCTGGAAACCAACGAGGATCAGATTGTCGCGTTTCGTCCCGTGAAAAAGTGATCTCGGTTAGCTGAGGTAATCTTCACAAGTATTCCTGCGACGTTCGTTTAGACGTTTGCATACTTTGCTGACGTGGTCGCATTGCCTGATGTTGCCAAGTCACCAGGGCGTGCCTTGTACTTTATGTGACCATGCTCGCTATAAATTACAAATGGCCACTTCCATTGTTACACGAAAAGGTTCGCTTAACTTGCCTGTAGTAACTTTGGGGTGTGAAAATGCTGGCAAGAGCAGGTGCTTTGCGTTTGGCACACCGTTCGCAATGTAGTTATGGCGTTGACGAGATTTGAGTTGGGTCGGATAGACGACGACTTGAACTTGCAACAGTCGCTGACAGCGGGTTCCACTTCTGGTCCGACTTTTGCCAGCGTCCGTTTCACAATCAATTTGCGAAAGAACGTCACATGAATTCTTCAACATTGAAAACTCTTGCGGCTGGTTTGTTGGCCTGCGTTTGTCTTTCCGGCACAAGTTCATCAGCTCGAGCTCAGTATTTTGGAGATACCGCTGATAACACGATTCGCTCAAGCCCTGATGGATACCCGCCGAGCCGTTATTCGGGCCAGTTTGGACCTGCAATGGCTCCACAATGGCAGGATCAGCAATCGATGGATCAGCGATATCGACTTACCAATACTAACGCTAATGGTTATAACAGTAGTCTGAACCGAGGTTTGAGCAATAGCCGGGGCTACCCGGGAGCTTGTGCCGATGGGCAGTGTACTGTTCGACCCGGCAGTTCTGGTATGGGCGCTGATAGTGCGTCGTATCGTGGTCAGAGAAATTACGACCAGAACTACGGTTCTGCCGGGCGTGCACCATATTCTTCTCGCAGTGCCTTAACAACCTCATGGGACTCCGCAGTTTCTGCGGTTGATCCCGTGACCGGATTGCAAGCTGAACGGCCTGCCAGACACGACCATGCAAATGGCGAGGGACATCGTGGTCACTGCCGAGGCGGAGAGTGTACAAAACCAGCTTGCGATTGCCCGGATGGTCAGTGTGATTGTCCCGACGTTCGTCGAAGCGGTCGAGGTGCTCAGTTCAATCATCAGCGAATAAATGACCAGAACTCACCAGTTGGCTACGACGACTACAGCCTCTCACGTCGCAACAGCCCGCAGTCGCAGTATGTTCCCACCCGCAGTCCTTTCTTGAACTAACGTTCACTGTCGGTCGGTTTCAATTTTCCATATCACCCGACTCGGCCTATGCCGGGCCGGGTGTTCTCGTTTGGTAACGACTGCTGCAAGTTCATTGACGCAGATTCATTTCGTGAGTTGCAGGTCGGAGCAATCTGGAGTGTCGCGAAGCTACTGAATTGTCACTGGGCTGCATCTCCCCCGTCTTGTGTTTTGTTCTTGGCGTACTGAATCGCAACTGTTGTAGTGACACGATCTACGCACACCAAAGTGTTTAACTGTTGCGAATCCGGTTCTTTTGCAGGCCCGTTTTAACTGCGATGCAATCACCCACGGTTGGAGGCTGGGCCCATTGGGTTTCGTCACGGCAATGCGGTTAACTGTTTGGCGAAGTGTTGCCGGATTCGGCGTTCTTCACCTTGAGTATTCGTCCAAGCGGGACAGCGATGAGTGCTGCTGCAAAGCTGCCAAGTGCTCCCATTTTTGCCGAGTCCTGAATCGTTCCCGGCTCAGAAAACGCCGCTGTGGAAACGAACAGTGCCACTGTGAACCCAATGCCCGCGACAACACCCATGGTGACGACGTGGCGGTAGGTCATGCCGGTCGGACGTTCCAGATGAAACAGTTTTTCACCCAGAAATGTAAAGAGCGTGATTCCAAGTGGTTTTCCCAGAAGCAACGCACTCAGCACCAGCCATGTTGCGGTTCCTGTGTTGGACATTACCACTCCAGCGTTGACCAGACCGAAAAGCCCAAGGATCAATTCAACTGGATTCTTCCACCATCTTGCGAATTCACCAAGCGTGTTTGCTGTGTCGTCAGAAGACTCTACAAACAAGCCGTCATCAGTTCTGCTGTGTGGCATCGTGGTGATGATGGGAACCAGCCCCAGCGCTGCGTGGACGCCGGAATAGTGAAACGACACCCAGCTTAGCACGCCCGGCCCCAGCAGGTACCACCAGAAACTCCGAACACCAAACCGGCGGAACGCGATCCCCAATGCGACCGCGGCTACAGCTCCCAACAACCATTGAGGTTGTAGCGCTTCCTGAGGGTAGGCAATCGCTAAGATCAACAGCCCGGCGGCATCATCGGCGATCGCAAGTAACAGCAGGAAAGCGATTGCCGGATGTCCGTTCCCGAAAACTATTCGAGCAACCAGATAGCTGAATGCAATATCTGTGGCACACGGAATTGCCCAGCCACGTCCCAGGTCTTCCCAGCGTCCGGTAAGCCAGCATCCAGCAATATACACAGTGGCTGGCATGACGACTCCACCCAGAGTTGCCATTAGCGGTGTTGCAGCTGTCTTCCATTTTGAAAGCACTCCACCAGGCAACAGCGATTCCCAGACCTCCTTTGCCGCCATCGCGAAGAACAGCGCCATTAGGCCGTCATTGACGACATGCACCAGTGAAAAACTGTCACCCTCGGCGCTTGGTGCCAGGGATGTATGCAGCAGTTGATGATACGACGTAGGATTCACGTTCGCCCAGATCAGAGCCAACGCTGAGCCGCCGATTAGCAGTAAAGAGTTTTCCAGTAGGAAGCGAATAGCCTGATCGACTCGAACTTTGTTTTTTTTCGGACTGGACATTTTGAGAGACTGACTTGCTGGGCCAAAGGAAGCTTGAAACCCCGGTGTTAGCTGGACAGCGCCAAGTCGCTATCGGCCGCAAGGCATTTGCTCTGGTTTGTTCGCGTGATCCGCTCCAACCGAAGCTAACGCCCTGCCGATGGTGTCACTGACAGAAATGCGGATGTTTCGTCAAAGCTGGCGCTGTCCAGTTGGGGCGATAGGCAAAAGCCATTCCGAAGTTCAATCATTTTTTGAGCAGTCGGAACCGGGTTCGATGGAGAGGATTGGATGCCAGTCGGCGTCTTTAGCAATTACTGATGAAGTGACGACAGGCTTGGCATGGGTTACCACATTTCTGGTGCCCTTGTTGTTGGTTCCAACAATGTGAAAGCTATTTCTCTTGATGAAAAGTTATGCAGACGCTTTGAGCCTGTTGGCATTTGCAGATGATGGGGCGTTGCCGATGATCGTGTGACGCCTGGTAAATTGCTTGCCACGTTGGCAGAAAACCAATCATGCTGCTGAAACGCTTTCTGGCAACGACACCGCATTGGGATCTGCCACACAGCGAATTGCCAGTAATAAATGGTAGTAGGCAATTTTGGACGCGTGGCGAAAATGTGGCACGCAAAATGCAATTTCCTAACTCCAGTGACGGCAACAAAAAGATTGGAAGGCCTTGTTCGACTTCCTGTTGCGTCCACAAACTACCTGTTCAAAGGCGAGTCTAATGAGAAAATTCATTGTCACCCTGATGGTTGTTTCAGGCTTTGTTGCCATGGCTGGTTCATCGGTTGAAGCTCAATCTCACTTTGGTCGCATCGCGTTCGCAAAGCATCAGTCTCCGTCCTATACGCACCACGTGCGCTAATGGTTTGTTGAGTGTACAGGCTTGTGAAGAACGTAACGATGACCAGAGCCTTCCGCTTTAGGCTCTGGTCATTTTGTTTAGATCAATCGTTGTTCAATATTCAATTTGCCAATCCAGCACAGATAATCATTGGAGCCGAACGTGTCCGCCTCAAATCGAAAAAGTTTGAATCAGCCCAGCAACCCAGTGACGAATTCGCCGTCAGCACCGGTGGCGAATGCGATACCAAGTAAAGCGTTTTCGTTGTTTCGAAGCGAAGATTATTCCGCCGCTTTGGATGCGGTTAAGCATCTCGGAGCTGAACATTCAGTGCTCAACTTTCGTGGTGTTTGTCTTTTGCGTCAACGGAAAGCGGAAGCAGCGGCCCGTTTGTTTCGATCTGTGGTGCTGAAAACTGGCTGTACATGGTCACAGGCTGGCGTTTCGGATGTCTACAAGTTGAATCTGGCAACAGCACTGTTGTTGATGGGACACCCAATGGGCTGTCTGGAATTGTTGTCGGAAGTAAATGACAAGACGCAGCCCCAATTGGTAACTCTAAAAGCCGCAATTCAAACTTGGGAGGCATCGCTGACCTGGTGGCAGAAACTCAATTGGAAGTTCGGTGGTGTTGAACCAGTCGTCAATCCTCCAATAGTCAATCAGCCCGGCAGCCTGGAAAGCTGTCAGGTTAAACAAGACCAGCTTGAGCAAGGCCAACAAATCCTGTCAGCCGGTCTGCCCACTGTTGCGTCAAGCTCGTCATTGAACACATCGAACGTAACTGTTCTATAACGCTGGCGGATGGTGCGAACGGGCGCGCCGTTCAATGCGTTTGTTTAACTTTTGCTGCAAATGTTTAGACTCCTACTCAAAAAGATGACCATGATTCTCGTAGCGGCAACGGACCGGTTTGGCGGTTCGAACGTTCCACGTCTTCTGGCCATCCACGCCACCGAGCTCAAGGGCGAAGGCCTTGTCAGACTGAGCTTGGGGCCACAGGACGCTTTGTGTTGATGGACGAGTCTTATCCCGCTTGCAAACATGAACGTTGTTCAGTCGGTTAGTCTCCGCTGTCGACAACTTTGTCGATCGTAATTCCGTGTTGTCGGCATTTGATTCTGAGTGTTGCTCTGGACATGCCGAGCAGTTTTGATGCCTGCAGTTGATTGCCGTCAGTGTGTCGCAGAATTCGAGGAATGATTTGTCGTTCCATCAACTGCTGAGCATTTTCGTGGATCGATTCACTTCCGCTTGATAGTTGTTCGTTGATGAATTCGTGCCAGTTAGTTACGTCCTGTCTGTCCGCCGACGCAATATCTGATGACTTCGACGACGTGTTGGTTTTAGCCGTATGTTGAAATTCCTCATTTCGCAAAGCAATCGGAAGGAACGCCGGCACGATGACCGGGCCGGTTGCTTCCAGCAGAGCGTGCTTCACAACGCTCTGCAATTCGCGGACATTGCCAGGCCAGTGGTAAGACGTCAGGATAGCTGAAGTTTCCGGGGCAATCGCTGTGAATTCTTTGCCTAGTTCGATGGAGAATGAGCGGCAAAAATGTTCAGCCAGCAACTGAATGTCTCCGCCACGATCTTTTAATGGCGGCAGCTTGATTGTGTAGACATTCAGCCGATAAAACAGGTCGCCTCGAAAATCACTGCTGGCCATCATGGCTTCCAGATCACGATTGGTGGCTGCAATCAGACGCACATCGGTACGCACTGATTCGTTTCCGCCAACACGTTCAAACTGCTGATCCTGAAGAATTCTTAAGACCTTGGTTTGCATCAGCGGCGTCATGTCGCCGATTTCGTCCAGAAACAAGGTGCCACCCGAACACTGTTCAAACTTGCCGATGCGTTTTCTGTCGGCTCCACTGAACGATCCTTTTTCGTGGCCGAACAGTTCGCTTTCCAAAAGGTTTTCCGGAATGGCGGCGCAGTTGATCGCCAAAAATGGCTGGGCTGCACGCTGGCTGTATTGATAGATCGCTCTGGCAATCACTTCCTTGCCGGTGCCGCTTTCTCCCAGAATTAGCACGGTCACATTTTGCGGAGCGACTCGGCCAATTGCTCGATAAACTTCCTGCATGGCAGGACACTTGCCGATCAGCAGGTCTCCGCTGGTGTCGATCGTTTGGTCGGCAGGCAATGTCGCCGGAATTCTCATTAAGCGGCTTGTTTCAGCGGCTGATTCCACCAACGGAATTAAAGTGTCGATGTCCAGTGGTTTCAGGATGTATTCAAACGCGCCCGCTCGCATGGCATCGATGGCCGTGCCAGCCGTGCCGTGTCCCGTCATTAGAATGATAGGGATGCGAGTATCCTGCGAATGGAACTGCTGGAAGAGTTCCATTCCCGACAGGTCCGGAAGGCGAATGTCAGAGATCACGACGTCCGGGGCTTGTGTGCGAAAGAGCTCCAAAGCTTGCGCCGTGCTGCAAGCCGCAATGACTTCGAATTCAGGGGCCGGGAAGGCGTACCGGAAGCTTTCAAGAATCAGTGGTTCGTCGTCAACGACTAAAAGTCGAGTCATGGTTGATCGTTTCGTGGCGTTGAAATTGGTCCGGTTGTGCGCTGAGGTGCGGCGTGACCTGTCGCGATTGTCTTGACCAGACCTAAGGCCGCATTAGTTGCCTGCTGTTCAATTTTGTTTGGCTTTTCAGCACACCGTTGATAGTTTGAACTGGCACTTCAAACTCATAGGTTTGTGCACAAAGTTGTCACTGGCTAAAAGGCTTTCGCTGTCATATTCCGGCTTTCTTAGGTCGTTTCTCGGAAAGGTTTTTGTTCCCACTGGATGGGCTTCACGCATTTGATTGTCATTGGTCCAACGCCTTCGGGTATCTTCGTTTCGATGATCGCAGGAAAGTTGTTGTAATGTATGGAATCATACAGCTCAGTGGCTGTAGTTCCACCGATTGCTTTCTTTGTTCGTTTGCCGTAGGGGCCTGGGTTTTCCTTTGCGTTTGTCAATATTGGATCCAAGTCAGTCGCAACCAGATGCAACTGCCGCTGTGGGGCGGCGATGTTTTTGAGTGCGTCAGCGTCAGACATGACGAGTTTGGCCGGGGTTGCTTCTTTTCTGTTCCTCCGTCCTTTCTGAGGCGGCTTTTTCCGGGGCTTCAAGCAGCTTTTCTGTCACACCAGCTTTGGTGGACTTCGGATGGGCTGTTGTTGAACGTAATTTCCGTTGCCGGAAGTTCAGAAGCCTGCAGTCACTCGTTTCCGCACCATTGGGGACGGCAGATAACACCGTTTGGGCTTCATGGTGTCCTCGGAAACGCTGGCAGGTGTTGTTGCTGCTACGAACGACATTGCAGTTTGTTCATCGGCCAACAGCAAGAAAAAGAAAGGTTGTTGCAGGTCGGTCGTAGACGTTGAGAGCCCCCCGTTTTCCTTTTAGAGTCTTACGCAGAATGATGCGCGCACGGTGCGCGCGTTGGTCGTAGCGACAACGGAGCGGCTCGGCGATTCGAGCGTTCAATGTCTTCCAGCCCACCACGCCACTGGGTCAAGGACGAAGCCCTTGTGAGGCGTTCTATTGGCACAAGAAGTGCCGTACAGAAAATGGTCCACCAGAAACCGAGGCAATTGTGAATTGGCTTTTGGGGGTTCCGCTGGGAAATGTGAATTGGCCAGCCTGAAAGTCTGATCGCTTTCAGCAGTTTACGTGCAATAACTTCCAGGAAGTTGGCAACCGATGTTAGCACACTTTGATCGAATACAACTTGTTCACAAGGCGTACCAGTCGGCCAGTAAGAAATGGCAGGGATGTGATTGGTACACGGAGTTTGGAGCTCTGAAGCTTAATCTTTGCGGACTCACTGCTGCGCAGGCATTCCGAGTGTCTCGTGCAACATGTGGCAACGAGTCGCGAGAATGGGCGTTGGCCGGCAAGTGGCTGCAGTCTGTTGAGGACGCCGCAGCGCACGCTGAAAATCTGGCTTCGCAGGCGATGAGTGCCATTCTGGCTGACAACTTATTGCTGGCAGCTGAATTCATTGAGAAAGCTGTGGAAGTTGAGGCGGTTTGGCATGAAACACCAGTTTGGGGTGAGTTGCGAGCGGTTATACTTTGCGAAAAGTGTTCACATGAGCTGACTCGATTTTGATCACTGTGTTTGAAAATTGCCCACAGGTGTCCGATGCCTCAGGCTAAGGTTGCTGCTTCGTTGCCGGTTTGTAAATTAGACTTGTCCAGTGTTTCGCGGCGTCTTCACGTGATGCAGGTTATCTGCGTCTGATTGATCTTTTTGGGGTGGTCCCCCGACCATTTTGGTATAACTCATATGCAACGGGAGATGGTGTGGGGGGAATTCCCTGCATTTCATGTCTTCTGATTTTGAAAGTGAAACGCCAATCGGGAGGAGACCGCTCAATGAATGCTTTGGAACAAATTAAGCAGCATACAGTTGTTGTGGCAGATACCGGCGACATCAATGCTATTGCCGAACACCGTCCTCAGGATGCCACAACCAATCCGTCTTTGTTGTACAAAGCGGCTCAGATGCCGCAGTATTCAGACCTTGTCGATGATGCCGTTACCTATGGCAAGCAGCAAAGTGATGACCGGAATCAGCGTCTTGACCATGTGATCGACAAGTTGTCAGTGAACTTTGGTTGTCGAATTCTGGACGTCGTGCCCGGTCGCGTTTCGACCGAAGTTGACGCTCGACTTTCCTTCGATGAAGAAGCGACTTTGCAGAAGGCCAGGCAGCTGATAAAGCTGTACAAGGACGCTGGAGTCAGTAGTGATCGCATCTTGATTAAGATTGCCAGCACGTGGGAAGGAATTAAGGCGGCTGAGAAACTGGAACAGGAAGGGATTCATTGCAATCTGACTCTGTTGTTCGGTTTTGGTCAGGCTGTGGCTTGCGCTGAGGCGAAAGTCACTTTGATTTCCCCGTTTGTTGGGCGCATCTATGACTGGTACAAAGTTCGCCGTGGCGTTGATTCGATTTCTGTTGACGAAGATCCCGGCGTTGCTTCGGTGACGGAAATTTTTAATTACTACAAGAAGCATGGATATCAAACAGAAGTCATGGGGGCCAGCTTCCGCACCGTAGAACAGGTTTTGGCTTTATGCGGATGCGACTTGTTGACGATTTCTCCTGACCTGCTGGCAAAAATCGGCAAGTCTGACGCAACGGTTCCACAGCGACTGGACGCGGCCGAAGCTGCTAAACTTGACCTGCCAAAAGTTGAAATCAATCAATCAGTATTTCGATGGATGCTGAACGAAGACGCCATGGCCACGGAGAAACTTGCGGAAGGCATCCGCAGCTTCGCAGCCGATCTTGAGAAGCTGCGAGCTGTTGTTTCGCAGAAAATCGACGGCTAACCAGCTGCGTCAATTTCGTATTGGCGATGTTCATTCACACTTGCAGGCGCGGTGTTCATATCGTTGAGGCGAAATCGTGACCGTGCATGCATCCGCAGGCGTTGATTCTTCCAACATCCCGCGTTGCGTTATGTGTGGAATTGGTTCGCAGATTGTTTGAAGACAGCGTTTTTCGCGCGTTCAGGTGTTCCACTTGTTGCGTTTGATGAGTTTCCGCTGGAGTGGTTTTGAGCGGCGGCTGGCTCGAAATTGCTGGCTGGCAGGCCGGCTGACGCTGTTGGGAAGCGACAACCTTTACGCACAGCCGTGTTTCAGCGGATGCATTGCGCGTAAAAAGAGCCGAGGCAGTATTTCCTGTTCTCGGCTCTTTTTGATGTTCATGTTGCGAGTTGGCGTGCTTTAGTCTTCTGAGACGTATGGCAGCAGGCCAATAAAACGCGCTCGCATAATTGCCAGGCGTACGGCTCGCTGATACAGAGCCGATGTGCCTGTTCGGCGTCGAGGCAGAATGCGGCCTTCTCGGTCGATCAGATTCTTCAGAGTTCTCATGTCCTTATAGTCCACATAAACCGGTCGTGGCACGACGCCACCAGCGGTGAATGGGCACGTCATTTTCTTTTTCTTCAGACGTGCTCGACGTTTTCTGAGCTTCTTTAGATCCGATTTCGAAATTGTTGCCATGTTAAGTCAGTTCGCCTTTTCTAAAACAAGCGAGTCAGTGGAACGGGCTTTGTCCCCGTAAAGCATTCCCCAGTATAGGTTTATGGAATGCTGCCCGATCGGATCAGCCAATAAATCTGGCTGACAGGGAAAAACGTAGGTGCGGCATTGTAATCGGACAATTCCAATGGGCAACACAAACCTTAGCCAGAGTTTAGATCCAGGAAAATTGCTTTTGTGTGAGAACTGGTGCGATTGGCTGAGTGCCAATAGTGAGCGAGTTGGCGGAATTCGGCCTTTGCCGGCTGAATCTGTTCAGTTCCGCGGGACAAGTCTGGGACTTTTGCTGTGAGCTATGGCGGTTTGTTGTAAGCAAAACATGGGAATCATGCAGAATCTACCACCGTAGTCTCAAATTCCGGACTGTTTGGCGTCGAAGGTACGCTGACGGCGTAAAGTCCGTCGTAATTGCGGTAGTTTCGGAGATTCGCACTTAGACGGTTAACCGCTCTTCAACTCGGCTGTTTTTGTGGATACACTCGCAAGATCGCATTTTCCCTGTGGAACCCGACTCTGGCATCAAGCCGTCCGTGTCCCAGTGAAGTTTTTTCAAGACGGTTGGTGGTTCTCACATCGCTGAGATCACCTCCTGAGTCATTACCTACACGCCGAACAGGAAGGCCACGTTAGTGTTTCGCTGTCAAATGTGCGCAAAAGTTTCTGCACCCAGAGTTAAGTCAGTAAAAGTTACAGTTGCCTCACGACCTCGCGAATATCGCGGCAATGTTGAGGATTTTCCAGCTCGACGGTTTGGTCGCTTTCGCGAACCGGCGAAGCCGCGCGATCGTGGTGGCAAAGGTCACGAGATCGTGAAAGAGCTGATGGTCTGCTCTGTTTGCGGTGAAGTTCATCAGAAAAAATGGGCTGCAGAACAGGCAGCTTTGAAGGCAGCAGCTAAGGCAGCGGCTGCAGAACAGGCTCGACTGGAAGAAGCCGAAATGGAGTATGCTGGAGACGAGTAGGCCGGCAGTGAACGGTCGCTACTTAGTTTTGCACGTGTTCGTTTGCTGACGAGATTCGTAAGATCGGGTTTCGTTAAAGTCCTTGATTTGATAAATGGACGAACTGAACATTTGCTTAGTCAATTAACAGCGAATGCTGTTTAGAGAAGAAAACAACGCGATGGAAACGCAAAATCAGGTTCCACTGGAAATCCGGCAGGAGGCCTTTCGGCAATTGGTGGAATTGCAGGACAGTGGCACTTCTGTAGAGAGTTCTCGCTATCAAATTGGTACCCGATATTCACTTTCAACCGACCAGATGCAGGTGATTGAACGTGAAGGGCTGAACAACAGCTGGCCCCCGCTGTCGTAACTTAAAACAGTAAAGCACTGTTTGGAAGTTTTGACGCGACAGGCTGCTGATGTTGCCAACGCGAGTTAAAAATAAAAAGCCCGGTTTCAGTTACGAAACCGGGCTTTTTGTGTTTGCAGCCAGTTCAGCTATTCCGTGCCGCCGTACTGTTGTCGATAGGCCTGGATTTGTTGGTACAGTTCTTCTGTGAGTACTACTTTTCCACTGCGTTCTCGGCCACGCAGGTATTCGGCGATTTCGCAAATGGTGACGATGGCAAATGTGTCCATTTGAAATTCGTCTCGCAATTCGCTCAAAGCGTTTAGTGTGCCCTGCCCTCGTTCCATGCGATCGACTGAAACGACAAGGCCCGCAAGTTCGACATTGGCGGCGTTGTTAAGTTGCGGGACGGTTTCTCGTATCGACGTGCCAGCAGTGGTCACGTCTTCCACGATTAGCACTCGTTGTCCAGCTGCGGGAGTGTGTCCGACAAGTGTACCGCCTTCTCCGTGGTCTTTCGCTTCTTTTCGATTAAAGCAAAACGGTACATCAGCGTCACGGCGGCTAAGTTCCATGCTGATGGCGACCACTAAAGGGATTCCTTTGTAGGCGGGCCCAAACAGGAAGTCGAAATTCAGCTGCCGGGCTTGAATGGCATCTGCATAAAAACCGGCCAACTGGTTCATCTGGCTGCCGGTTTTGTAGCGACCGGTGTTGATAAAGAATGGTGTTTTGCGTCCACTTTTGGTTGTGAAATCGCCAAATGTCAACACGTTGGCATCGACCATGAAGTCGATAAAGTTTTGTTTGTATGTTTCCAAGATCGGTGTCCGAAATACGAGGTGTGAGTCGCCGCTTGGCGACGGTTGAAAACTATGTGCATTCGCAGTCGTCGAATTTTCGCACGATTTCTGTTGTACGATTATGTCAAGTCGTGCCGCAAAGCCGCTTCCGGTCGGATACTCATTTTGACGTCGCTTGACTTTTTACTGGCGATTTGATGGTGATGCCTCGCCACCAGCGACGTGATTCGTGAGCTCAACTTGCAAATTTGTCTGTGTTTCTTGTGATGCAGGATCTGAAGTCGGCCTTTGCTGCCATGTTGTAAGGCGAATCGACAAGAATCGCAATTCGCCTAAACGATCGTTCGCGATGATCGCTAAAGACGACCTAATCGCTGCGTCGATGAGACTCAACGGCGAGCGGTTTGAATGGCAGGCAGAATCGGCAGGTTTTGCTGCCACCTGATATCTGGGGCGTCCTGTTAAAGGCGTGTTTTTGTCAGCAAAATTAATCGAACGCTCGTCGTGTAAGCAGCTGCATGTAATTGTGAACCGACATTCGAAGTGGTGCACGGGCACGCTTCAATTTTAATCAAATACACGTTTCTTCACACAAACCCAAGGCGAGAACCATCGGATGTCGAAAGACGGACATTCAGACAAATTGCGGCTGGGGTTTATAGCCACAGTTGAAGTTGAAGGACGAGGATGCGTTGGAGGCCTGTTGGTCACCAACAGCAATGGCCGTCCTTTGGAGTTTCAATGCACAACTCCCGTGCGTCCTGATCGCACGCAGGAGATTCTGTACGGAAAAATGTTGCGTCCCTGGTTGCTGGGCGAACTAATCGGGAAGACGCTGTTGGATCGAGTTTCCATAAAGCCGGATATTGTGCTGACATGCGATCCGGATTTGCTGGAACTTCGAAACCATACAAGCACTCCCGTGGCCTGTACGTCAGAGGACTCTGAACGGTACGGATCTGGTGGGCGAGTGACGTCCAGCTCTGAAGAGTTGGGTGGGCGCCGTTTAAGATTCCATCTGGGTCATGAAGACGACAGCAAGTTTGTGAAGCAGCAGTTGCATTTGATTCCAGGTCAGGCTGATCTGGAAGAGCCGCTGGAACGGGTTCAACAGGCCTTGAACGAAACTGTGAAGACGGTGATGACGCGATGAGCGACGACATAAATTTCACCAGCAAAACGGCGGCTGACGTTGTCTTGAAAACTGAAGGCGATGTCAGTGGCGGTCAGCATTTCGGCGCCGGTATTGACTGTGATTCGCCAAAGCTGTTGGTGGAATGTCACAAGTTGGACTTAAGCGGTTCAGCTGCGCTGGCCAGTGCGGGTTTCAATCCTGCATTGAAACGAGTTCCACAGATGGATGTCGTTTCTGTGCCGCTAAACAAGCGCGCCGATTTTGTGCCGTCGTGGAAACCTCGCCGAATTCCAGTGAAGTGTATTGGTTTGACATTGCCGGAAGGTCTCGCCTTTCAGCCGCCTGCTCAGCCCAACGAAACGTCGTCTGACGGAATCGTTCTGAACAAGCCGACGCCTCAGAAAAAGCCCGAGCGACTGGACGAAAACGGCAAGCCGCAGAGGACTCGAGTTAAGCCGCCGCCGAACGCGCTATCATTGCAGGATCGACTGTTTTACCTGCTACAGCCTCCACTGGAATCGTGGCTGGCCGGGCAGGAACTGATTATGCCGTTCGAGCCCTTTCCGTATCAGTACGAGGGCATTGCGTGGATGTTTGCCAGGCATTCGGCTTTGCTGGCCGACGAGATGGGTCTGGGCAAGACCATGCAGACCATCACCGGCATTCGCCTGTTGCTGAGAAGCGGTCAGGTGAATCGAATCCTGCTGATCTGTCCGAAACCGCTCATTCCCAACTGGCAGCGTGAATTCCGCACATGGGCCGAAGAATTGCCAATCGTCACCGTCGAAGGCAGCGGTGCTCGGCGACGTATGTTATGGACGATGCCTGGCGTGCCGATTCTGATCACCAATTATGAATCCATGACTCGCGATCTTGCGGAGTTCTCTGAAGAAGATGCGCCGAAGTTTGATTTGTTGGTTTTGGATGAGGCTCAGCGAATCAAGAATCGAGACTCCAGGACAGCCCAGGTTGCTCGCGGAATCAGCCGAAGACGCAGTTGGGCGCTCACGGGAACGCCCATCGAAAACCGTCCGGAAGAACTGGCATCGCTGTTTGAATTTATGGAAGTGATTCCAGCACACGCGACGCCCGACCTGAGACAATTGTCAGCTTTAGCCAGCGAACACATTTTGCGGCGGACTAAAGATCTGGTCATGAAGGACATGCCTCCGCGAATTGACCGTGATGCCGAACTTCAACTCACGGACGCTCAGCAATACACCTATCGCACTGCGGAAAAAGAAGGCATCATTCAGCTGAATGAACTTGGTGATTCGATTTCTGTGCAGCATGTTTTCGAACTTGTGATGCGGCTGAAGCAGATCACAAACTACGACCCATTGACAAACGAAAGCGCCAAGCTGGAACGTCTTGTGGCAGATATGGAAGAAGTTGCCGCAAGTGGTGCCAAGGCGATTTTGTTTAGTCAGTGGACGAAGACAATCGACTGGCTGGAAGAACGACTTCAGCAGTTCAACCCGTTGGTTTATCACGGTGGTGTGCCGACAAAGAAGCGTGAACCGATTCTGAAAAAGTTCAAGGAAGACCCGAACGCCAATATTATTTTGATGAGTTATGGCACAGGTGCGGTCGGGCTGAATCTGCAATTCGCGCACTATGTGTTTTTGTATGATCGTTGGTGGAATCCGGCCATCGAAGATCAGGCGATCAATCGAGCTCACCGAATTGGCGTGACGGCTCCTGTGATTGTGACTCGATTTATCTGCAAGGATACAATCGAAGAACGGATCGACCGAGTACTTCGCGAAAAACGCGAGCTGGCCGAAGCAATTCTTGGTGAAGGCGACAACGACAACATTTCACTGGGAATGAACGCTTCAGAGATTTTTGGACTGTTCGATCTGAAGAAGCGAACTCCCAAGGGGGCGGCTCAATCCATCGGTCCAGTACGCCCGGAAGCAGCTTAAGCGGCGTGTGGGCTGTGCTCAGCGCCGCTAAGAGGTTTTGTACGGCAGAACGCAGATCGTTGACTCCGCGGCCGCAGGTCGGGCCGTTGCGGATTGAATACAACCTGGTCCGGGACCGCGGGTTAAATGTTAAAATAGTCCGTCCCGATTGGCTGCCGCTACCGGCTATGCGTCGGTTGGAGCACCGACTTGCTGGCTACAGCATTTTCGAAATTTCCCCAACTGTTGCCGCTTAACGGCGGGGCCGTGGCCGGTTTGTGATGTGTCGTGCCTACAAAGCCGTCTATCCGTTTCGATTGGGATGACAGGATCCGTCATTCCTGGCTAAATCGCGATTCCGTTCTGGAAATTGGCCGTCGAGTTCCTGGATGATGTGTGCGATTCGAGGGCCTTGGGCCAATTGAAGATACGTCGAAAATGTGCCACTCTTTCATCGCAACTGTCGCGCGGTTAAGGGGTGTTGGTTCGCCGGTATTTGGTGTCCACGTGACGGTATCTGTTAGACGCTTGTTTGGACGTTCAAATGCCCGATCACACTGTTAATCCTACACGCCGTTCTCAGGCTGCGTTTATCGCTGTTCTAATTCTGGCTGCGGCTCATCTGCCTTTTTTGTATGTGCAATGTAAGACGTTGTGGTCGCTGGAACATTATCAGTTCTTTCCGTTCGCGTTCGCCGTCTTTGGCTGGTTGTTTTATACTCGCCGAGTGCAGGGAGTCGTCTTCTGGGACGCATTCAGTTCGCTGCTTCTGGTTGCAGATGTCGGACTGTTAGTTGGCGGAAGCGTCATGAACAGTCCGCTGGCTGTGTATTCCGGAGCTGTGTTGTTGTGCTTCGTCATTTCTCGAGCAAGTGCGGATGCGGAGTATGACCGATCGCTCGCCTACCTGGGATTGCTGCCCCTTATTACTGTGCGGCCACCCTTGGCGATGGATACGAACATCATCAATTGGCTTCAGGCAGTGACGACCAAAGTTGGCAGCCTGCTGTTAAATCATTTCGGGTATCTGCATGTTCGCGAAGGCAACATTCTGGAATTTCCGGGAAAGCGATTTTTGGTGCAGGAAGCCTGCAGTGGCGTTCAGTCTTTGTTTGCGGTCTTGTTTCTGGCAAGCTTAATCGTATGTGGCTATCGTCGTCGATTCCTGCATTCGGTGTTGGTGTTGTTTTGTGGAGCGGGCTTTGCCGGCCTTATGAACGTGTTGAGAATTTGCACGATTTCCATTGCATGGGACGTGTACGGCATGGACCTTTCGACAGGCTGGCAGCATGACATGTTGGGTTATATTGCCTTGATGTCTGCTGCGTTTTTGGTGTTCAGTGCAGATGCGTTTCTGGATCTGGTCTTCTATCCGGTGCCTGACACGGTTGGCGGCGGTGTGAGTCTGCTTTATCGCAACCCGCTGATTGTGTTCTGGAATCGGGTGTTTGGCGTCAGAAAACGGAAGTCACTTCCTGAATCCGGCTTTTCTTCACCGCCGAAAGTGTGGCACACAATTGCTGTTGTGGGGGCCGCTGTCGTATTCATCGGGGTCATGGTGTTTCAAATTCCGAATATTTGAATTGCCACGGCAAGGTGTGATGGTAAACGTCAGTGCGAATATATTTTCAGGTTCAACTGTAATGTCCGAAACGACTGGTCAAAAAAGTACCTCCCCCGCTGCAAGGGCCTCCTTCGCTGATGCCGGTGAAAAGCGTAGCATGCCGGAGTTTCGCGATTGGTTTCGCCCTCGAAACGTGTTCTCCTGGATCTTCGGTTTTATTGAACGCTGGTTTTTCTCTCGCAAGTTTGGCCAGCTGTTGATTGCCCTTCCGTTTGTGTTGTTTGGAATTGTTGGGTCCGGATTTCTGCTGTGGTTGAAAAGTGCTCCTCGTGATTCCGTTGTTGGGATGTACGAAACAGCCGCGACCGACGCGATAAAAAATGAAGATAGTGATCGGGCCAGTATCTACCTTGAAGGATTGGTTAAGCTTCGACCAAACGAAAAACGCTATGTGTTTCAGTTGGCACTGCACCTGTTACAGAATGGTCAGCAGGCGAAGGGGCTTTCCTATCTACAGTCGCTGGTGATATCAGGTCCGCAGGGATATTCAACGGCCAGAATCTGGGTGGCGAATCAGGTATTGAGTGGAAATCCGGTACTGCCGTGGGCTCGTGAAGAATGCGAAGGCCAACTTCGACAGGCTATCGACAGCGACCCCTACAACCTGGATGCGAACAAGCTGTTGGCCATGATGCATCTTCAGAATGGTAAATTCCTTGAAGCGGAAAGTCGGCTGTTGCGAGTTGTCGAGCATGTTCCGGCTTTAAGTCTGATTTTGGCGAAGGTGCAACTGCAGCCAACGCTACGCCGCAGTCCGGAGCAGATTCAATTTCATCTGGCAAATGCCACCAATTACTTTGAAGGACGTCTGCTGGACAATCCCGGTGATGAAGATGCTCGGACGAACTATTCGGAAGCGTTGGTTCTGTCCGGACGCATGGATGATGCGGCCCAGGCACTGCAGGAAGGCCTGTCGCTGAAAGACTCTCCTGCATTGCGGTCTGCACTTTCGTCTCTGTATGTAACCGCAGCTTCCAACAGACTGTCTCAATCGTTGCTGAATCGTGACGAAGCCGCACGGCTTCTGCTAAAGGCGCTTGAAGTTGATCCTGCCAACTTCGCTGCCGTTGAACAGGTGCTTGTCCTTTCACATCGACAGGCAAAGTTTAAGGCGGACGACCTGAAGCCCGCCATTGAAACGCTATTGGCGAGTTCTGAACGCACGCTAAAGCAGGACACGGTTCTGGCTGAATTGTTGACAATTTCCGGTCGATACGAAGAAGCAATTCAGGTGCTTGATGCTCATTCAACCGTTGAACCTCGCGTTAAGGCGATTCAGGCTTCCGTTTATGCCGCTTCCGGCGATGCTGCAACAGCGGAGAGTATCGTTGACGAACTGTTGACTGATTTTGAAGCCCGTCGAGCAGAATTGTCTTATGCCGATTCCATTACCTATGGCAACGTGCTGTTGATGAAGAATCGTTTTTCTGACGTGATCGATCTGCTTGTTGAGCTGAAGACGGCTGCAGAAATAACTTCGATTGACGGGAAAACCGACTCTGTTGAAAAGGTTCCCGCGACGCAGGGGGAACGAGTGCTGCTGGCTGTTGTTGAAGGTCGAGCACTTTTGGGTTTGTTTGACCAGCACTTGAACGACGCAGCGTTCACTGATGAAGCGGCGGCCATGCAATTGATGGAGCAGGCGTTGCGCGTGGGGGCAGTGGATATTCCGGCATTGGATAAGCTGGCTGCCGTGGCGACATCAAATGGGAAGTTCGCCAAGGCTGCTGACAAACTTTTGACTCGCCTGCTGGCAGAAGGTTCTGCCACTGCAGAGATCTATAACATGGTTGGCACCAAATATCTGGGAGCCAATCAAGTCTCCGAAGCTCGACGTAATCTTGAACGAGCGTATTCGCTGGACAACGCAAATCCGATGGTTTTGAATAATCTTGCCATTGCTTTGGTACGCCAGAATGCACCTTCAAAAGATGACTTGCAGCGAGCACTGGATTTGATCAGCCGCGTTTTGGCGATGTTGCCTGAAAATGCTGACGCACTGTCAACGCGAGCCGAAGTGTTTATTGGAATGCAACGTTGGGAAGAAGCACGACGTGATCTGGAAGCGTCGTTGCCACGGAATATGCAAAGCGTGAATTCTCGCGAGTTGCTGGTTCGTGTGTATGATGCCTTGAATGAGTCCGGGCTCGCTGACGAACATCGTCGAATTCTGGAAGAAATGAAAGCGAGCGAACCAGCCGCTGCCGATCCGAGCGCTGGTTAAGCTCCATCAGCGTTTCCGGGTGTGTGCTGTCGCGTTCTGCGGTTTCCACTCTGGGCAAGCCGTGAGTCGGACTGCGCCGGGAAAAACAAATTGACCAGCCTGGCGAAGTGCACGCACGGGGCAGGCATGTCTTTTGTTCTGCCTGGTTTCGCCGGAGCATCCTGGCCAGTTTGAAAGATTACGAACCGGACAAGCCGTTCATTCGGTTCTGCGTTTTTGCTCAAATGACGGAAAATCTTCGGGAGCATGGCTTAATTCATGAAAAGTCAGGGCTCCGTCGATCTGATCTGGTGTCGGTTCTTTGCGACTTTTGCGTCGGATAACTAGAATTCGCCGCTCTTTGGCCATTCTGTGACTTCAGATTTTTATTCAACGGCTTCCAATGTTTCAGTCCGTATCAGACAGTAATTTCGTTCCTGGTGAACATTCGGTTTTGCATTTTTGGAATCAGCACGACACTTTTCGCAAGCTGCGTGAAAAGAACCGTGGTCAGAAGCGGTGGAGCTTCCTGGATGGGCCGATTACCGCCAACAACCCCATGGGCGTGCATCATGCCTGGGGACGCACGTACAAAGATACGTACCAACGATTCTTCGCCATGACGGGCCACGATCAGCGATACCAAAACGGTTTCGACTGTCAGGGGTTGTGGGTGGAAGTTGAAGTTGAAAAACAGCTTGGGCTGGGCACCAAGTCGGCTGTCTACGAATACGGCATCGACAACTTCGTGAACGAATGTAAACGCCGAGTTCTGAAGTTTGCGGCTCGACAGACCGAGCAGTCACAACGACTGGGCTATTGGATGGATTGGGACAATCCCGATCAACTGCGCGAGATGGCGGAACATCTGGGAACAGACACACAGATCACCATCACGGCACCGAGCGGCAAAACGGAAACGGCTGCCGCTCATCAGCTGGTGGAGAAGCTGGGCAATCCGGAATGGGGTGGTAGCTACTTCACGTTCAGCACTGAAAACAACGAAACCATCTGGGACTTTTTAAAGAAGTGCTTCGAACGAGGCAAGATCTATCAGGGCCACGACGTGATGCCATGGTCAGGTCGAGGCGGTAGTGCGTATTCTCAGATGGAGATCGCTGAAGGTCGCAAACTGACGACTCACAAAAGTGTCTTCGTGCGGTTTCCGTTAAAGGATCGCGAAAACGAATTCCTGTTGATCTGGACGACAACTCCATGGACGCTGACAAGCAACGTGGGGGCAGCGGTGAACGTTGATTTGGACTATGTGAAGCTGAAGTCCAACAAAGACGACGCCGTCTATTACTTCGCCAGGGACAACCTGAACTTTCAGCGATTGGCTTCCGAATTCAAGGACGGCTTCGGGCGTCCCGAATGGAAGTGGCCGGAAGGCGTCGGCAAGCTGAAAACGATTGCTCAGATCTTCAAAGAACAAGGCGGCTTTGAAGAACTTGGCACAATCAAGGGTGCTGAGATGGTTGGATGGGCTTATGAGGGTCCGTTCGATAACCTACCGGCTCAGCAAATGGATGGCGGTTATCCTGTCGACGAAAACAACCTTGGGGTTTGCGGTGCCAACTGGCACAAAGTGATTGACGGCGGTCGCGATTCTCGCGGCAGCGCGCACGTTGTTGCTGGAGAAGGTACGGGCATCGTACATATGGCTCCTGGCTGTGGAGACATCGACCACAAAATTGGCACCAGTGTCGGCATGCCCGTGATCGCTCCGTTGAAAGATGACGGTACGTACGGCGAAGCGTTCGGCGAGTTCGCTGGCAAAGAGGCGATCGCTCCAGAAACTGCCGAGCTTGTCTTTGAACGCCTTAAAGAAAAGGGTTTTCTGGTCGCTACGGAAACCTATCCTCATATCTATCCTCACTGCTGGCGAACGGGAGACGAACTTGTGTTTCGTCTGGTTGATGAATGGTTCATTAACATGGATTGGCGAGACGAAATCAAAGACGTCACTCGCCAGATTCGCTGGCTACCGGACAGTATCGACGGGCAAAATCGTGAAGTCGAATGGTTGTCGAACATGGGCGACTGGATGATTTCCAAGAAGCGTTTCTGGGGTCTGGCTTTGCCAATTTGGGTGGATCCGGAAACCGGCGACTTTGAAGTGATGGGCTCATTGGCGGAACTAAAAGAACGAGCGGTCGAGGGTTGGGATGGCTTTGAAGGCAATACGCCGCATCGTCCGTGGATTGACGGCGTGAAAATTCGCAATCCGAAAACCGGCAACCTGATGAATCGAATTGAAGACGTCGGCAATCCGTGGCTGGATGCGGGCATCGTTCCGTTTAGCACCATGAACTTCAACGAACGCTACAGCACGGAAGCTCTTAACTGGGCCGACTGGTATCCGGCGGATCTGGTGACTGAGTGCTTTCCCGGACAGTTCCGCAACTGGTTCTACAGCATGTTGTCTTTGTCGACGATGATGATGTTCGATAAAGATGGCCAGCGTACCGCTGAACAAAAGAAACCGTTCCGCACGCTGCTGGGTCACCGCTTGGTACAGAACGAAGAAGGCAAGCCCATGCACAAGTCGGATGGCACCGCTATCTGGTTTGAAGAAGCGGCTGAGCAGCTGGGCGTTGATACAATGCGCTGGATGTATCTGGCTCAGAATCCAGCCACCGACCTGCGTTTCGGCACGCGTCATCCAGATAAGCCGGTGACCCTGAACACTCCGGAAGGTCCGATCAGTGAAACTAAGGAAGGCGTGCCAACGGCGACAGTCACCAGTGGCCCGGCCGATGAAACTCGCCGGCAGATCCTTATTCCACTGTGGAACTGCTACAAGTTCTTTGTGGACTACGCCATTGCTGACGGGTTTTCGCCGAGCGATGCCCTGCGTAAGCGAGTCGCAGGTGGCCCCGAAGCCAATGTGGAAGGCGGCTTCATTCCTGTCGCCGATCGTCCGGAAATCGATCGTTGGGTGTTGTCGAATCTGCAAACGTTGATTGAGACGGCTCATCGGGAGTTCGCCGATTTTAACGCTCCAGGATTCTGCGAAGCAGCGGCTGAATTCATTGACGACCTTAGCAACTGGTACATTCGCCGCAACCGCCGTCGCTTTTGGCGCAGCAAAGATGCCAGCGATACGGATAAGACTGCCGCTTACGAAACTTTGTATGAAGTGTTGGTGAAGCTGTGTCAGCTGCTGGCACCGTGCATTCCGTTTTTAACCGAACGTATGTATCAGAATTTGGTGAGAGGGGTTACGGGTTTCGGAGTTGAGGTTTCGGGGGAGACGATTGAGGTTCCTGAAAGCGTGCATCTTTGTGACTATCCTGCTGCTAACACGGGAATACTGGACGAAGCGTTAAACAAGCGAATGGCGGCTGCTCAGCTTGTTGTGAAACTTGGGCACAAGCTTCGCGAAGAGAATACTCTAAGAGTTCGCCAGCCACTGGCTGAGCTGCAGTTTGCATCGTCGGATCCCGAGACGGCCTCAGCGATTGCTCAGTTGGCTGATGTGATTCGGGAAGAACTGAACATCGAACTGGTGACTCAGCAGGCGAATTTGGATGATCTTGTTGGTTACAGCTATAAGCCAAATCTGAAGACTCTGGGACCAAAGTACGGCAAGCTTCTGGGGCTGCTGCGAACGAAGCTTCCGGAAGTCGGCGATGCCGTGCTTGGTCCGCTTCGACGAGGCGAAAACGTAAGCGTTGAAATTAATGGTAACAGCATCGACCTGACACCTGATGATGTGTTAATCAGTACAGAACAGGCCGACGAATGGGTGTGCAGTGACGAAGGCGGAATTCAGATTGCCATCAGTACCGTGCTGACCGACGACCTTGTTCGCAAAGGTATGTCGAGAGACTTCGTGCGTCAGGTGCAACAACTTCGCAAAGATGCCAACCTGCATATTCAGGACAGAATTGGTATCGAATATCATTCAGAAGATAATCTGGTGCAGGCCATGGTTGCCGAATGGGGCGACTATATCTGCGGTGAGACTCTGGCCAACTCAATAGAGTTTTCTTCAACGCCTTTCAGTGATGTTAAGTCGGTGAACGTGGGTGACACCGGCGTGACGATTCAGGTTGTGAAGTTGGTTTGATCTCAAATTTTTCTTCGCCTGACGGAACATGTTTCCTATAATCTGGCTGGCGAGGAACCGGCCTTCGCAGAAGTAGAAACTATGAGCACATCGTTCCGATTTATCATCGAAGAATATGAACGCATGCACAGCAGCGGAGTCTTTGAAGATCGTGGTGATGTGCGAGTGGAGTTACTGTTTGGAGAAGTCGTCGAAAAGAATCCTCCCAGTCCCCGCATGCCTTTATCGTCGA
>CALFSX010000259.1 GCA_937916515.1 uncultured Planctomycetaceae bacterium | reverse complement strand
GGTCTAAATAGGGCCAGAGGGACTTGAACCCCCAACCAACGAATTATGAGTTCGCTGCTCTAACCGATTGAGCTATGGCCCCGTGTAATCGTTGTATAGCTTGGGAATCAGGTTGATTCCCTTGACCGACACTCGGGTTTGCTGTTTCCAGAGGAATGTTTCGTCTGGGAAAATCGCCGAAAGGCAGCGAGAACCGGACGGAACTTCCCGTTTTCTCCGTCACGAATGGCGGATGAGCCAAAAGAAACGGGAAAAACGCTTCTGCTTTGAACCTCGAAGAACGTCCAAAAACAGCCGTGCGGAAGTATCTCGACGAATGCCAACAATTGCAAGTCGGAAGAACGCTTCCCAATCGATCACGCAGGGGAGCGTTTGGGATTTCGTTGTCCGCTTCCAACAGCAAATTTCGTTGACTTGTGGCGGCGGAGGACGCGAACGAAACCATTTGGACTGGTACCCACGAGCCAGAACGGTATCCAACAAAGGGTAGATGGCTGCAATCGTCATGAAACTATGCCGAATTCTCGAACGCTTCCCCTGAAAAATTGTCGCCGGAACATTAGGCAACCAAACCACAGCAGCGTGTCTGCAAACGGGGCACGACGCGCTGTTGACAGCCTCACGACATCTGAGCTCGATGGCTGGCAGTTCCCGTTGAACTCCGAACCTGCAGCCTTGTTCGGGAAAGATTTCGTCGCGAGCGTCACGTCACCGCAAGAACGGACCTGATTCAGCAGTGCTTAAAACGAACGCTGGTGGACCTTCCTGCTTAATAGCATTCAAAAACTTCTGAGCAGCTAAGATGCACCTTCAATTATCTGGATGAATGCAGTTTCGCGAACCAGTAGATCTAAACGGATCGGATCGCAAATGCCTGATTCGCCAATTGCCGCATTGTATCGCCAGCTGCGAACGATAAGATGAAACGTCCGGAGACGACGTACTGTTGGCCTCCAATTCGAATCGGATGACGAAACAAAGAGCAAACCGGACAGTTCGGTGGGTTCATTGATATGTAAGCCGACGTGGTGGAACTTCTTTGAAGTGTTCCCTCACGTCGGCTTTTTTTGTTTCGGCTGGAATGCACTGCACCTTCGACGCTTGTCGGAATGTGAGCGCGATGGGTGGCTGTGTTTGGAGCGAGGTACGAATGAGGCCACATAGGTGTTTTCTTCGCAAGCTCAGTCCAACCTCGGCCACCCTTTAAGGAAACGAAGCTTCAACTTTGGCGCGGAGTTATTTAGATGCGATTACGTCAGGAAGGCGACTGTTATGAATCAGGAAAGCAGACTGCGTGAACTTGAAGATTTACGCAACCGGGTGAGCACACTTGAAGCAAAGATTGAGGCATCAAATCCGCGATTAACAAACTGGCCGCCGAGGCGGTTTTACTGGATGTATTACGCCATCGCCGGATTTGCACTCGGCGGCATCGGGGCGATGACGAGCTTGTTGTTTAATGTCGTCGTTTCGTTTTTTGAAGGAAAACATCCGCTGCACATCATCCAGGTCTATTTGACGGTTGGACTGGGAGACACGGCATTGACGCTGGATAACAGTCTGACGCTTGTGCTGGGGTGTCTGTTGTACCTGCTGTTTGGAATGCTGCTGGGGATTCCGTTTCATTCAATCATTTCCAGACAGCTCGGTTCCAGCAGCATGCTGTTGAAGTTTGCTGTCGTGACAGTCGCTTCATTGACCGTCTGGATTGTCATGTTTTACGGCATACTATCGTGGCTGCAGCCAATGCTGAGCGGTGGGAACTGGATCCTTAACGAAATCCCGTGGTGGCTGGCCGCAGCGACTCATCTGGTCTACGGCTGGACGATGCTGGCTGTGCAGCATTTCGGAAGATTCGTCCCGTTCTTGCAGTCGACGAATCAACCACGCAAGACAACTGTGCTGGCACTGCATGGGCAATAGCAGCCAACCCGCGACGCGTGGCGACAGTTGGTTAATCTTAACCGACGGCAAGCCAGCCGGGTCGCCATAAGTTCATCCGCAAACATTTCAATTCCGCTCACCTACAAATAGGCAAACAACAACCATGACATTCAAACCCACTGTCGACCACGGCCAGCAATTGGCAACTCCAGACGGCCAAACGATTGGCTTCGTAGACACAAAAGAAGAATTTGACGCGGTAACGAAGGCTCTGTGTTCTGCAGGCTACGGCAAAGCCAGCATTGTCGCCTTGCATCTTGATGATGGCATTCAGCTGCTGAAGCGTCTGCAGGAGAAGTTCTTCTTTGGAGACGGCGAAGATGCCATAATCAAGTTCGCTCTGAAGGAATTGCGGCTGGGCCACTACGGTCTGGGAATAGAAGTCAAGAACCGCGACGGAGCTTTGAAAGTGATCAGTGTGGCAGAACCTCTGGGCGCTCACAGCTTCAGCTATTTTGGCACGCTGGTGAACGAGCGTCTGACGTAGCACGCAGACGTCATTAACAACGCGAATGCAGAATTCCGTGGCGTATCAATCGCACCAATTTGGGAATAGAACAGTAAGTGATATTGCCGTTCGCATGATGAGTGCTAACATCGAACATGTGGATCAGCTGTTTGCGGACAGCTTGTTCAAAGTAAAAAACAATCGCGGATGACTCACTAAATCGCAGAGCAGAAAATTCTGGTCGGCGAATTTACAAGTAAGCCGACATGGACTGAGCCTTTTATCAAGGGGCGGTCCATGTCGGCTTTTTTTATTGCCTGAAATTCAGCAATGCGAACGTCGCAGCGAACATCAACCCTTTTCAGACGTATGTCGCCTGGTGCGAATTCAGAAAGTATTCAACATGTTAAAGGCCCTAAGTTTGTCATGGATCGCCGTTGCGGGAGGTGCCATGTTTGTTGCAACTGCGGACGAAACCAACGTGGTACCATCTAAGGAACAATCGCCATCGGCTGACGAAGTGGCGATCAGGCTTGTGGATAAGTCGTTCATCAAAGCCTATGAAGCGGGCGACGCCAAAGCAGTTGCTGCTCATTTTACCGCCGATGCGGAGTACATGGACGAAACCGGAGCAGTCCTGCACGGTCGCGAAAACATTGCAAAAAGCTTGATCGATTTCTTTGCAAATCATCCCCAATGCAAGCTGGAAATGAGCGTTGATTCAATCCGAATGCTCAGCCCTGGTGTCGCTCTTGAAGACGGCCACACGGTGATGACTCATGCAAACGATGACCGCTGTGTCGAATGTCGCTACACAACCGTCTACGTCAAGGTTGACGGAAAGTGGCTGGCGGCCAGCGTTAGAGACAGCGTGCCGAACAATCTTCAGGAACATTCCACGCAACTTCGCCAACTGGACTGGTTGATCGGAGACTGGGTTGATGAAGGCAACGATGCGGTTGTTCACTTCAGCTGCAATGCCACAGACAACGGTAATTTTCTGGTGCGATCCTTCGCCATTCACGTCGCCGGACAGAATGCCATGACGGGAACTCAACGCATCGGCTGGGACCCACTGGCGGGAAAACTGCGAACGTGGCTGTTTGATTCAGAAGGTTCATTCGGTGAAGGATTCTGGTATCGACGCACCGACGTACAAGGCAGCGAAAGCTGGATTCTTAAGACGTCGGGCGTGATGGCTGACGGACAGACGGCGTCGAGTACCAGCATCTACACAGCGATCGACGATCAGACCATGACCTGGCAGTCGGTTGATCATGAAATTGGCGGCGTGCAGCAACCCGACAGTGAGATTATGACCATCGTTCGTTCAGCACCAATTCCCGCTCAGGCAGTTGCAGCTGATGGCAGATAACGGTTTCGAATTCAACGCGGATCGCTGCACGCGAGACCTATGCAGCTTCGCTTCACAACAAAAGGAAATACAAATGAAAACAAATACAAGGAAATGGACGTTCATTGTGGGGTTCGCCCTCTCGCTAAGCATGATCGGCGAACACGGTCTTAACATGGCCCACGCATATGGCCCCGCACAACGCGGCGGCGGCGGCGGTCATGCTGGTGGCGGTGGTGGCGGTGGTGGTCATGCTGGTGGCGGCGGGGGTTCAAAATCGGGCGGCTCGCATGCAGGAAGTGGCCCCATTCGTGGAGCCGGCGGCATTCATGCTCCAGCCACCAATGGCTCAAGACGCAGCGGCGGAGGCGGCCCACAAAACACAGGTGGAGGCATTCGCAATATCGGTGGAGCAGCCGGCGGCCATGTTGCGCAACGCCCCGGCAACACTCGTTCGCCTTCCTTGTCGCATCCGAATCCCGGCGGATTCCGACCGGGGGTTACGCATGTCCCCTCTCATGGAAATTCCGGCAACGTTGCAGGAAACCTACGAACCATCACTGGAAGCAGATCTGCCCCAAAGAATATTCCAGGCATTGGAAGAAACAATACTCACGTCAGTACTCCCAGAATCACTTCCCACAATGGCGTGTCGGGCATCGGGAATCGACCGTACAACGGCAATTCGCTGAGCGTCAATAACCGACGGATCGGCATCGGCAACAATCTTTACAAGCCATCGTATTACCAGCACGCCGGCTATCATGGCTATTGGAATGGCAATCGAAGCAACGGGATCGGTTCCAGTCTTGCTTATGGAATTGGTTCAAGTCTTGGATACAGCATCGGTTCGAATCTGGGATACGGCTGGGGGCTTGGCCGCGGAACTCGTTACAGCAATAACTATGGTTTTGGAGGTCGTTATGGCAGCTATGGCTACAGCCCGTTGGGTTGGGGTTTAGGCGGCTGGGGTCTTGGATCTCTAAACTACAGCAGTGGATATCTGGGCTACTCAAACCCATATTACGTCACTGGCGGCTGGAGCGGTTACAATTATGCTCAGCCAATCAGCGTGTCCTACAACACGCCAGTCATCGTCGAAAATGATTCGGTCAGTTCATCAGACGTAGTGCTTAACAACGCGGTCGAAGCATTCCGGCAGAATGACTACAACGCAGCGCTCGACATCACCAACAAGGGCATCACTCGGTTCCCGGATGATGCGGTGCTACACGAATTCCGATCGCTGGTACTGTTTGCGAAGCAGGATTATCAGCAGTCAGCCGCCACGATTCATTCTGTGTTAGCCGTCGGTCCGGGTTGGGACTGGACGACGATGAGCGGCATGTATGCCAACGTCGAACTCTACACCACTCAGCTGCGAGCTCTGGAAGCGTTTGCGAGATCGAATCCGCAGGACGCTGCCTCACAGTTCTTGCTGGCATATCACTATCTAAGTTGCGGACACACAGACGCCGCTGGTCTTCAGTTTGAACATGTGGTGAATCTGATGCCAGACGATAACGTCGCCGTGGAGATGCTGCGGATGATCAAACCACCCAGCCCGGCCAACGCGACCATCACCCCAGCAGTGAGTCAGGCACTCAATCAACTGGCAGATACAAACGTGACGCCCGTCGATCCAAAGGCACTCGTCGGAGCGTGGTCGGCCACTCGCGAAGATGGCTCACAGTTCAAACTCGACCTTACGGACGACGCCAAGTTCACTTGGACGTTCACACCCAGCGGTCAGAAATCGCAATCGTTCGGAGGAACGTATTCTGTCGACCAAAACGTGTTGGCCCTGGAACGCAAAGACGGCGGCTCGCTGGTTGCCGAAGTGACTTCCGCAGAAGCAGGAAAATTCAACTTCCGACTGCTCGGTGCTGCGGAAGATGACAAGGGGCTGAATTTTCGCAGATAGTCTTCATGGAGTTCCCTCCATCGTTCACGATTGGCGATCTACTGATCGAACGGAATTTCGGTCTTGATGCGTGAGACCGTCTTTCTTCTGTTGCCTATCACCCGTTGTCTTATGCGTCTGTCAATTTAGTTGGAAACACGCTCAATTCTGAATAGCCGCCGGGTGCTAAACCGGGTTGCTTGCCATGTGAAACCGAGGTAACGCCATCAGCTGATAGAAAACGTAAGTCCCCTGTGGCGGAGGGGCAGCTGAGTGAATCATCGCCACCAACAGAGGCAATCTACTGAACACCATTCCATGAATATCCCACTCTGTGGCCATTTGCATATAGCAACTTCAGGCCAACCTACTAGCGATTCTGGTACGCCATGTCGCATCGCCTTTACAAACGGAGATACAAAGTCATGAATCCAATCACAATCACCGGCGGGCTGTTGGGAATCTTAATGATCACCGGCGGCGCGTTTACCTACATGAGCAGCGATAACACGGAACACGTGCACTACGGCACCGTCTTCAGTTGCACCAACAGCAAGCTGATCATGACGGACGAGGATGGCACTAAAAGCACACATCTGGTCACAAGCACTACGGAAGTGACCTGGGATGGCGAGGTGTGTCAGGCACGTGACTTGATGTCCGGTGTACGAATTCGCGTCACGACCGAGGGGGCTCGCGAAGGAGCGGCGATTGCGATCGACGGTCTCGCGAAATATGTCGCGACTCCCGATTAACAGCGCCGCAAACTGGCAACTGCTGGATCCGTGCATCAGCTGAAAGATCTTTGCTCCTCAAACAATTTTCCTTACTCGACGAACACCGTAGTCCAAGGCTTCAAAAAAGAAGAATCAATTCAAGGAAGGCAGCGAGATATGTCAAGCACCACGTACCCAAAAACCAGGCCCAACATCAACACGAACGGGTGTGAAGCCACATCCAGCACATGCTCGTTCGAAGGTCGGCTTGTTGGCATCGCTGCAAATCGGCTTGAGATGGAAAGCGGCAGTAGGAAAACGAGTTCCTATGCACTGGCATCTGATGCGATGCTGAAGTGCGACGGAAAAGAAAGCCACAAAGACCTGCTGAAGTCTGGGCGAAGAATTCGAGTGACCACGCAGAAAAGTAATGCCAACACGGTCACAGGCATTGAGGTCCTTAACGAAATCAACAGCATGCCAGCGGCGAAAGCGAACTTTGCGATTTAGGAAAAGCACAATACAGGATGGGACAACGTCCCCGAGTGTCAGATCCTAACTGAACAGCGTCAGGTTCAATAAAAGGTCAGTGTTTCAGCGACCCACATCAGCCGCAGGGCGTTTTCCCCGGTTAGTGCGGATTGCTGAAAGAAAACCGGGGCTAACGCCCTGCGGCTCATTCAGACATGGCCCTGTCCAGCTAAAGACTTCCGTACCGAGAAGATGATCGCACCTGCTATGCAAGTGGCGATGTTGGCCTAAGCCGGCAAAAGACACTCCGCTGCATCTCTCGCACCTCGTTCAAGTTCAGTGCCACCCATTACGCCGACATTTCGACAAGCTTCAGTTGAGCACTTTTGACAACTGGGGTGCTACTGAGCAAGGTGCGATTCAGCTATCGTCGAACAAGAAAAACGCAGCGAATTGTTCTGCCGCGGGGACGCTGTGAACGCGTTATGGATCGTGCGGTCCGGCTTTCGTAAGTCACGATCGCCCACAACAAAACGTGAATCATTTTAAGCCGTTAACAAAGAAGTTGATCATGAAGAAATTCGTTCAGCTAATCACAGTGTTCGCCATTATTGTCCTGGCTGTTGGGCTCTACCGAGGCTGGTTTGCCGTGACTGGTGAACGCGAAGAGGTCAGTCACAACGTCGACGTCAAGCTGTCCGTGGACACCGAAAAAGTTAAGCACGATGCCGAATCAGTTAAGAAGGTACTTAAACCCCAGACGTCGGACGATGAACAATGAAAGTGAAGCCGCGATCTAACTTGTGCCATTTAGAATTCGGTGAACACAAGTTGCCAAAAATAATTCCCATAAAGGCGCCACCACAATGCTTTGGACCATCTTTGTAATCCTGCTGATCCTGTGGGTCCTTGGCATGGTGACATCGACTCTGATGGGCGGCTTCATCCACCTGTTGCTACTGACTGCGGTCGCAGTTGTGCTGACAAGAGTAATTCAGGGGCGGCGACTGCTTTAGAAATGCAATCACCGTCGCACATTTCTGCTGTGACGCTAAACTAAAGCCGCGACCATTCTGAGTCTAACGCGAGTCATCCGAAGGTCTGCGTGAATTCGATCCCGCAAACTTCTGCGGACTGACTGGTTGCTTCTGGTTTCGTTGTCACGAGTGTCACAGATTCCATGTCAAAACCTCCAGCCACTTCTGCAAACAACAAGCAGTCCACAACAAGGCAGTCTTCTGGTGAAGATCATCCTCAGGCCGCCTTATCCGAGTGGCACGCGTTGTCGGTTGACCAGGCCGTGCAGCGACTTCAGACTGATGTTTCACAAGGCTTAACAGCAGCCGAAGCATCTCGCAGACTCTCGAAGCATGGTTCGAATACTCTGGCTCAAGCCAGGCAGCGGTCAACACTGCGGATTCTTGTATCGCAGTTTTTGAGCCTCATTGTGGCGTTGCTGCTGGCGGCCACGGCGATTGCGTTTGCGATGGGTGATAACATTGAGGCCGTTGCCATTCTGGTTGTGATCGTGATTAACGCCGCGATCGGCTTTCTGACGGAATGGAAAGCCCAGCAAGCGCTGACGGCTCTGCAAAAACAATCGGTGTCGGTTGCTCAGGTGATCCGTGGTGGAACGGCGCGAGAAATACCAGCGGCCGAATTGGTACCGGGAGATCTTGTTGTGCTTGCTGCGGGAGGTCGAGTTCCTGCTGATGGCAGAATTGTCGAATCTGTAAGACTTCAGATCGAAGAATCGGCTCTAACTGGCGAGTCCAATGCCGTCACAAAATCAGCCGACGCAATCAGCAATGGCGACGCGGCACTTGCCGACCGACTGAACATGGCGTTTCTGGGAACGACCATCACCGACGGACGTGGTAAGCTGATAATTTCTGCCACAGGCGCGAAAACAGAAGTCGGCAAAATTGGGCTGCTGATCGATGACGTGATCGACCGAGCGACTCCGCTGGAAGAAAAGCTGGCCGGAATCAGTCGACTGCTGGTGGTAATAATTCTGGCCCTGTGTGGAATCATTGTCTTCGCAGGCTGGCTGCGAGGACTGACTGATTTCTGGCACATGCTGGAAATCGGCGTGTCGCTTGCCATCGCCGCAGTTCCCGAAGGTCTTCCCGCCGTAGCCACAATGACGCTGGCTTTAGGGATGCAGCGGATGGCCCGGCAACGTGCGCTTGTCCGAAGACTTCCCGCTGTGGAAACACTGGGCTCTACCACGGTCATCTGCACAGATAAGACCGGGACACTTACCAAAAACGAAATGACGGTCAGCGTCTATGTGCTGAACCAGCATCGTGTCGATGTCACCGGCACAGGCTACGCTACCGTGGGCACGTTTCAGGAAGGCCCAAAATCGGTCGACGCCAACACTGACAAACAACTTCAGATGGCACTGCGCATTGGGATGCTGTGCAACGATGCGGAGGTCGAACGCGTGGACGATCACGACACAGTACTCGGCGATCCGACCGAAGCCGCAATGATCGTGGTGGCCGAAAAGGCAGGCATGAGCCGCGATTCGCTGATGGCGGAATTCCCGCGTATTGCAGAAGTTCCGTTCGACAGCTCGTCCAAACGCATGGTCACCATCCATCGAAGTTCGAAAGGGCCGGCGATCGCATTCGTAAAGGGAGCTCCCGGAACGGTACTTGCCGCTGCCAATTTGCAGATGCAAGGCGCCCAGACGACGCCGCTCACGGATGATGACCGTAACGGCTGGGTCCAGACGAACAACGATCTGGCAGGTTCTGCGTTGCGAGTTCTGGGCCTTGCTTTTCGTGAACTGCCGGAAAACTACACAGACGCCGATTTCGATCGTTACTTTACCTTCGTCGGTCTGGTGGGCATGACCGATCCTCTGCGTGACGAAGCCAAAGCTGCTATTGCCACGTGTCGAGAAGCGGGCATTCGCACCGTCATGATCACTGGCGATCAACAAGTGACGGCTGCCGAGATCGCTCGACAGTTGGGATTAGACCGCGATCGTGAAGGGCGAACACTGAAAACCGTGCACGGTCGGGAACTGTCCGATCTTGATGCCGACGGCTGGAAACACATTGTCGCCGACGCCGCAGTGTTTGCTCGCGTGTCGCCCGAGCACAAGCTGAGAATCGTTGAAGCCCTGCAGGAACTCGGGCACGTGGTGGCGATGACGGGCGACGGTGTCAACGACGCACCGGCCCTGAAGCAGGCGGACATCGGCATTGCGATGGGCATTAACGGAACCGAAGTTGCCAAAGAAAACGCCGATATGGTAATCACCGACGATGATTTCACCAGCATCGTCGGTGCCGTTCAGCAGGGGCGGATCATCTACGGAAACATTCTGCGATTTCTGCACTACCTGCTGTCGTGCAACCTTTCTGAAATTCTGACCGTCTTCATCGCAATGATGATTGGCTGGCCCCTGCCCTTGGTCGCATTGCAGATTCTATGGCTGAATCTGGTCACCGATGTCTTTCCCGCGTTTGCTCTCGCACTGGAACCTTCCGCGCCCGATGTCATGACTCGCCCGCCCCGCGATCCGCAGGAATCGCTGCTGACTCTACGATTCATCGGCCTGATCGTTTGGCAGGGAGTGTTGTTGACCGCGGTTACGTTGTTCGCATTTGCCGTTGGAATGCATTGGCACGGCACATCCGGCGACGGCTTGCGTGCAGCCACGACGATGGCCTTCATGACGCTGGCCCTGTCACAGGTCTTTCACGCCTTCAATGCTCGTTCGCAAAATCGATCGGCGTTTACCGACAGACTGTTCACAAACGGTTGGCTGTGGGCAGCCGTGGCGCTGTGTCTGGCTCTGCAGGCTGCAGCCGTTTACCTTCCGCTGCTGCAAAGAGTGCTGCATACAGCTCCACCGACATTGGCCGACTGGGCCGTGATCGCTGGCTGTTCTCTGCTGCCCGTGGCGGTGGTGGAATTGGTAAAACTGGTCCGACGTTTCGGCGGCCGAAAGCCAGCAAGCTCCCCTGCCTGAATATCACCAGTCTGGACGTCCCTTTCCTCAACCTCCAAAGTGTCTCGTGAGCCTCGCCCTTTTCCATTCAGAAAAAGAACGAACACGCCGAGCGGCATCTGCGGGGCTGGCCAAAACAGCTCGAATGGAATCAAAGCGAAGCTTCGCTACACTTCCGCTTTATGTATTCACAGGGCTTAGCCAGAAACTGGTGCGATGGACAGGCGAAAATTTCTTCAGCAAACTGTGGCCGCAACTGCAGCAGCCGCCAGTACAGTGGTGGGCCTGTCGCAGACATTGCGAGCGGCCGACGAAAAACGTAAGCCTCGAATTTTGCTGCGCTCTTCCTGGCAGTGCGTGAACATTGGGGACATTGCTCACACGCCGGGAGTGTTGGCGTTGCTTGAACAGCACATTCCCGAAGCGGAAGTTATTCTGTGGGCGTCCGGCAATCTCACTAACGAAGTGGCCGCCATGGAACATCGGCGGTTTCCGAAGCTGACAATTGTGAAGGGCTCGATTCGCAATGATGGATCGGCGTCGAACAAAGAATTGGCAAAAGCAATTGAGTGGACCGATTTTCTGCTGCACGGTTCCGGGCCATCGCTGGTCGCGGCGAAAGATGTGGCGGCATTTGTTAAACATACGGGCAAGCCGTTCGGAGTGTATGGCATCACGCACGGAAGCTTCTTTTCCAACGGGACGACGGAGCTGTTGTCCAGGGCCCAATTCGTCTACTTTCGAGACTCCGTATCGCTTGATTATGCGAAACAACAAGGCGTGGCCTCACCCATCATGGAATTCGGTCCCGACGGAGCCTTCGCTTGTGATCTTCGCAACGACGATGCCGCGACAGCGTTCCTTAAGGCGAACGACCTGAAGGATGGCAAGTTTCTGTGTTGCCTGTCCCGCCTGCGATTCACGCCGTACTGGACAATCCCCGGTGACAAACGGGTGAAAGATGACACGCGCCAGGCGCGCAACGAAGCGATGAAGGAACACGATCACGCTCCGATTCGCGAAGCGATCATCCGCGTGGTTCGCGAAACGGACTTGAAAGTGCTGCTGTGCCCCGAAGACATGACTCAGATGGCCGTCGGCAAAGAAATGCTGTACGACCGGCTGCCGGATGACGTCAAAGATCGAGTTGTCTGGCGAAAGAATTTCTGGCTGACCGATGAGGCACTCAGCGTTTACGTTCGCAGCGCCGGTTTGTTCGGCAGTGAAATGCACTCACCGATTATGGCGGTAGGAAACGGCATCCCGGCCATCGTTTGTCGCTTCCAGGAACAGACCAGCAAAGGCATCATGTGGCGAAACATCGGCCTGGGTGACTGGCTGTTCGATCTCGACATCGATTCCGAAGCCGCGAAAGTTCCCGACGCCGTCGTCGCCATGGCCAGGAACTTCAAAGCCGCGAAAGCAAAAACCGAAATCGCTCGCTCAGTCATATTGCAACGCCAGAAAGAAACGATGAATGTGCTGAAGCAACGTCTCGCTGTGGAATAGTTAACGACTTCAGATCCGATAGCTTTGTTTACAAAGTGTACCTGAGCTTGATCGACTCTGGTGTTGTTGCAGGCTAGCGGACGAAGCGTTTTCTCCAGGCGGCGGGGGTCATGCCGGTGACTTTGCGGAAGCGGCGAGTGAGGTGGCTTTGGTCGGTGAAGCCGACTTCGACTGCGATTTCGGCCAGTGTGCGGGATGATGTTGTCAGCAAAGCCTGAGCCGCCTGAATGCGGACGGATCGTAGATACTCGGTCGGCGTCAGTCGCAGTAACTGGCGGAAGCGACGATTGAAGTGCGTCGTTGATAGGCCCGCCAGACTGGCCATTTCGGTCATGGAAATTGGTTCGGCATAGTGGCGTTCGATGTATTGAGCGACCGGCAATAATTCCTGCAGATACTGCGTCAGTTCTGCCTGCTGCTCGATGCGATACATGGCTCCCGCCAGCCCAATGACTTCCCCAGCCGCATTAAACAACGGTGTCTTGGTAGAAACGTACCAGCGAGGTACGGTTCGTCGATGCAGCACAAGCCACACCTGACCGAGCAACGGCTTACGACTCGCCATGACTCGACGATCTTCGCTGATGTACGCCTTAGTATGAGCGGCGGGTGAAAGTCGTGATCCGTTTTCCCAAGGGCCTGTGTTTCTTCGTTTAGACCGTGGTTTTCGAGGAACTGGCGATTCACTTTCACGAACCGACTTTGTGTGTCTTTGGCGTAGAAATAGGTCTGAGGCAGAGAATCGAACAACGCAATCACGGATTCGGCCAGCGGATTGCCGGCGAAGAAGGCATTTTGGAAGTCTTGCGGTGATTCTTCGGCCATGGTCAAATCGTACCAGGAGTTCAGCCTGCCGTCCAAGACTTTAGCACTTGCCTGTTGTACAATAGCCAAGTCAGAAAACCTATCGGGGATAACTTTCCGAATGAGTTCATCAGGGACTATCAAGAACATGGCCAATCCGCTGAATCGAAGCACTATCTCAGCCGTATTGCGAAATACGATTACACGCATGATCCCAGTGCGCTGCGCGTTGGCTGTTGGCGTGGGATTGTTCAGCATCACGTTGCGCGCAGATGACGTCTCGTTTTCTCGCGATGTTTTGCCCGTGTTGTCGGATCGTTGTTTTCATTGTCATGGTCCGGACGATAGTCACCGCGAAGCCGACCTACGTCTGGATCTGGAAGACGCCGCCAAGGCTGATCGCGGCGACTACGCGGCCATTGTTCCACGCAAGCTGCAAGACAGTGAGATCTGGAATCGCATCATTTCGGAAGACCCGGACGAGTTAATGCCGCCTCCGGATTCGCATCGCAAGCCGCTAACTAAGAAAGAACGCGAAGCGATTCAAAAATGGATTCTGGGCGGAGCGAAGTGGGGCAGGCACTGGTCGTTTGAAACGTTGACGAAGCCCGACGTTCCGGATACCAACGCTCATCCGATTGACGCGTTTATCGCAGAACGACTGGCTGACGAAGGGATGCACCTGAGTGCTCCCGCTGCACCGCACACTCAACTGCGTCGTCTGACATTTGATTTGACCGGACAGTCCCCGACGCCCGATGACGTGAAAGCGTTTGGCGATGGTTCGAACGCCGCGTGGCAGGCGGCCATCGATCGTTTGCTGAAGTCGCCGCACTATGCCGAACGAATGGCGATGTGGTGGCTGGATGCGGCCAGGTATTCTGATTCGGATGGGTTCCAGCAGGATGCAACTCGCCAAAACTGGCCGTGGCGTGACTGGGTGATTCAGCAGTTTCAGGACAACAAGTCGTTTAAGGATTTTACCATCGAACAGTTCGCCGGTGACCTGCTGCCGAATGCGACTGACGATCAAAAACTGGCGACGTGTTTTCATCGCAATCACATGACGAATGGTGAAGGCGGTCGTGATCCGGAAGAATCACGCATCGATTACGTCATCGACCGCGTCAACACAACGGGCACGGTTTGGCTGGGACTAACGCTGGGTTGCGTGCAGTGTCATTCGCACAAGTTCGATCCGATTTCGCAGCACGATTATTATTCGATGGCCGCCTTCTTCAACAGTATCGACGAAGACGGCAAGGCGGGCCTGTCGGCGAAACCTTATCTGCAATATAAGTCGCCAGCGGTTGCCGAACGTATTGACGAGATGTCAGCGTTTGTTGAACAGTGTCAGACCGAAGAAGCGGCAGAACGACAACGGGCCGAGCAACGGTTCGAAGGTTGGCTGCAGAAAACTCTGGCCGCAAAGTCGACAGACCATCAGGTGTGGTGGACGCCGCAGCCGCGAGTCGTCAGCAGCGACGGAACATTGTTTCGCGTTGAACCGGATCAAACGGTTCAGACTCACGGACCAAATCCTAGGCAAGACGACTATCGAGTTATTCTTCCGGTTAAAGAATCCATGGGCCGCGTGACAGGGTTTCGCATCGAAGTGTTCCCGCATTCTTCGCACGTCGCCGAACGCTTCACTCGCAGTGGCAACGGCGAATTTACCTTGACAAGCGTGAGGCCGCTGGGGCGTCGTCAAGGCAGTCCGTCGGAAACTCAACTGGAAATCGCCGCTGTTGTCGCGGACCTCGAAGCCGACAGCAAACGCAAGACAACGTGGGACAGTCGCTACGGGCCAATTGGCAAAACCCTGAACGATGACGCGCGAGATGGCTGGACGACGGAAGGCGCGGAAGTCATCGAACCGCACGTCGGCGTTTATGCTCTGACCGAGCCGTGGGAAGTTGAACCGGGCGATCAACTGGTTATCGTTTTGCGACACCGGTCGACTCACGGGGATGCCAACATCGGGCGGTTTCGAATTTCGCTGGCATCAGAACTGGGGGAAACGGTTCGTCGTGTCGACGGAGATTCGCCCATCGCGGAACTCATTCGCACAACAGAAGGCGGCGGTCAACCAGACAGCAAACTGCGACAGCGATTGCTGAATCAACACCTGCTGGGCGATGAAACCTATCAGCAAATGGCCACTCGTCTGGCGAACGCGAAACGGCAGCTATCAGAACTTCAAGCAGAACAGAAGCCTCGCCAAGTGATGGTGCTGGCGGAAAAACCAAAGCCGCGCGACACGCACGTGCTGGTGCGAGGCGTGTGGGATGCGAAGGGCGATGTTGTCCCGCCAAGCGTGTTACCGAGCGTTTTGAAATGGCCGGCCGACAAAGCCAAAACGCGACTCGACCTGGCACAGTGGATCGTCGATTCAAAAAATCCCCTGACGGCTCGCGTGGTTGTGAATCACTTGTGGCAATTGATGTTCGGCCAGGGACTGGTGCGAACGTCGGAAGATTTTGGTTTGCAGGGCGAACTGCCGACGCATCCCAAATTGCTGGATTGGCTGGCCGTTGAACTGATCGAAAACGACTGGAATCTGCAGCACATCATTCGACTGATCGTCAACAGCAAAACATACCGTCAAAGCAGCATGACTTCCGCCGATCTGCTTGAACGCGATCCTGAAAACCGGCTGCTGGCGCGATCGCCGCGATACCGCTTGCCGGCGTGGATGATTCACGACAACGCGTTGCGAATTTCCGGCTTGCTGAATCCTGCGGTCGGCGGCCCGCCGCACAAACCTTATCAGCCGGAAGGCGTGTGGGCAGAAATCACGATGGGGCGATTCGACTATCAGCCAAGTTTGGGACCGTCGCAGTATCGTCGCACGGTGTACGCGTTTTGGCGTCGCAGCAGTGCTCCCACGTTTCTGTTCGATAGTGCTCAACGCCGAGTCTGCGAAGTCGGCATTCGCCGCACCAACACACCGCTGCACGCGTTAACGCTGATGAACGACATCACCATGCTGGAAGCGTCGCGGGCTCTGGCAGACGGCATTCCAGCAACCGGACCGCAGTTTGAGGAATCACTGCAATCAATGGCCGTTCGAGTTCTCTCGCGGCGATTGACGGAATCAGAAGTCGACAAGTTGCACGCCGTTTGGTCTCACGGCTCTAACTACTACAAACACCACGTCGCAGAAGCCGTTCGGTATACAACCGTCGGGCAACAATCACCAGCGTCTGATGAACGCGCGCCGACCACTGCGGCGTGGATGACAGTGGCAAGTCTGTTATTCAATCTTGATGAGGCGATGACTCGTGAGTAACGAACCCAACAATCTCGGACGCCGCAGTTTCCTGAACCAGGTCGGCCTGAACTTCGGCGCTCTGGCGGCCAGCGCGATGCTGGGTGACGAGCTGGCCGCGTCGGAACTGAAGAATTCACTGCCTCACTTTGCTCCCAAAGCAAAGCGAGTCATCTTTCTGACTCAATCGGGCGGTCCGTCGCAGATCGAATTGTTCGACGATAAGCCGGACCTGCACAAATTGGCGGGAACTCCACTTCCCGATAGCGTGCGGCAGGGACAGCGTTTGACGGGAATGACCAAAGGCAAGCCGCAGCTGATTCTTCCGCCGATCACAAAATTTCACCACCACGGCGAATGCGGTGCGAAAGTCGGTGAATGGCTGCCTCATATCGGTTCAATCGCCGACGAAATCTGCTTCGTGAAATCGATGGTCACCGACCAGATCAATCACGCGCCGGCGATGACGAAGTTTTTGACGGGACATCAAATTGCCGGACGCCCCAGTTTTGGTTGCTGGGCCAGCTATGGTTTGGGCAGCATGAACAAAAACCTGCCCGAATACGTGGTGCTGCTGTCTCGCATGAAACGCCCCAGCGACCAACCGCTGTACGACCACTATTGGGGCAGCGGCTTTCTGCCGTCACGACACCAGGGAGTCAAACTGCGCAGCGCGAAAGATCCGGTGCTGTATCTGAACGACCCCGACGGCTTTCCGCGCGAGCTGCGGCGAGAAATGCTGGATGGGCTGGCGTCGCTGAATCGTAAGCGGCAGGCCGAAACCTTCGACCCGGAAATCGAAACTCGCATCGAACAATACGAAATGGCGTTCCGCATGCAGACCAGCATTCCGGAACTGACGAATCTTAGCGACGAACCCGAATCCACGTTCGAATTGTACGGCCCGGATTCTCGCCGCCCCGGAAGCTACGCCGCCAACTGCATTCTGGCACGACGAATGGCTGAACGAGACGTACGCTTCATTCAGCTGTTTCACCCCGATTGGGACCATCATTCGCGTTTGAGTTCGTGGTGTGTGTCGCGTTGCGTAGACACAGATCAACCCAGCGCGGCGCTGGTGAAAGATCTGAAGCAACGGGGTTTGTTGAAAGACACGCTGGTGATCTGGGGCGGTGAATTTGGTCGCAGTGTCGCCGGACAGGGTGACTGGAAATCTCCGGAAGCCGGCCGTGATCATCATCCTCGCTGTTTCACCATCTGGATGGCAGGAGCCGGCGTGAAACCGGGTTTCAGCTACGGAGCGACCGACGACTTCAGCTACAACGCTGTCGAAAACCCAGTTAACGTTCGCGACCTGCACGCCACCGCGCTACATCTGCTGGGCATCGACCACGAACGCTTCACACATCGCTATCAAGGCCTTGATTTCAAGCTGACCGGCGTCGAGCCTTCACGCGTGGTGGATGAGATTATTACATAGTATCAAGCAGCAATTCTTCATTAATACCACCAGAGCCAGTGGAGTCCTGGCAATAGGCAATTCCGAACATCCGGCGATGGTGAAACCTGCGCCCAAGCGCGAATTGAACTACGTGAATCGGGTTCCGTCAGCCAGATCGGTCCACATCGAACGGTAAACTGCCATAGAAATCAGACAGGGCGTGCATTCCTTCCAGTCAGCTGCTACTATAACATCAACCGAGGCGTGCAAACGTTTTGGCAATAAAAATCAAAACGGATATTGGACAACTAGATGACGGGCATCCCCAACGACGGGCGGCTTGTTGAAGAGTGGACCGACGTGAGCGAATCTTTTGAGGTTCGCTGACGTCGGTCTTTTTTTTCGCCACGAATGAAGTGACCGTGACAGTTCTATCATCGATCAGCAGCTTTAAGACAGCTCAGAGTAGAAGCGTTCCGCCTACCCCACAGCCGACGGACCAGCCTGCGTAAATCACCGACGGCCTGCCCTGCTCGCTAAAAATCAAACACAGACGTTGCGTTGTAACTGTTTCCATTCCGACTGTTCTAAACTCGACCGAACGAAACCACAGAGACACACGATGACCACACCGGAACACAACATGGAACCCGCCATACGGTTTCAGATGTTTCTTGACTCCGCTCCGGACGCCATGGTGGTTGTCGATCAGCATGGAGACATTGTATTTGTAAACGCGCTGGCTACTAAGCTGTTCGGTTATCAGACTGACGAACTGCTTGGACATCATGTCGAAATGCTGATGCCGGTTTCTCTGCGAGACAATGGTGCTGCAACGACAGCAGCTGGAAAAACGACCTGCAGTTCGGACGGAATTCTTACTAACCAGGAACTTATCGGCCTGCGTAAGAATGGCACAGAAGTGCCGCTGGAAGTCAGCGTCAATCTACTGGAAACCAATCACGGCGTATTCATTCCCATTGCTGTTCGAGATGTGTCGCATCTTCAAAACGGCGGGTTCAGGCTGCATCAATCGAATCAGCAGCTGCGGTACATTCTGGATTCCATTCCGGAATGCATTGCCACGGCAGATCCTGACGGAAAAGTCACCTACTACAATCCTCAAATCAGCGAATTCACAGGGCTGTCGTTTGAACAGATTCGGGGCTCAGGCTGGACTCAATTCATTCATCCGGAAGACGTTGACGAACAATTGCAGCAATGGAGACACTGCATCGCGACCGGCGAAACGTTTGAATTTGCAAGTCGCTTCCGGCGACACGATGGCGAGTACCGCTGGCATATCAGTCGAGCTTTACCGATGCGTGACCCGGTCGGCAATGTGATCATGTGGGTCGGATCCAATACCGACATTCACGATATGAAGGTGGCCAGGGCAGACCTGCAAATCTCTGAAGTGCGATATCGGCGACTGTTTGAAGCCGCCAAAGATGGCATTCTGATTCTGGACTTCATCAACGGTCGAATCGTGGACGCCAATCCGTTTATGAGCGACCTGCTGGGATATTCACACGAAGACTTTCTGGGCAAAGAGCTCTGGGAAATCGGTCTGTTCCAAGACAAAGCCGGCAACGAAGCAGCGGTCAAGACGTTACAGAACACCGGCTATCTGCGTTATGAACACCTGCATTTGGAATCAACGGCCGGGCAGACCGTGGAAGTGGAAATTGTGGCGAACGCCTATCGAGAAGGCGACCATCAGGTTATTCAGTGCAACATTCGTGACATCACCGAACGCAGTCGCCTGGAAAAACTGCTGCAGTCCCAAACGACGGAACTGGCCAATCTGCATCTGCGGAAGGACGAATTTCTGGCGATGCTTAGTCATGAATTGCGCAGCCCACTGGCTCCAATTGCCAACGCCGTTCAGTTGCTGAGTCTGCAGCAGGATTCGGAAACTCGCATTCAGCAGCAGGCTCGCAACATTATCGAACGCCAGGTCGGCAAGTTGCAGCATCTGGTTGACGATCTGCTGGAAGTGTCACGCATCACGTCGGGGCGAGTTCAACTACGTCAGGAATGGGTGGCTGTAAGCGGGATTGCCGAAGGAGCCGTTGAAACCGTTCGACCGCTCATGGAACAACGCCACCACGAACTTGACATTATTTTACCGGTTGAGCCAATCTGGCTGCACGCGGATGCGTCGCGTCTGGATCAGGTGCTGGTTAATCTTCTGACGAATGCTGCCAAGTACACAGAAGAAGGTGGCCATGTGTGGCTGATCGTTGCCCGAGAAAGCGATGAATGCGTGATTCGCGTGCGAGATTCCGGAGTCGGGATTGCTCCAACTCTGCTTCCTCAGATCTTCGATCTGTTCACGCAGGCCGAACGCTCACTGGATCGATCACAGGGCGGACTGGGAATCGGCCTGGCTTTGGTTCAAAGGCTGACTGAACTTCACGGCGGCTCAGTGGAAGCCTTCAGTAAACCAGGTGAAGGCAGCGAATTCATCGTAAGACTGCCACTACTGTCTGACGATTCACCACACTCCGCTGACATCGCCATCAAGGCCGATCAAGCCAGTCATGCGCTGCGAGTACTTGTTGTTGATGATAACGAAGACACGGTGCAGGGGTTTGCAATGCTGCTGAAGGCGTACAGTCACGAAGTTCGTACTGCTCAGAATGGAATCGCGGCCGTTCAGTTGGCTTTGGAATTCAAGCCTCAGGTGGCCATGCTGGATATCGGCCTTCCCGAACTGAACGGCTATGAAGTGGCAAAGCAGATACGCAAGCAGCCGGGTGGTACAAAAATCGTACTGATTGCATTAACAGGATACGGCCAGGAATCCGATCGCGAGGCATCAACTGATGCTGGGTTTGATTATCATCTGGTGAAGCCCGCAAAATTTGAACAGCTGCTGCAGATATTAAGCGAAGTTGAGGCTCGCGTGTTGTAAATGAGATTGCAGGATTGTCGCTGAAGCATTCCGTCGAATATTCAACCTTTTGCCCGTGGTGGACGCATCAGAATTTTCAAAGACGTCGCCACTCAGTCATCGGGCCAGCCAATCGGATTGGCTGCGAACATATCAACAGTTCACTAAACGCGTCGGTTCAACAAAACAGAATCGTTTTTTCTCAGGAGCCACTTCTCTATGCCATCTGAAACATCACTGCGAGTTCTTATCGTGGACGACAACCGGGATGGTGCTGATGCGCTGGGACTGTTGCTGGAGGAGCTTGGTCATAATGTTCACGTCACTTATGGCGGTCTCCAGGCCCTGGATGTCGCGGCTGCGTTTCGTCCGGATCTGTTGCTGGTCGATTTGCTGATGCCCGACATGGACGGCTACACGCTGGTCAGTCGATTTCGGCAATTGCCCGGATTCGCCCGGATGAAAATCGTGGCCATCACCGGGCAGAAAGGCGACGAACACAAAGATCACGCAATGCAATCCGGTTGCGATCTGGTGCTGTACAAGCCCGTCACACTGGCGGCGGTCAGGATGGTTCTGGACAACATCGCTCCCGCACGCGGTAGCAAAACGACTTCAGCCGTGCGTTCCAAAGTGCCTGCAGCGCCCATTACCGATCTTAGATTACCAATTGGTGAAGCTCGCCGACTTCGAAACACTCGCCCTTCAAAAAACCTGACGCAGGCAGAAAGTGAAGCCGCGATTTGCGACGGCATCATTCGTTTTCAGGAAGAATATCTGGGATGGCGTTCGGAGCGTATTCTGGCACACCTGATTAAGGATCTGCTGATCGTGCGCATCTTTGGAGTTCTGACATTGGCCGAACGACAGCTGGGCAGATCGGCCTCTCCGGAGAAAGGTAGAAATCTTATTAAGCAAACACGAAAGCAATTACTTGAGATTGCACGCCCAATGCTTGAGTCGCTGGTATACGAAGCGGTTGGTGTTAAAGTTGTCAGTATGCATCACGACATCAGCACGACCACTGGTGAAGAAATCGTCATTTTTTCACTGCAGCAGGAACCGAAGTTCCAATGACACATCGAAATTGAATATCATAAACTGACACCTGAATTGGACTGAGCCTGTGGCACCCTCGCCGAGTAATCTAGGCGGGCCAATCACCTGGATGCGGAAGCCAGACTCAGTTCTTTCAGGTGCCTTCTTCCGTTGCTGGTTTAGGCCCTTTCAAGTTACGCGGCGGCGGTATTCGCCCGGAGTCTCGTTTGTTTCACGTTTGAAAACGGCAGCCAGACGTTCTTTGTGACTGTAGCCTGCCAGCTGAGTAATTTGCTCAAGCGTCATCGTGGTTTCGTGCAGCAACTGTTTCACTCGAGCGATCTGAGCAGCCGTAATTTCTTCGTGAGGAGTTCGATTCAACTGTTGCCGAAAACGACGCTCAAGTTGACGGCGTGAGAGAGTCGTGAACTCCACGATATGATTAACGTTGATGCCGTCGCGGGCGTGTTCACGAATGAACCTGCAAACTCGCGCGATTTCACGGTCTTCGACTGCACTTACCTGAGTCGACAGTCGTTGTGAGACTCCCACGGGCGGAACAAACTCGGTGAGTGTTGGAGTTGGCTTGCCGTTAAGCATGTCGAGTAAAATTTCCGCCGCTCGATATCCGATCTGTTCGGCATTGGGTCGCACACTGGACAGTGGCGGGTTGCCAAGCGGACAAACCGCATCGTCGTCGTCAACGCCAATGACCGCAATATCATCAGGCACAGCGATGGAAAGCGATTGGCACGCGTTCAGAACCTGCTGACCTCGGATATCGTTGCAGACAAACAAACCCGTGGGTCGCGGCAAAGTATCCAGCCACTTTGACATCGACTGGAAATCGGCGCGATCCGGCTGCTCGATGCTGCCGAGAGCCACGTCCCGTTTGCCTGGCGATTCGTAAACCGAAAGCGGGCCCCCGGCCGCGGCGACCGATTCGCGAAATTGACGCAAGCGAGCTTCTGAGTAGTGAGCAAACTGGAATCCACAGAAAGCGAATCGCCGGAAACCTCGATCCCAGAGGTGGGCAAATGCAATACGAGCGACTTCGCGGTCGTCTGTTTCGACTTGCGGAATTCCGGCAAACTGCCGCCGACATCGCACATCGACGATCGGCACCTGCAGTTGCATGAGCGAGTCGATGATATGCGAATCGACGCGAGCAATTGAACCGCTGACTTCGGACTCCGTCATCCAATCCGGAAGCGACGCGTCGATTGTCATTTCCTGATGCAAAAGCGTCCAGTTCGTCCTTGTGCTGGCAAAGCGGGCGACCCCACGCAGCAGTTCGCGACCGTAGGAACGCGACGTTTCCACCAGCAATGCAATTCTGTGACGAGTTTCCGGCTTCATGGGGCGAATTCACTGCGTGACGCAAATCGTTAAAGACAGTGTCGCAGATTGTCCTCGACAACTGCGGAATATCCAACATAATAAGGGAATTGTCAGCCAGTGCCGCCATTCTCATGTGGCGTAGTCCATTCAAAATCGAGAATGAGAAGCCTTCATGCGTCCATTCCTAAACTATATCGTTCCGTGGCTCTTGCTGCTCGCAACCTGTCAGCACGCCAGTAGTGCTGACAATGAACAGCCGACCGGCGAGCAGCTTGAGTTTTTCGAGAAACAAGTTCGTCCTCTCTTTGCGACGCATTGCTATTCGTGCCACAGCGTGAAGGCCGAAAAGCTGCAGGCTGGGTTGCTGATGGATAGTCGAGCAAGCTTGCTGCAAGGCGGCGATTCGGGTGAGGCAATCGTTCCGGGCGATGTCGACGGAAGTTTGTTAATCGAAGCGGTCCGGTACGAATCCTACGAGATGCCTCCTAAAGGAAAGCTCTCGGCTGACGATATCAAAACACTCGAACGCTGGGTCGAGATGGGAGCTCCCTGGCCAGACGAAGCGGCACCGACGGGTGAGTCAAGTGCTGAAGTATTCGATCTTCAGCAACGCAAGGCGGACCATTGGGTTTGGCAACCGATTCAATCACCTGCGATCCCGGAAGTGGCAGACACAAAGTGGCCGCATGACGAATTAGATCATTTCGTGCTCGCGAAACTTGAAGAAGCGAGACTGACTCCCTCCTGCGATGCCGATCGAACGGCTCTGATGCGTCGGCTGTATTTTGATCTGATTGGATTGCCGCCAACGCCGGAACAAGCGGGTAAGTTCCTGGACGATAGCTCGGACGGCGCACTGGAGCGGTTGGTTGATGAACTGCTGGCATCACCGCATTTTGGCGAACGCTGGGGACGGCACTGGTTGGATCTGGTGCGCTATGCCGAATCTCGCGGGCATGAATTCGATAACGACACTCCGAACGCCTTTCAATATCGCGACTACATCATCCGAGCGCTGAACGCGAACGTGCCGTACGATCAACTGGTGCGCGAACACATCGCGGGCGATCTGCTTGCCCAGCCACGTTTGCGTCCGGATACCGGAATCAACGAATCGATCCTTGGCACTGGTTTCTGGTTCCTTGGCGAATGGGTGCATTCGCCAGTCGACATTCGCAAAGACGAAGCCGACCGATTCGATAACATGATCGATGTCATGTCGAAGACGTTTCTGGGAGTCACGGTTTCGTGTGCTCGCTGCCACGATCATAAGTTCGACGCAATTTCGACGGCCGATTATTACTCGCTGACAGGCTTTCTTCAAAGCAGCGATTATCGTCAGGTAAGGTTTGAATCGATTGAACATAATCGTCGCATCGCCGAGCAGCTTGCTAAAGTCGACGCGAAGTTCCAGCAACAGATACGCGACTTACTGGACACCGAGGGAATTCAGTTTCCACAACAAATGAGTTATCTGGACGACGACTCGATCATTGTGGATTATGGCAACATTCCCGCAAAGGACTACATGCAGGACGGCTTCGTGTTTGGCATGAGCCCGCAACGTGAAGGTGTCGCCTATCTCGACTTTGATGATCCATCCGCCGTGCGAATTGCACCTCATGCCGCCGCCGCAAGCGATGCGTTTTGGAATGGGCTGGAGTCGATCACCGAGGGAGAGATTCAAAGCAGAAGTGCGATCGCTAAGCTGCCCAAGAGCGGCCGGACATTGCGGAGCCCGACGTTCGAATTGAAAGCCGGAAGCGTGAGTTGCCTTGTTCAGGGCACCGGGCACATCGTTGCCTGCGTCGATTCGCATCGACTGGTTGCGGGGCCGCTTCACCAACAAACGGTCAAACAAGTCGCGGTGACGGAACAGGGTTGGGTGACTCTGGATCTGTCGCGATACATCGGGCATCGTCTGCATTTGGAATTCGTGCCGGCGAAGGACGCTCGCCTTTCCGTGCGAATGGCCGTGCAAGGGCTGGACGCGGGCGGACTTGCCGATCTTGATCGTCGACTGTCGGCTTCCCATAAGAAGTTCGAAGCGTATGCTCAGGCCGCAGAAGCCAGTCTGAACACGAACGCAAAATTCGAACAGACCGTCTTCGCCGATTTTGAGTCTGGCACTTACGAAGGTTGGACAACAACCGGAGACGCCTTTGGGGACATTCCGCAAACACTGCAAACCATCGGCAGCTACCAGGGGAAGATCAATGGCGTCGGCAAGTTCTTCGTCAATTCGCATAACATTCGCCCGGGGGGTGATGTGGGACGCGGTGACAGTCTTACCGGAACTCTCACGTCGCGTCCGTTCGAAATCAACTTCGACGCAATTGAATTTCTCGTCGGCGGCGGAACTCATCAGGGCAAGACGTGCGTCAACCTGGTCATTGACGGCAAGCCGGTCTTGTCAGCAACGGGACGCAGTAACAATCAGATGTCGCTGAACACGTGGGACGTCCGGCAGTTTGCTGGCAAAGAAGCGACGATCCAGGTTGTCGATGATCATAAGGCCGGCTGGGGAAATATCGGCATCGATCACGTTGTGTTTCTTAAGCGCATCGGTGGAACCGGCGGAAACGCGACTGCTCAACGAATTGTAGAATCATGGCAGCGGGAACGAACTCAGTTGAGTTCTCAGGTTGTTCGCAAATCGCGTCTCGCCCTTGCGATGATGGATGGCACGGGTGAAGACGATCGCGTGTTGATTCGCGGCAATTCGTCGAAGCCGGGTGATGTGGAACCCCGCCATTTTCTGACGGCGATCGCTGGCGACCAGCCGATGTCGATTGCTCGCGGAAGTGGCCGGCTGGAACTGGCGGCGCAGATCAACGATCCCGCGAATCCGCTGACGTCGCGAGTGATCGTGAATCGCATTTGGCATTATCTGATGGGCCGCGGCATAGTCCCAACAACCGATGACTTCGGAGTGCTTGGCCAGCGTGCCACGCATCCGGAGCTGTTGGATCATTTGGCGACAAGGTTTGTTCAGGATGGCCACAGCATCAAAGGGATGATTCGCACGATCGTGCTGTCACGAACTTATCAGATGTCCAGCCGGCCGGACTCCGCTGCCGTGGAAGCCGATCCGAACAACCTGCTCTGGCATCATCGCTCGCCCAAGCGACTCGAAGGCGAAGCGATTCGCGATGCACTGCTGACGCTGGCCGGTCGGTTGGATGAGACTCAATTTGGTGCGCCGGTTCCAATTCATCTAACCAATTTCATGGATGGACGCGGCCGCCCCGGAAAGAGCGGCCCACTTGACGGCGACGGACGCCGATCGATTTACATTTCGGTGCGACGGAATTTTCTTTCTCCATTTATGCTGACGTTCGATTCGCCCACGCCTTTCAGCACAATGGGACGCCGCAACGTATCGAATGTGCCGGCGCAGGCGTTAATTCTGATGAACGATCCTCTGGTGGTGGAACAGGCTAAGCAATGGGCGCAACGGGCGATTGAACAGCATTCAAGCGTCGAATCTCGTATTGCGTGGATGTATCAAACGGCGTTCGCACGAAAGCCATCAGGTGATGAGCAAGTTGTCGCGATGGGGTACGTGAAAGCTCAGGTCGCGGAAAGTAACGCCGATGAAAACAACCTGCAGTTGTGGTCAGATTTTGCTCATGCGTTGATTAACACGAAGGAGTTCATTTTCCTGCGATGATTAGGAATTTAAACAATGAATGCACAGCATCCCGAAGCGGCGGCTAGACACAGACGCAACGCGATGGTTGGACAGAGTCGCGAAGCGACGACAGGCATTAGCCACGGACGCAAGTCCGTGGAAACGAAAGCAATAAATTCGATAAAGTCGCAACCCGACGGCAGGAGTTGATCATGTTTGAAATCCCACGCCTGCCGTCACTTCGTGACTGTTCTGCATTCTGGTCAACCGGTCCATGGACTGGCGTCCATGGCTAATACCTGTCGTCACTTCGTGACTTTTCGGTTTCGAATTCAATTGAACCATGGACTTGCGTCCATGGCTAACGCCTGTCGTCACTTCGTGACTGTTCTGTATTCCGGTCAACTGGACCATGGACTGGCGTCCATGGCTAATGCCTGCCATGGCTTCGCCATTTGCTGAGAAATAGATGGAACGATCGAAAGAGAACCAATGACTGAACAAATTCCATACCCCTGCCAACGACTACAGTCTCAGCCATCATCACGGCGCGACATGCTGCGGCGTTGTGCCGGCGGTTTTGCTGCGGTTGCACTGGCGGCACTCGCTCGCGATCCGGCGTTTGGGTTTGACACCGCTGCAAACCCGGAGCTCGGAGCGGCAGGTCACGGACCGCATCATCAGGTGCGAGCGAAGAACGTTATCTTTCTGTACATGGATGGCGGTCCGTCGCAGGTGGATACCTTCGACCCCAAGCCAGAGCTCGATAAACAGAATGGCAAATCGCCCGGCAGTTTGTTCGACGTTGAACCCACGCAGTTCAACAACAACGGCAACCTGCTGGCCAGTCCCTGGAAGTTTCAACAATACGGCGAATCGGGCATCCCGGTCAGCAGCTTGTTTCCACACGTGGCGGAATGCGTTGACGAATTGGCGGTGATTCGGTCGATGGTTTCGGAATTTCCCGAACACACGTTCGCCAATTACTTTCTGCACACCGGAAGTGGATTGCAGGGCCGTCCCAGCATGGGGGCGTGGGTGAACTATGGGCTCGGCAGCGAATGTAAAAACCTGCCCGGCTTCGTGGCACTCAACGGCGGGCTGATTCCGCCCGGCGGCCTCGATTGTTTCGGCAGCGGGTTTCTTCCCGCCAGTTTTCAGGGGTCGGTGTTCAAGCCATCGGGCAGCGGAGTCGCCAATATCGAACGCACAGAATCGACCGCGTTGCAGCAGCGCGGCAAGTTGAACCTTGTAAATCAACTGGATAGCCTGGCGGTCGAACAATTCGGCAAACACGACAGTCTGGAATCCGCCATCCGCAACTATGAACTGGCCTATGCCATGCAGATGGCCGTTCCGGAAGTGATGTCGGTGTCGCAGGAACCCGCTCATATTCAGCAAATGTACGGACTGGAATCGAAATACGAACCAACGCGAATCTACGCTGCTCAGTGTTTGATCGCTCGGCGGATGGTGGAACAGGGAGTGCGATTCATCGAACTCACGTGCCCCAAAGTCGGCGGCGACCGCTGGGACCAGCATGGCAACCTGAAGCAAGGCCACGAAAACAATGCACTCGCAGTGGACCAGCCGATCGCTGCACTACTAAAGGACCTGCGAGAACGCGGGATGCTGGACGAAACGCTGGTGGTGTGGGCGGGCGAATTTGGCCGCACACCGTTTGCACAGGGCAAAGATGGACGCGACCATAACCCGCAAGGGTTCACGATCTGGATGGCTGGCGGCGGAGTAAAACCCGGCACCATCTACGGAGCCACCGACGAATTTGGCTACAAGGCGATCGAAAACCGAGTCGAAGTTCACGACCTGCACGCCACGATGCTGCACCTGTTGGGAGTCGATCACACTCGTTCCACGTTTCGTTTCGGCGGGCGGGATATGAGACTGACGGATGTGAAAGGGCATGTCATCGACGGGGTTGTCGGTTGAGTGATTGGTTCCCTTGCCTTTTTGTTTTTTCCTTTGGAGTGCGGTGACTCGTCACCGCTTTCATTTACAAGCGGCTGGAATTGCGTAAAACGTTTGCAGTATCAAATCGGATATCAAGGAATGCTCCGACAAGTCTGAGCACTCCAGAGTCGAAGAATCGCAAGCGGGTAAATTCTGCATCAATCACTGAGTGCAAGAGGGCTGGATATGGAATCGTTGAAGTCGCACGATCGTTTATTGATGCGATTAAGCACGAAGTGGGCCGTCACGTTCCTGATCTGTCTAGGCGTGAATCAATCTCTGAACGCCGAGGACACTCCCCCGAACGTGGTTGTGATCTTTGCCGACGATCTGGGCTATGGAGACCTCAGTTGCTACGGCGCGAGCAAAGTGAATACGCCGAACATCGATCAACTGGCAAAAGAAGGTCGACGCTTTACGGATGCTCATTCTGCTTCTGCGGTTTGTACGCCGTCGCGTTATGCCCTGTTGACTGGTGAGTATCCTCATCGCAGAAACCTCAGCAAGCCCGTATTTCTGAAGACTGGTCTGGTGATCGATACTCAGCAGCAAACCGTCGCCAGTGTGATGAAGGATGCTGGCTACGAGACGGCTTGTATCGGCAAGTGGCATCTTGGGTTCGGTAAGGGTGCACCGGATTGGAACGGCGAACTGAAGCCGGGGCCGTTGGAGCTGGGATTCGACTACTATTTTGGCGTGCCAGTGGTCAACAGTCACCCGCCGTTCGTCTATGTCGAAAATCACAACGTCGTAGGGCTTGATGCGGAAGACCCGTTTGTGTTCGGCAGGAAATCGCGGACAAAAGTCTTCCCGGAAAAGATGGGGATCGATCAACTTGGCGGAGCCGCTACTGCTCACGCGTTGTACGACGATGAAGCCGTCGGCACGACTCTGACCAGCAAGGCGGTCGATTGGATCAAGGCTCGCGGAAAGAATCCTTTCTTCCTTTATCTTGCAACAACAAACATCCATCATCCCTTCACGCCAGCACCTCGCTTTCAAGGCACCAGCGGATGTGGTCCGTATGGTGACTTTATTCACGAACTGGATTGGATTGTCGGCGAAGTGATGAACACGCTTAACCAACAGGGCATCGCCGACAACACTCTGGTGATCTTCACCAGCGACAATGGTGGCATGTTCAATGTTGGCGGGCAGGACGCCTGGGACGCGGGGCACCGACTGAATGGTGAACTGCTTGGGTTCAAATTCGGTGCGTGGGAAGGCGGTCATCGCGTTCCGTTTATTGCTCGCTGGCCAGGCAAAATTGCAGCGAACTCGGTCTCCGATCAATTGATCTCCAACATCGACATGATCGCCACACTGGCCGCTTTGACGGGCGGTCAGTTGAAAGTCGGACAAGGACGCGACAGCGTCAACATTCTCCCCGCATTGACTGAAGCCCCGGATAAACCCATCCGCGACCATATCATCCTTGCTCCCAGCAGGCTGTCGCATTTGGCCGTTCGCAAAGGCAAATGGATGTATATCGGGGCTCGAGGCAGCGGCGGATTCGGTGCCACAAAACGCGGCGAACATGCCTTCGGTGGACCGGCTGCGATAACATACGCCGGTTACAAAAACAGTGATATCGAAAATGGAACGATCAGGAAAGATGCTCCTCCAGGCCAGCTTTACGATTTAGAAAACGATCTTCAGCAAACGCAAAATCTGTATCTTCAGCATCCGGGAATTGTGAAGCAGATGCAGACCCTGCTGGGAAGTTACGAGCCCCCAAAACCGGCCGTCCAAAGTGAATCCGTGCCGACGAAGTACGATGCCTTCCAGCCTCTGGGCGACCTGCGTTTCACCTTCGAATCCGGTGAGCTTGATGGCTGGTCGATTGTCGAAGGCAAGGCCGGGCAAGCCGTGTCACATCATGCATCGTTGCCTCGCCACAAAACCAGGCCGTTCAATCACGAGGGCAAATTTCATCTATCAACAATCGCTGCCGCAGATGGTTTTTCAGACAAGCAGCAGGTGGTGTTTCAGTCGCCCACATTCGTGATTCATGGCGACAGGGCCAGCTTTCTGGCGTCCGGTGGCTTTGATCCTGCGTCGCTGTATGTCGGTTTGTTCGATTCCGAATCCAAAGAGGCTTTGCTAACTGGCGGAGGGCCCAATGGTCCGCAGATGAAACGCACAATCTGGGACGTCAGCCAACTAAAGGGCAAAGCCGTCTTTCTGCGGGTTGTGGATCAAAACACGGGCAATTGGGGCCACCTGACATTCGACGACTTTTCGGTCGCCGGCAGCCTTCAACCATGACCTTCACACAGAGCGGCTTAAACCACCAGCGATGTTCTGCAGCTGCACGATTATTGAAATGGAAGAGAACTCAAAGATGATGTGGCAACTGCTCAAACAACACTTTCTGGCCGCAGCGCTGGCGACGGCGCTGGTCTCCTTCAACGTGGCACGCTGTGATGAACTGAAGCTCATGCCCCAGCCATTGGCCGCGACCTTCGCCAGCGATGAAGTGACAACAGTGGGTGAGGAACTTCAGGCGAAGCCGTTGCAAGCACCGGCGCGAAAGCAGGAAGCCGCTAAGGAATCCTCGGCCAGAATCACGGAAATGGAGAAAGTGGCGGACTACGCTCTGGTGCCGCCGGTGTTGAACACGTCGCCGCTGCCGGACTACGACTATGAACAGTTGAACTACGGTATGACGATCGGGATCGAACGGACACCCGGTGGTCGATTGTGGGCCTGCTGGGTCGCGGGCGGCGACAGTCCCGCAGCCTACTTTGTGCTGGCCACGTCGGACGACGACGGTCAAACATGGTCGAAGCCGCGGTTGGTGGTCGATTCGCATTCAAAAGACCTGCCCCGCGAACGCAGCATTCTGGTCGGCAATCTGTGGACGGATCCGCTGGGAAGACTGTGGCTGATCTTCGAACAATCAATGGACATGTTCGACGGTCGCGCCGGAGTGTGGGCGACACTTTGCGAGAACCCTGATGCCGACGTGCCAACGTGGTCTGCTACTCGCCGTATCTGGCATGGAGTCACGTTGAACAAGCCGACGGTTCTGTCAACGGTCGAGTGGATGCTGCCGATCTCTCTGGATCAGCGGGGGGGGGTGCGGGCCGTTCAAGGGTTGCTTCGCCGAACTCGATCCGATGCGAGGCGCGAACGTGTTTGTGTCCCGTGATGAAGGAACGACCTGGGAGCGGCGCGGCATGGCCACGTTTCCGAATCCTGACTGGCACGAACACATGATCGTCGAGCGGAAGGACAGTTCACTGTGGATGCTGGCTCGAACTGCGAAAGGGATCATGGAATCGATATCGACCGATGGCGGACGCACCTGGTCGATGGCGACCGAACCAGAAGGCATTCGCCAGCCGAACGCGCGTTTTCATGTTCGCCGATTGCTATCCGGACGCCTGCTGTTGGTGAAGCACGGTGACCGCATCGATGCACATCAGGGGCGAGTGCAGCTTAGCGCGTGGCTTTCGGATGACGACGGCAAGACGTGGCAAGGCGGACTCGTGCTGGATGAACGCAAAGGTATTTCCTATCCCGATGGCTTTCAGGCACCTGACGGCACGATCTATATTTCGTACGATCGTAAACGTGCCACCGACGGTGAAATCCTGCTGGCTCGATTCACCGAGGAAGACATTCTGTCCGGAAAACTTTCCGGCCCGAAGTCAAAGCTCAGAATCCTGATCAGTCGGCCGCTCGCCCGCTTCACAAAACCCGAGTCGGCCTTTACACCAATCTTCGACGGCAAAACCTTCGACGGTTGGGAACAGTCCGGGAATTGGGCTATTGAGGATGGAGCATTCTATCGAAAATCACGCGGCGGTAACCTGACTTACACGGCGACTGCAGTACCAGACGACTTCGAATTGCGGTTTGACTGGAAAGTCTCGGCAGGCTGCAACAGTGGAGTCTACTATCGTCCGGGGCAGGTCGAATATCAGGTGCTCGACAACGTCGGCAGCCCTTACGGCGAGAACGCACGCCAGGCAGCGGCGTCACTTTTTTTCTGCATGGCACCGTCCAAAGACGCCACGCTGCCCGTTGGAACCTGGAACACCGCGCGGATTATCTGCAAGGGCAGCGTCATCGAGCATTGGCTCAACGGCGAACGCGTGTTGTCCTTCGATTACAACGATCCCCAATGGCAGTGGTACATCAATTTGCTCGCTGCACGCGGTGGCGACCTCACGGGACGCAAAGGGCAACTTTGGCTGCAGGACCACGGGCAGGACGTTTGGTTTCGGAACCTGCGCTGGCGGGAAATCCCCAAAGACGAAGTATTCGTGCCCGAACCGTATTTCGAACCGATGTCTGTGACTGGTGAGGCTCTGGCGAAGGAAGAAGCAAGAGTGAAGGCCATGCTGGAAGCCAAAGAGAAGGCATCCGTGCAATAAGCGATCGCTCGTTCAAGCGGTCACTCTTTGACGCAGTCGCCTGCTCTTGATTTCGGCACACTCTTCCTTTTACCACCCGGTCGTCTAACAAGGGCTTCGCTCTTGCCCCAGTGGCATGGTGTGCGAAAAGACGTGGGACGTTCTAATCACCGAGCCGCTCCGTTGTCGCTGCTGGCAAAGTGCGCAGCCTTTTGCAGTAAGGCTCCACAGCAGAAACGGGCCGTCTCACGCAGCAACGTGATGGTGGAAGTTTGACTCAGGAAAAAATACGTCTGTCGCGTCTGCCCAGCTGAGATTTCCTGCGTTTTGAAACATCTGACTGAACGATGAGCGTTCCGTGTGCTCCCTGCAACCCCACGCTTCCAAAGGGATCAATTACTCGACACAATCATGGACCTCTCTAACCCGTCGTCCCGAAAGACGGCAACCACGATTGCTCGAAAGCCTGGAGATCCGAATGAAACGACTGCTGCCCTGTTCCCCGCAATCGCAGCACACTATGTGTTGGTTGCTGACAGTCGCTTCTGCTCTGCTGCCGGGATTTGCCAATTCGGCTGATCTGAACGCGGCAGAACGCCCTACGCTGATAGTGCAAAAGTGTGAAGACTTTGATGTGACCGGAAAGGGCGCTGCGGCGGCGTGGGATACGTGCGACTGGGTTGCCATGAATCGGCGCGGTAATGGAAAGCTCGACTATACGGCGCAGTTTAAGATGCTGTATTCCGACAAAGGCGTTTATGTTCTGTTCGATGGCAGCGACAGAACTCTGACAGCAACCATGCAGGAAGACTTTCTGGATCTTTGGAACGAAGACGTCTTTGAATGCTTCTTCTGGACCAACGAACAGCACCCTGTGTACTTCGAATACGAGATTTCACCGCTTGGTTATGAACTGCCAATTCTTGTGCCAAAACTTGACGGACAGTTTCTTGGCTGGCGGCCTTGGCACTATGACGGCGCCAAGAAGATTCAAAAGGGTGTATCGGCGTTCGGCGGTGACACCAAATCGATGGCGACCGTAACCGGTTGGCGAGCAGAAGTCTTTATTCCGTATGAATTGCTGAAGCCATTGCGGAATGTGCCTCCGAAAGAAGGAACTCAATGGCGAGCCAATTTCTATCGTGTTGACTACGACGAACAAAAAACAACCGGCTGGGATTGGTCGCGTGTTGGGCCAAGTTTTCACGACTCGGACAATTTCGGAACACTGGTCTTTGGGAAGGTTGTTGAATCGGAAAAGCCGAAGGAAGATATTCGAGAATTAAAGCTTGCAGACTGGCAACCAAAGTCCATGTTGAAAACCAAAGTCACTCGAATCAACACGCCCGCGTTTCCGGTTATTGACGTTCACAATCATCTGGGTGGTGGGTCAACAACGCTGACAGGCGAACGAGTGAAACGCTATCTGAAAGAAATGGACGATGCTGGCGTACAGACGGTCGTCAATCTGGATGGCGGCTGGGACAACAAGCTGACAGAAACTGTGGCCGCACTCGACGCCGCACACCCTGGCCGATTCCTTACGTTCGCATTGATCAACCTTGGCGATTTTGAAACAGAAGGCTGGTCAGAACGCGAAACGGCTCGCCTTCGAAAAAGCTTTGAAGCTGGCGCCAAAGGACTGAAATTTCACAAGACGCTCGGCTTGTCTTACCGTAACAAAGCGGGCGAACTTCTCACCATTGACGACGAGCGACTGGATCCCATCTGGGCATTATGCGGCGAAATGAAACGTCCCGTGATGATTCACACTTCAGACCCCGCCGCTTTCTTCACGCCTCTGGATCGGTTCAACGAACGCTGGCACGAACTGAATGATCATCCGAACTGGCTGTTCCACGGTGACAAGTTTCCGTCGCGTGAGGAACTACTTGAACAGCGAAATCGAGCCATCGCGAAACATCCCAACACGACATTCATCGGGGCTCACTTCGGTAACAGCCCTGAAGACCTGGAAGCCGTCGGGCAATGGCTGGATAAGTATCCGAACTTCTACGTCGATATCGACGCTCGTATTTCGGAACTCGGACGACAACCTTATAGCTGCCGAAAGTTCTTCATCAAGTATCAGGATCGCATCATGTTCGGCACCGATACCACTCCCAAAGCCGACGCGTACCGGCTGTACTATCGCTTTCTTGAAACGGACGACGAATACTTCGACACCGCCGAATCACACCATCGCCAGGGGTTCTGGAACATCTACGGTATTTTTCTTCCGTAATCCGTGCTGGAAAAGATCTATCGCGGCAATGCTGCACACTTGTTGGGTCTGAATCCATAGTACGTGTTTTCTACTGCCGCGACTCCGCGCGAATAGCACTCGGTGAAGTTTGAAGATGCCGAGTCACCTGTTGTGTCAGACTGGAACTGCTTTTGAATCCTGTTCGGAAGGCGATTTCCGTAATCGTCAGATCTGTTTCTCGCAGCAGGTGACACACGTGTGCCATACGCAGTTGACGAATCTGTTCTGCGGGGGAGCGGTTCAACAATTGGCGAAATTTCTGTTCCAATGATCGCCGCGAAATCGGGAACTTCTTCAGCACATCCGCAACACTCAGAGCGTGCTGAATGTTGTCTGCCATGTATCGCAGAATCCCGACAATCTCCGGGTCCTCAATTGCCAGAACGTCCGTTGATTGCCGAGCATTCACATGCAGCGGTGGAATTAACAGGGGCTGATCGGGTACTTCACCGCCACTCATCAGCGTTGTGAGCAATTTCGCTGCTTCCGTTCCAATGCGATTGCACGCCAACTGGATGCTCGAAAGGTGCGGTGAAGATACAGAACACAGCAGGTCGTCGTTGTCTCCAGACAGGATCGCCACATCATCCGGGACGGCAATTCCGTTCAGATCGCAGATTTCTGCCAGCTGACGAGCGGGATAGGGATCGGCGGCGAAGACAGCCAACGGTCGAGGCAATTCCGCCAGCCATTCTACAACATGGTCGTGGTCGACTTCCCACCCCTGAGTTTCACCCCGTTGCGCGAACACGTCACACGCAAAGCCAGCAGTTGTAACGAGATCGCGGAAAGCGTTGGCTCGAGCAACCGGATAGCGACCGATTGCCGGGGCATAACAGGCAAAGTTTTCCAGCCGCTTTGATCGAAAATGTTCGAAAGCAATGGATGCCCGCGCTGCGTCGTCCGTGGCAACTCGGCCTAACCACGTACTCTTCGGCATCATGATAGAAACGTCAACCGCCGGCAGCCCCGAACGTTGAACATGATTCACCATCGATCGGTCGCGCAACGACACAAGCACTCCGTCGCCCTGCCATTTTCGAGGCAACCGCAGGCGATGTTGGTCATCGCGTGGAGCAATCAACAGACGCCAATGGTGTTGCTGTGCGTAAGCTGCAATCGCCGCAACCACGCTGCGGCCCCAGCTGTCATCGGTTTCAATCAATACTGCCACGCGAAGCGGCTTGTTCATATCTGGGACGTCCTGCATCACGTCGGATTAGTAGCCGTCACGCTCCGCGTGATGAATGGCCACAGTGTTGAGTTTCAACACGGGAAAAAGTGCAACGTATGGCAACGCTGAATGTGTTGCTTTGGTCACGGCGGAGCGTGAACGCTACAATGCGCATAATAGCAATAGTTGTGCGCAAATGCGCACGCAGGTTGCTGAGGTATTTCGTATAAAGAGAATCAGACATCGGGATCTCGCTCCACGACTGATTGGCGCCAACGTAAATGAACATAGTAAACGACGACATTCTACGTTCCGCGATGACGTCGCATCGCCGAATCGTCATTCTTACTGACGGCTATTCAACGCCGTTCGTGGCCAAAACGGCGATCAGCATTTTGCGGTATCGCACTGATGACGTTATTGCGGTCATCGATCAGCAAGCCTCTGGTCAAACATCTCAACAGCTTCTGAATGCCGGCGGAAATGTTCCCGTGGTCGAATCGCTCTCAGCTGTCGACGACGCCGATGCTCTGTATGTGGGAATTGCCCCACCGGGAGGAAAGCTTCCCGATGAATGGCGTTCGCTGATCCTCGAAGCTCTTCGCCGGAAGATCGATGTCGTGTCCGGGCTTCATGACTTCCTGACAGACGACCACGAGTATGTATCTGCTGCGGCAAAGTCCGGAGCGCTATTGATCGATGTGCGTCGCAATCGCCATAAGTCTACGGCGAAACGTTACGTGTTTCGGCCGGGCAATCTTCGAATCCATACTGTCGGCCACGACTGCAGCGTCGGTAAGATGGTTGCAAGTCTGGAAATTCAACGAGGTCTCACTGCAGCCGGCCATGACGCAAAGTTTCTGGCGACCGGGCAGACGGGCATCATGATCTCGGGAGAAGGCGTGCCGATCGATTGCGTAGTCGCTGACTTTGTCAACGGCGCCGCGGAAGAACTTGTTCAGCAGAACGAGCAGCATGCATTTCTGCTGATCGAAGGACAGGGCAGCATTTCGCATCCGGCGTTTTCGGCGGTGACGCTGGGACTGCTGCACGGGTGCGCTCCTGACGGCCTGGTCTTTTGTTATGAAGCCGGACGAAATCAGGTGAAGGGGCTCGACAATGTCGACATACCACCACTTATGGACCAAATGCTGGCTTATGAGTCGGTTGCCAACCTGCGGCATCCGTGCAAAATCATCGGCATCGCCGTTAACACTCGCAACCTGACAGCGGAAGAAGCCAATACCGAATTACTTCGATCCGAAGACAGATTCGGCTTGCCGGCATGTGACGTCTACAGAACTGGAGCTGACAAGCTGGTGGATGCCTGCCTGGCACTTCGTGCTGAGGTGGCCGCGCGATGAAACTGACGCTTTATCAACTGAACCTGCCATTGGCTTACGAGTTTACGATCGCTCGTGGATCCATTACGACTCAACCAAGCATGGTGGTGAAACTCGAACACGAAGGTCTGTCCGGATACGGCGAAGTGACGGAGAACGCCTTCTATGGACACACCTTTGATTCCATGACAGCATCTCTGAAGAAGATTGTGCCCCGTCTGGAAGACTACGTAGCTCAGTCACCGATGGAGCTTTGGCCAAAGATGCACAGTCTGATCGATGGTGATATGTTCGCGTTGTCGGCGCTGGATATTGCGGCGCACGATCTGCGTGGTCGACAGAAAGGTATTCCCACGTGGCAGGACTGGGATCTTGAATGGAAGAACGTCCCGCACAGCAGCTACACAATCGGCATCGACACTATTGGCAATATGGTGGCCAAGCTGCACGAACTGCCCGATTGGAGCATCTACAAGATCAAGCTTGGAACCGTTCATGATATCGAAATCGTAACCGAATTACGAAAACACACAGACGCCATCTTTCGAGTCGACGCAAACTGTGGCTGGACGGTTGAAGAAGCGATTCGGAATTCAAAAATCCTCGCTGATCTAAACATTGAATTCATCGAACAGCCGTTACCAATCACCGCGGCGCGGGAAGACAAGTCGCGTCTTGCCGTTGAGTCAGCTTTGCCAATCATCGCAGACGAAGACTGTCAGACCGTACCTGATGTGGGTCGTTGCGCCGGGCTGTTTCATGGCGTAAACGTTAAAATCTGCAAGTGCGGAGGGCTGACACCGGCAATCGGGATGCTGCGAAATGCCAGACAGCTAAGCATGAAAACAATGGTGGGTTGCATGGTCGAAAGTTCGATCGGCATCAGCGGTGCCGCCCAGTTGCTTCCACTGCTGGACTACGCCGACCTGGACGGAGCGGTTCTGTTAAAAGACGAACCGGCGCGCGGGGCCACCGTCATCGATGGGCGGGTTACTTTATCGGAACTGCCTGGCTGTGGCGGGGAATTGTTAACGGAAAAGCTCGACAGCTACCTTATTCGAGCCAAGGAAGTACTATGTTGAAATATCACAAATCGATTATTGCTTGCGTGTTGCTTTCGGTGACGCTGAATCTCTTCTCGGGAGCTTGCGCGAACGCTCAACCCGCTGACGCCGAGATCAGCTATGCGAAGGCGATAGAGAAACTTCAAGCGGCGATCAGACACGAAGTCGCATCGAAGCAGCTTCCTGCATTTTCCATTTCTCTGGTCGACAACGATCGCACCGTGTGGGCTGATGGGTTTGGTTATCAGGATGCCGGCAAGAAAGTGCGTGCCACGGCGGACACCGTTTACCGAGTGGGATCGGTGTCCAAACTGTTTACAGACATTGCTGTGATGCAGCTTGTTGAAAGTGGCAAGCTGGACCTGGACGCTGATATTCAGGCTTACGTGCCGAATTTGAAGCCGGGTAATTCCTACGGCGTTCCGTTGACGCTTCGTCAGATGATGTCGCACCGATCAGGATTGGTTCGCGAATCACCAGTGGGCCACTATTTTGATCCATCGAAACCGACACTGGCAGAAACCGTCGCCAGCCTGAACAGCACGTCGTTGGTTTACAGGCCGGAAACGAAGACGAAGTATTCCAACGCCGCAGTTGCCGTGGTCGGCGCGGCGCTGGAATCGCAGTTGAATGTTTCTCACCCGGAACAAGTTCAACAGACAATTCTCGATCCATTGGAAATGAACAGCAGCAGCTTTGTGGTCACCGAGGCCGTCAAACCCAGACTCGCCACCGGCTGGATGAGAACTTACGACGGTCGACAGTTCGAAGCTCCCAACTTTTTGCTGGGGACCGGGCCGGCGGGCAATCTGTATTCCAGCGTGCTGGACCTTTCAAAGTTCATGGTCTGCATGTTTAACGAAGGAAAAACGGCGACCGGAGAGATCTTGAAGCCGGAAACCTACCGTTTGATGACAACACCAATTAACGATGCTGACGGCAAGCCGCAGGGATTTGGGATTGGATTTCATGTGCAGGAACTTGACGGCCATACGAAGATCGGACACGGCGGCGCGGTTTATGGATTCTCAACCCAATTGGAAGCATTGCCTGAACGCAAGTTGGGAGTCGCTGCCGCAGCGTCTATGGATGGAACAAATGGAGTTGTCGGTCGACTGGCAGACTACGCCCTGCGACTGATGATTGCGACTCAGGACGACAAGCCGTTACCCACCTATCGCATGACCGGCACGATTCCGCCGGAGCGTGCTGCTGATCTGGTCGGAAGCTTCCGCGACGTTGATGGCGACAGGTTCACACACATCAACGAATTGAACGGCGATGTCTTTATGCAGCGAGGAACTTTCCGCTACAAACTTGGCTCCGCTGCCAATGATGGCAAGTTCATCACGGACGATGAAAATGGATTCGGAACAGAAGTGACGTTGCTTGGCGACGGAAAGCTTGTCGTTGGAGACACAAAGTTCGCTCGACTTGAGGACCAGCCACCAGCAGACATTCCGCAACATTGGAAAGGCCTGATCGGCGAATACGGCTGGGATCACAACACGTTGTACATACTGGAAGACCACGGCCAGCTGTATGCGTTAATCGAGTGGTTCTATTACTACCCGCTGAAGCAGGTCAGCAAAGACGTTTATGAATTTCCTGATTACGGTCTGTACCATGGCGAGGGATTAATCTTTACTCGTGATGCAACCGGCAACTCAACGTCCGTTGTTGCGGCCGAAGTGAAATTCGATCGCCGCGAAGTTGGCACGAAAGACGGTGAGACATTCAAGATCGAACCGCTCAAGCCGATCGACGATCTTCGTGCCGGTGCACTCGCTGCGTCGCCGCCTCCGGAACCAGGCGACTATCGCGATCCCGATTTGGTGGATCTGACAACTCTGGATTCGACGATAAAGCTGGACATCCGCTACGCATCGACCAACAACTTCACGGGTGCAACCTTCTATAAGCAGGCTCGAGCCTTCATGCAGCGTCCAGCAGCGGAAGCGGTCGTTCGAGCAAACGCTCGACTGAAGCAACGCGGCCTGGGCCTGCTGGTGCACGATGCGTACCGTCCATGGCACGTCACAAAAATGTTTTGGGACGCCACGCCTGACGACTTGAAAGACTTCGTCGCGAATCCCGCCAATGGATCTCGTCACAACCGAGGCTGCGCCGTTGATATAACATTGTATGATCTTGCCTCTGGCGAACCCATTCAAATGGTAGCCGGCTATGACGAATTTTCACCGCGATCATTTCCGCAATACCCCGGCGGTACGTCGCGTCAACGCTGGCACAGAGAGCTGCTTCGCCGCACAATGGAATCCGAAGGATTTGCAATCTACGAATACGAATGGTGGCATTTCGATTTCAAGGACTGGAAACAATACCGCATCGGAAACGTGACGTTCGAGCAAATTGAGTAACGTGCATGTTTAATCGCCGTGTTGTCAGTAGCCATCACGCCCTCCGTGATAAAGCAACTTATACCGCGATGCAAATCAGTTGGCCACAACCACATCAACCGCTGTTACAACCAAATCTCAATCCATGTTGCAATTGTTTATCCCGCTCACACTGTTGCATTGCATCAGGCTTAGCAGCCATCACGCTCCGCCGTAATGACCGCAGGATCTTCGCGTCCCAAATCATCGGGCAAACAGAAGTATCGACCACTATTGACGTACAATTGCATTCCTGTTTTCAATTGCTTAACCGGCCTGCTGTGTGACATATCTTCACGGCGGAGCGTAGCGGATACTATGAGACCTGACATGAACCGACTAACCCGCCACTGTTTACCTCGGCTTCTACTTATTGCGTTTGCTTCAACCACGCAATCGTTTGCCGCTGATGAATTCACGTTGCACACGTTTGAACGTCAGCAACTGACAAACACCTACTTTTCGGAAGGCGCAAACGCGGCCGACATCAACGGAGATGGCGTGGCAGATGTGGTCTACGGGCCGTACTGGTTCGAAGGGCCGGACTTCACCCGGAAGCACGAAATTTACAAGCCGGTGGCACAGAATACGGCTGGCTATGCGGACAATTTCTTTAACTGGCCATACGACTTCAATGGCGATGGTCGCAACGATGTTTTTGTTGTCGGCTTTCCGGGAACTCCAGCGTACGTCTACGAGAATCCGGGCAAGGATGGCTTTGAATCACATTTGAAGAAGCATCAGGTGTTTGACTGGGTGTCGAACGAGTCGCCTCAGTTGATCAATATTGTCGGCGACGAACGACCGGAATTGGTTTGTACGCGAGACGGCTTCTTTGGTTTTGCGACAGTCGACTGGGACCGCCCATTCACAACGTGGACCTTTCATCCAATCTCAGAAAAGATTGCTTCCACTAAGTTTGGTCATGGCCTGGGCATTGGCGATGTCAACAGCGATGGACGAATGGACGTGATTCACGCGGGCGGCTGGTTTGAACAACCGTTGACTCACGAACTGACTTCGCGTTGGCTGTATCACGAAACGTCGTTCAGCCAGTCATACGGTGGAGCGGAAATTTATGCCTACGATGTTGACGGCGATGGCGACAGCGACATCATCACCAGCCATTCGGCCCACAACTTTGGACTGGGCTGGTACGAACAACTGCCTGCTGCTGATGCCAACGATGAGCCGACGTTCAAGCATCATCTAATCATGGGGGAGCATCCGTCAGAAAACAAATATGGCGTGCTGTTCAGTGAGCCGCATTCGGTGGCGTTGGCCGATATCGATGGCGACGGCCTGAAGGACATCATCACCGGAAAAACCTACTGGTCGCATCACAAGCAAAGTCCGCTATGGGACGCTGGAGCCGTTGTTTACTGGTTCAAACTTGTTCGCAACAAAGACGGAGTTGACTGGATTCCGCACAAGGCCGATGGTGACGCGGGCATTGGGCGTCAGATTTCGATCGTCGACGTCAACAACGACAAACGTCCCGACATTGTTGTCGGCGGAATGCTGGGATCACATGTTTTAACTCACCAAACGCAGTCGGTCTCAAAGGAAGCCTGGCTGGCGGCTCAACCCAAAATCTACGAAGGAGAAAAGCTGCCTTCTGTCGAAGCAGCCACCGCACTACGTGGACCGAAGTCGAAGATTGACAAAAAGACGGGACTGGCAGACGGCGCCATCGAAGGCGAAGCGTTGAACGTGAAAGTTACAGGCGGTGCGGCAAAGGCTCAGGACATGAGCCGCTTTAACGGTGACAAATGGAGCAATCAGGCACAGATGTGGTGGACCCGTGGTCGCATCGGTGACAAGTTGACGGCGAATCTTCCGGCATTCACGGGGACTGTTGATGTTGATGTCGTGCTGACCATTGCGGGCGACTACGGAATTGTGCAGTTGTTCCTGGACGACCAAAAGCTGGGTGCCCCGATCGATCTGTACAACGCCGCCGTGGCTACAACTGGCGTGCTGTCGTTTCCCAAACTGTCCGCCGAAGGCAGCAAACACACTCTGACGGCTCAGATTGTCGGCACAAATCCCAAGGCAAAGAAATCGTTCATGTTTGCGATCGACTATCTTCGCGTGAAGCAGTCGGACGGTACATACGTGGCTGGGCCCGCCATGAAGGCACCGGCTGCAGCTATGGCTCCGACCGTCGCGGGTGTGAAACCTAAATCGATGGCCGGCAAAGAACTGAATCTGGATTTCGAAACAGGAACACTGGCCGACTGGACTTCCACTGGGAACGCCTTCGAAGGTCAACCCATCAAGGGCGACACCGTCACGGCGCGTGGCCGAGGAATGCACAGTGCTCACAGTGGAAACTTCTGGGTTGGCGGCTTCGAACATCACGGCGACGAACGCATCGGCACGCTCACGTCGGCTCCGTTTGTGGTGTCTCAGCCATACGGAAGCTTCCTGACCAACGGTGGGCCAACGGATAAAACGCGAGTCGAACTGGTTCGCAAAGACACAGACAAAGTGTTCTACCAGATTGCGGGCACCAGCAGCGAAACGATGCGGCAAGTGGTGGTGGACCTGCGAGCTCACGTGGGCAAAGAAATCATGGTTCGGCTGGTTGATGCCAGCACAGGTCCGTGGGGACATCTTAACTTCGACAACTTTCGGCTGCATGAAAATCGCCCGGCTGCTGTAACCGCGCCGCCCGTTCAGCTTGTGCAGGACGAGTATCCTCATTCGGGTTTGTCGGCCGACGAAGCAGCTGCTGCCATGAAACTTCCCGAAGGTTTTTCCGTGACTGTTGCCGCTGCCGAACCGGAAGTGCAGCAGCCCATTGCGATGGCGATTGATGATCGAGGTCGAGTATGGATTGCGGAGGCTTACGAATATCCCGTGCGAGCCAAAGGCGACAAGGGCCGCGACCGCATTCTAATTTTTGAAGATACCGACGGCAATGGCACGCTGGACCAGCGAAAGGTGTTTGCAGAAGGCCTGAACCTGGTGAGCGGCATTGAAGTGGGTTTCGGCGGAGTGTGGGTGGGAGCAGCTCCGTACTTCATGTTTATTCCCGACAAGAACTGCGACGATGTTCCCGACAGCGAACCGCAGATCCTATTGGATGGTTGGGGCTATCAGGACACTCACGAAACATTGAACGCCTTCATCTGGGGACCCGACGGCTGGCTGTATGGCTGCCATGGCGTATTCACGCATTCAAAAGTTGGCAAACCAGGAACTCCCGACGATCAACGTATTCCGCTGAATTGTGCCGTGTGGCGGTACCACCCAATTCGTCACGAATTCGAAGCGTTTGCTCAGGGAACCAGCAACCCATGGGGAGTCGACTTCAACGATCACGGTCAGGCATTCATCACTGCCTGCGTGATTCCTCATTTGTATCACATGATTCAGGGCGGACGATATCAGAGACAGGGCGGACAGCATTTCAACCCGCACACGTACCGCGACATCGTGACGATCGCCGATCACCTGCACTATCTGGGAGCGACTCCACATGGCGGAAACAGTAAATCTGATTCTGCCGGTGGCGGTCATGCTCACGCTGGTGCCATGATTTATCTGGGCGACACGTGGCCCGCGAAGTACCGCAATCAGTTGTTCATGAACAACATCCACGGTCAGCGACTAAACGTCGACGTGCTGAAGCCGAATGGTTCTGGCTACGTTGGCAGTCATGGCCCGGATTTCCTGCTCACCGGCGATAAGGCGTCTCAGATTCTGAACATCCGCTATGGCCCGGACGGCAACGCATGGATGATCGACTGGTACGACATGCAGGCTTGTCATCGCAAAGAATCGGAAGTTCACGACAGGACCAACGGACGCATCTACAAAATCAGTTTTGGCGATTCGAAAACGTCGGCTCCGACAGTCGACCTCAAATCACTCTCCGACGACCAACTGGCAGCGTTGGCGTTGAAGGAGAATGACTGGTACGTTCGTCATGGTCGTCGACTGCTGCAGGAACGCGCCGACTCGCAAGATCTTTCCACGACGGCGATCAGCAATCTGCAGGATGTTTTGAAAACACATTCCGACGACACTCGGCGGCTGAGAGCTGCGTGGGCGTTGCACGTCATCGGCAAATTGTCGCCCGATAATATTCAAACGATGCTTGCGGACGACAGCCCGTATGTTCGAGGCTGGGCGATTCAGCTGGCAATGGAAACAGCTCGCAACAAACCAGCCCAGCAGCTGGTCGCGACATTCACTTCGTTGGCTCTGAACGACAAGTCACCGGTTGTCCGGCTGTATCTTGCTTCGGCGGCTCAGCAACTTCCTCTGGAAGAACGCTGGGATCTGCTGCAGAACCTGACCAGCCACGCCGAAGACGCCACGGATCACAACCTGCCGCTGATGTACTGGTACGCCGCGGAACCGCTGGCTGATGTCGATCCCACGCGAGCCCTCGCTTTGGCAATGTCCGCTGGAGAACACATTCCGCTGTTGCGAGACTTTATGCTGAGACGTATCGGCAGCGGCGGTGCGGAATCGTCACTTAGGATTCTGGTGAAGGGGCTTGGAGCGGCTCCCAATGATGCCGTGAAACTTACCTATCTCAATGCCATTCGATCCGCACTGCAAGGCCAGAGAAAAGTTGCCGCACCTGCGGAATGGACGGAAGTTTCGTCGGCACTGCTGAAGAACAACAACACCGACGTACGAATTCAGGCGACGGCTTTGGGCGTCACCTTTGGCGACAAAGCCGCAATGCAGGCCATGCGAAGTCAGATTGAAGATTCTTCCGGCGACGCGAAAACTCGCCTGGTGGCATTGCAGTCCCTGCTGGATGCCAACGACGTTGGGTTGGTGCCAACACTGCAATCACTGTTGAAGACTGACGGCCCGCTTCGCGAAGCAGCCATTCAGGGACTTGCTCAGTACAACGATGCGAATGTCGCTACAGCGTTGCTGACCAGCTACGAATCCTTCACGCCAAACCAAAAACGCATGGCGCTGGGAACGCTTTGCTCGCGAGCGATCTCCGGCGTTGCTTTATTGAAGGCTATCGAAGCCAAACAGATCGCAGGCACAGATCTAACGGCGGATCTTGTTCGTCAGCTTCAATTTTTGAAGAACAAAGATGTCAATTCCCTGTTGGAAAACGTCTGGGGGACAGCTCGCGAATCGGCCGACGACAAACTGGCGATGATCGCAGAATACAAGTCGCTGATCGAATCAACGCAACACCCCGAACCGAACCTGGAAATGGGGCGAGCGATCTTTGCCAAGACGTGCATGAAGTGTCACATCCTGTATGGCGTCGGCAACAAAGTTGGGCCGGATCTGACGGGATCAAACCGAGCCAACGTCGACTATCTATTAAGCAACGTGGTTGACCCCAGCGCTGTGATGGCGAAAGAGTACCGCGCAACAATTATCGCCACGACCAACGGGCGTGTGATCACCGGATTGGTGAAAACCGAAGACACAAAATCGGTCACCGTTCAGACGGCCGATGCAGTGGTGATTGTTCCGAAAGACGAAATCGACGAACGTATTGAAAGTGACAAGTCGATGATGCCGGACGACCAGTTAAAGCTGTTCACGCCGCATCAGGTTCGTTCGTTGGTCGCCTATCTGCGAGCAAAACAGCAGAACCCGCTGCTGGCCACCAAGGATAACGAATCAACCATCTTCAACGGCAAAGACCTGACGGGGTGGTCCGGAGCGGAAGGATTGTGGTCGGTCGAAAACGGTGAACTTGTCGGCCGCACCGATGGCCTGAAGCACAACAACTGGATCGTCAGCGATTTGTCCGTCGACAACTTCCATCTGACACTGGAAGTGAAGCTTGTCGACAACGAAGGTAACAGCGGTATTCAATTTCGCAGTCAGGCCAAGAATGGCGAGGTGAGCGGCTATCAGGCTGACATCGGCAAAGGCTGGTGGGGCAAACTGTACGAAGAACACGGGCGAGCTTTATTGTGGGACAAGTCCGGCGAAGAACACGTCAAACCTGGCGATTGGAACACTTACGAAATCATCGCCGAACGCAACCGCATTCGCACATTGATTAACGGCCAGCTTTGCGTCGACATGGAAGACCCGGAAGGTGCCAAAAGTGGCATCATCGCCTTCCAGCTTCACAGCGGAGGTAAAACGGAAGTTCGTTATCGCAATATCAAGCTGAACGTGTTTACTCAGGAAATACAAAAGTAGCCATCACGCTCCGCGTGATGAAAGCAGCACGAGAAGCGTGCACGAACTTGTTTAGGTTTGACGACTATTGGTATGGCATAAGAAAGCTTTAGCTTTGTATCTATCGAATCAGCCGTTGGGTAGGTTTCTCTGTGGCATTTCGTCACGCGGAGCGTGACGGCTACTAGTTTCAGGACGACGTGTTCATGCGGTTCACAATTTTTCTGCTGATAAATCTTCTGCTCATAGCGGGCTCAGTGCGGTCGGACGATTCCGCTCGTCCTGCGGTTGGCTCTGTCGTCGATGACTTTACATTCACCGACATCCGCTACCTGCCTCGGACGCTGTCCGATTTCGATCAACGAAAAGCTTTTGTGCTGATTTTTACGACACTTGACTGCCCAATCGTCCGCCGATCGCTGCCAAAGCTGCGCCGGCTGGACGAAGAGTTTCGGTCCAAAGGTGTGCAGTTTCTGGCAATCAACGCTGGCCCAGACGATTCCGTGGTGGATGTTGCTCATCAGGCGGTGAAGGCAGATATTGCATTTCCATTTTCGAAGGATTTCTCCGGCGAAGTCGTGGCTGCGGTCGGTGCAACTCGGACACCGGAATGCGTTGTTCTGGATGCGAAACGGCAACTGAAGTATCGAGGACGAATCGATTCCGAATTCCGACTTGGCGGAGTTAGTCCAAATGCTGGCCGCGAAGATCTTCGAGAATCCATCGAAGACATACTGGCTGACCGAGACGTCCGTATTGCCGAAACGCCCGTTGATGGTTGCCTCATCACAAAACCCAATCAGCCACCAGTCAGGAACCTCACATACTATCAAGACGTCGCTCCACTGATGAAGCAACACTGTCAAAAGTGTCATCATCCCAACAACGCGGCTCCGTTCTCACTGCTCACCTATGAAGACGTCAACCGTCATGCGGCCATGATCGCCGAAGTTGTTGCTCAACGCCGCATGCCGCCGTGGCATGCGGCCAGCGAACACGGCACCTTCATCAACAATCTTAACCTTCCGACAGCCGACATTCGCACCATCACCGAATGGGCAACGGGAGATCGTGCAGCAGGGAATATTGCGGATGGTCCACCGCCGCTTGAACCTCGCAATTCGGACTGGCTGATTGGGGAACCGGATCTTGTCGTTCGCTTGCCGTCCCCGGAAATGATTCCTGCGGAAGGTTACGTTCCCTATAGGTATGCCCTGTTGCCTCACGTGTTTCTGGAAGACACATGGGTTCAAAAGATTGAGATCAATCCTGGCAACGATGACGTCGTGCATCACTGCAACATGGGCTATGCCAGCATCACGGACATTCACGGTAAGGACTTTCACCCGGAGAAGAACTTCATCACTGGCTTCGTCCCCGGTGGTGATCCAATGGTGCTGGATTCCGGTATCGCCTTTCGAATTCCCGCAGGATCCGTTGTTGGCGTGCAATTGCACTACGTCACCACCGGCGAAGCCACAACCGACCAGACAGCTGTTGGTTTTGTGTTTGCGAAGGAAAAGATTCAGAAGCAGATTCGGCATTTTCAATGCAACGGTCGAGGTTTCGCGATTCCGCCGGAAGCCAGTCACCATGCAGTGAAGGCGTCGAAATCGTTTCAGGAAGACGCAACAGGCATCGGTATGTTTTGCCATATGCATCTGCGAGGCAAAGATATGACGTTCGCAGCAACCTATCCGGATCAGCGGCAGGAAATTTTGTTGAGCGTCCCGAACTACAACTTCGAATGGCAGTCGTCTTATCGCTGGGCGGTCGACCAAATGAAGTTTCCCAAAGGAACTCGCGTTGATTGCACGGCTCACTTTGACAATTCGGCGTTCAACCCATTTAACCCCGATCCATCCGCCACCGTAAAATTCGGCCTGCAAACGTACCACGAAATGATGTACGGCTTCCTGTTCTATACGAACGACAACGAGGCGCTGAACCTGACAATCGATCCCAAAACCGGTCGTGTCGTCAAGTAGCCATCACGCTCCACCGTGATGATGGCACCAGTAAACGCAAACTCCAGTCAAACTACACCAAGTTACATTCCTGAATTCGTTAGTGCCCTGCCCCAGCAATCTATTAACGCCAGCTTCTGCGTTTCAGATATTCGCAGAATCTCACTGTAGCGAGGCAAACAAACGAAACCTGCCTACCATTATCGCGTCAGAATACGTTCATTAAGTGCAGACTTCGCCCAACGGCGGAAGGACGAACGCGGTTGAAGGTGCGACTTCGCTTGCAAGACCTTTCGTCTGAGCCATCAGCGAGCGTTGCCCGCCCATTCTGCGGGATCAAGCCGATAGAAGCTTCTGACCACGTCGTACACTTCCGGATGGTGGTTCTTCAAAGAATGAGGTCGCTCAAAAAACGTTTCCGTCAGCACAGCGAAGAATTCCGCGGGGTTGGTGGCACCGTAGCAGTCAAGAAAACCGTGGTGACCTCGGCCGCAGGCTTCAACCAGCGAATCGTATTCCGGGCCGAGCACTGAGATCCATCGATCAATGTCGGCCGACGTTTCCAGCACTGGCATGCCGTCGCAGAATCGGCCATTCATCATGTCAAGCTGGTGCGCGAATTCATGCAACACCAGATTGCTGCCAGGAGTCTCCATTCGTCCGCCGGACAACGTCTCCGGCCACGACAGAATGACCGGGCCACGCCACCACGCTTCTCCCAATCGAGCCTGCCCTTTGTCCATGACGACGCCGGCTCTGGTAATCTGTGTACCTTCCGCGACATACGCATTGGGATAGACAAGAATCGACAACACATGATCAAAGTACGTGTCCTGTGGCAGTCCAACCACAAGCAAACATGCCTGAGCTGCAATCGTCACGCGAATTTCATCGGTCAGCACAAGGCCGCCGCAGCCTTCCCAGTTTTTCTCAGCAACAAACACCTGCACCAGTCGCCGCAGTCGCGTCTGCTGAACATCGTTCAACTGTTGGACATGCACGACGTTTTCGGCAATGATTCTGTCCCACGCCACGGGATACGTCTTCGCCAGAATTTTCGCTCGACGCCTGTTCTTAAGCCAACGGAATAACATGTGAACATTCTGGTAAGATGTTGAGGGGGTGCCAGGCCTGACGACGTCAGCCATTGACCGGTTGGAAGCGTTCCGCTTAAGTTGTTCTGCCGATCAGCAGCACGGCTAAGGTTCCTCAATTGACGAAAGCTATACAGATCATAGCGAGTTCACAACTACTGCTTCTGATTGCTTCTCACCGGTCCAACTGAAACGCGCGAAGACATCAGGACCAAAAGGTGGCGAAACAAACAGAATCCGGCCCATCTTTTCAGTGCCCCAACTGCAGCGGAACAGACCGCAAGAACAAATGTCGCGTGCAGGTCGCGATCGCATGCGGCCCCCGAAGCCAGAAGCACGTCCGTCACAGTCATTCCCACGCTGACTGCAGCAAATGCGGCCAAGCGTTGCGTCACGACAAAAATCGCACCCTGGGGCAGAGAAACGATCGCCCGATGGAAAACATCGGTGAGGTCGAGAATTCAGCAGCGTCGTTGAATTCGCAAGAGCTGATTCAAACGGTTTGAATCAGCCCCCTTTCACGAACCGGAAAAGTTCCACGCACGATCTATAAGTCGGCATCCATGCCGCCACTTAGACCGCAATGCGTTGTTTGCTAAAGATGGCTGATACATTCCTTCATTCAAATGTCGGCACCGACGACGAACAGGAATGCATCCGCAGCGTGATCGGGGAACATGGCTTTGTTGGTGCAGCCAACGACGTGAAATGGGGCCTCTAATTGACGCGATGCGGCAACGCGCGGGGTGGCGTCCATCGTATCGCTACAAATGTGTTGATGGGCCACCGTCAGGCTGGGACGTCGCGTTGCGGCATTACTTCCCGTTCCGTATGACGTCTTGATGAATCAGAAATTGGCCCGTCCAGGCAAGGATAGGCTGTCGCCGCTAAATCCGTTCCTGTGAGGTCGGAATCTGGTCAGGCACCGATGTCGCAGGCGTTGGGATTCGATAGACTAAACCTTAATTTTCGCGGGCAGGTAAGCTCGCTGTGTGCATTCCATTCATCAAGGAGCCGTTTTCATGCGGACGACTGCAAGGTTTTTGATTGCCGTGGCCTTATCTTTGCCGACGTTGGTAGCGGCAGCCTCATTTGCGGCGGCCGGCGAGCAGCCAAACATTGTTCTGCTGATGGGAGATGACCACGGTTGGGACGAAACGGGCTACAACGGACACCCTCATCTGAAAACGCAGGTGCTGGATCAGATGGCGACAAGCGGGCTGAAGCTGAATCGTTTTTATTCGGCTCACCCTTCCTGCTCGCCGACGCGTGGCAGCGTCATGACGGGGCGACATCCAAACCGTTACGGTACCTTCGCCCCCGGCTATTCGATCCGCCCGGAAGAGATCACAATTGCAAAGCTACTGCACGATGCGGGATATCTATGCGGTCATTTCGGAAAATGGCATCTGGGGCCGGTCAAAGCAAGTTCGCCGACAAACCCAGGAGCGATGGGTTTTCAGCAATGGTTGTCGCACGACAACTTCTTTGAACTGAACCCGTGGTTCTCTCGAAATGGCGGACCGCCGGAACAGTTTCAGGGGGAAAGTTCAGAGATCATTATCGAACAGGCTGTCGAATTTATTAAGTCGGCCAGACAAAGCAACAAACCCTTCTTCACGGTGGTCTGGTTTGGTTCCCCTCACGAACCGTACAGCGGGCTGCCGGAAGATCTGGCTTTGTACGATAATCTTCCGGCCAGCTATTACGAAAAGCAGGTGTCGCTCACATCCAACGAAACGGGGCGTCCCACAAAGCGGCCTCTGGATCAGGTGCTTCGCGAACGTTATGCGGAAATCACAGCCATGGATCGTTCCATCGGCACGCTACGACAATGGCTGACCGACAATCAACTGCGTGACAACACGCTGGTGTGGTACTGTGGCGATAATGGAACTTCCGGTGATGGCATTATTACTTCCCCGTTTCGTGGCCAGAAAGGGAATCACTACGAAGGTGGAGTCCGTGTTCCGGGAGTGATCGAATGGCCGCAGCAGATAGCGGCTTCGCGCACATCTGACGTTAACGGCGTCACGTCAGATATTCTGCCAACTCTGTGCGACGTCGCCGGCGTACCATTGCCAGACCGTCCGCTTGACGGCATCAGCCTGAAACCGCTCATCACCGGCGACATGAAAACGCGTGGTGAACCCATCTTTTTCTGGACATTCAATATGAAAGGCGATACCCAGAAGAAGCCGTATCTCGACGCGAATCTGCAGAGCGGCACGACGCCGCTGGTGAAGAAAGCCGGTAATCTGAACACTCGAAACTTCACCAACTTTCGGCACCCCGAAATCAAAGACAGCGATCGCAATGGCGTTCGTGCCATCCTGACGGATCAGTACAAACTGATCGTTCAGGGAGAAGGCGAAAAGCAGAAAATTGAACTGTTCGATATCCGAGCGGACGCTGAAGAAACCAGCGATCTGATGGCCAGCAACCCCGACCGTGCCGACGACCTGACACAAAAGCTGCAAGCCTGGCAGCAATCAGTGCTCAACAGCCTGACCGCAGCAGACTACTAACAATGGCTTCGCCCTTGCCCCGGGGGCGTGGATGGCCGGAAGGCGTGGAAAGTTCTAATCGCCGAGTCGCTCCGTTGTCGCTACGAGCAATGAAGCGTGCTCCATGGGCGCATCCATTTGAGTAAGACTGCGACAAGGGCTTCGCCGTTGAGACGGATCGCTGAAAGAGCGATTGCGGTCGAGCGGGATCAGTTGGAGCTCAAACTGCCTTTGTTCAAGAAGCTCGAACTGCTGTCCCGACGTAGCTCCGACGGTGAAACCAACCGCAGGTGCCACACAGTCGTTGAATCAGGTTGAGTGCTCGCGCCTTTGACTTTTAGTTGTTTCGCCGTGTACCAGTCTCGCGGACAGGGGAAACGACAGAAGAGCTTCATCGCCGACCGCATGACAGTGATTGATTCGACTGCGAACTTTCGTTCGCAGCGGGCCGGAAAAGAATGTCGACTCAGCCATCGAGATGCATGCTGTTGAAGGGCATGAAAAATTCAAACGGAGAACATTCCCGCGCCAATCACCTCACGTTATACTACGCCAGAACTTCCCGCCGTGCAGTGGCTTATATGAACAATCGCATCGACAGGACCGCGGAAGGTCGGCCAGTTTTCAAGCATAGACAACTGGTCCGCGTACGGAGTTTTTCGACGTTCTACTTTCGAAACAGCTGAAGTAAATACGAGCATCCACAAATGACCTTTACCTGGGCACAATCGAGAATAGCGCGCCGACTTATGCGATTCTTCGGTGGATTTGCCTTACTCTACATTTTCACGTGTGCGTATTTCTGGGGCACACAAGTTGACAAAATACTCGCTCCACTTGCAACTCAACCATCACATCCTCGGCGAATGGGGCTGCCTTGCGAAGATGTGCGTATTCCACTTCCTCCTGACGGTCAGAAAACACCAGAGCCGCTTTACGCTTTCTGGGTCCCCGCAGAGAATCCTGACGCTCCAGTGATCCTCTATTTGCACGGACAGGATGCGACCAGAGGAAAGAATCTGGAACACACAGAGAGTTTTCATGAATGCGGCTATCATGTCCTGGTATTGGATTATAGAGGCTACGCTGAGAGCTACGAAGACGAATCACCTTGCGAGTCTACGGTCTATGAGGATGCTTTGGCTGCGCTGAACTACCTGAAGTCCAGGTTTACTTCGCAGCGGATTTTTATTTATGGCCATTCGCTCGGTGGTGCTGTCGCAATTGAGCTGGCGACCAGGCGTGAGGCCAAGGATACTGCTGGGCTCATTGTCGAAAGTACATTTACGTCCATTTTGGATATGTCCAGGTTGCAGTACGGCGGATTGCTGCAATTTCTTCCTGTTGATCTTCTCCTCACTGAGCGATTTGATTCCGTAAGCAAGATTGGATCCATTAAGCGTCCGGTTCTCATTATTCACGGTGAAAAAGATTCCAGAGTTCCATGCAGAATGAGCGAGACGCTCAGAGAAAATGCCGGAGAATGGGCCACCCTGCATTTGGTTGAAGGCGCCGGTCACGAGGATTGCTGCTTGATCGGCAAAGTTGAATACCGCAAACGAGTCTGTGACTTTGTGTCAGGCTGTCTAAACTGAGCATAACACGTGAGGTTTTGACTTAGCGTGCATGCTGAGTTGAACAAGACTTGACGTGGATCGTTTGGCGAGCGGTATTCTGACACAGAAATCGGCCTCATTTCGCGTGAGGGCTTCCCATAGGATCCATGCCCCCATACGTGCCAGAATACAACGGGCCTCACTACCAAACTCAGCATTGCCGATGCATTTGAAAATGCACGTCAGCGGCAATTACCTAACAAGGGCTTCGCCCTTGACCCGGTGGCGTGGATGGCCGGAAGACATGGAAGTTCTAATCGCCGAGCCGCTCCGTTGTCGCTACGAGCAATGATGCGCGCTCCGTGCGTGCATCCTTTTGAGTAAGACTGTATTCGGTGTTACTGCTTGAGACTTGTTGCTCTGCTGCATAAACTGCAGGTTGCACCAATTTCGGCTTATTCACGCCTTAACGAGAACCATCGATGACACAACACAGTCGACGCAGCTTTCTGCAAACAACTTCTGCAATCACAGTAGCCGCAGCGTTGGGAGGATATTCAAAACTAGCCATGGCGGCAGAACCGGGGCAGCCGAAACTTGGCATTCAGTTGTATTCCCTGCGAGGCTACAAGGTGGACGCAGCCTTGAAGCATGCCAGCGAACTCGGCTTTCAGCAAGTCGAATTCTACAGCGGCATGTTAAGCACCGATGCGTCCGACGAAGAAATCGCTCTCACCAAAAAGAAGGTGGAAGATTTGGGGATGTCCATTTCGGCGCATGGTGTTAACAAGCTGACAAAGGATGCCGACAAGAATCGAGCGATTTTCGAATTTGCAAAGAAGCTTGGCATTCCATGCATCACGGCCGATCCGGACTTTGATTCATTCGACAACCTTGATGATCTTGTGAAGGAATTCGATATCCGAGTTGCCATTCACAACCATGGGCCACGCCATCGATACAACAAAGCCATTGATGTGCTGCGCGTCGTTGAAGGACACGACGAACGGATTGGTGCCTGTGCCGACCTGGGACACTACATTCGGTCTGGCCAAACTGCGCCGGAAGTCATTCGACTTTTGAAAGGTCGGCTTTACGGAATTCACCTGAAGGACTTCGCAGAAATGCAGGACAAGTCCGAAGGCGTCATTCTGGGCAAAGGTCATCTGAACGTCGAAGAAGTCTTCAGCTCTCTGCAGTCAGTTGGCTTCCCATCAAACGGCGCTCTATCGTTGGAGTACGAAGAAAACCCTAAGAATCCACTGGCCGATATCCGCGAATGCGTTGCCGTTGCCAAAGCGGCCATGAAATCGTCGGCGCAGTAGTCGTCGCCCAATCGTCGCTATTGACTCTGCGACAAGCTTAAACGGAAGGGAGCTGCCTTCGGTCGCTCCTTTCCGAGCAGGCGCAGCCCCGTTGGCTCAATAGAATGGCTTTCCTGTTTTAGTTGAGCGTTAACCTCGCCGCAAAGATCCGCCGATTCTTCGGGTAACCTGCACATGGGGGCATCGGCTTGAGTAACCTTCGAATCACGAATCGCATCGGGTTAAGCCTTGTACTGATCGCCGTGGCGAGCTGGTGCTCGTGGACGATCAGCCCGCGATATCAACTGCCAGCAGACATAGAAGGCAGCCCATGCTCCGCACTTCTAAACAGCTATCTGACCGAGATCACGAGAGATCAATCTTACATCAGAACGGATGCCTCTCTAGAGGATTTGCGTCAGCATATTCGCTTGGGCCCTGCATTCAAGAACTTGAATGGTTCACCGTTCGAAACGCTTGGCTTCTATTGGGTTAGACTACGGCTTTCGAGCCGTTTTTTTGTAGGAGGGCCTTCGTCACCGTTCAGAGATCTGGTCAACATCGTAAACTGTCAGGAAAACGCTCAGGTTTGGAAGATCACAAATGAGAACTTCGTGGAGGAGTTTGTGGGACTTCTACGGGATTTCAACTTCGTCGTTGATGACGAACATGACGCTCGAATCGTCTGCACACTCTGGCATCTTCTGGTTCCTCACCCGGTTCCGGATTTTGATGTGGAAGCAGTCCGAGATGGCTGGAAATGCTCCCATCAGCAACAAGGTGCTGCAGTGGAAATTCTTTTTTCCATGGATAGTGTGGGATTAGTCTCTGCTGTTGAACAACGTTAAACGACCAACCGATGTTTTACATTTTGGTAATCGCTTTTTTCAGTTGTACCTCAGCAGGTAGCGTTTTCTAGATCCGGCGAAACAAATCCTTTTCGCCTGCTGAGTCCTGTCAATTCACGCGATGGGGAAAGTACGCAGGACAAGTGGGCGTAGTTCCAGCAGGCGTGAGTCGATCGTTGTCGTTTCCGTCGCTATTGCCGGAGCAGCGTCGCACCGGACCTTGATTCGGCCTACCAACTCTGTCGGCTCATCAACCATCGTCAAAACAAGCAGCAGCAGCCTTTCGTTTGGCGAATGAAACAATCTCGTTGGCTGAGAAAAGTAATACACATTATCGCTCCTTGCTGATTCTCTGCACTGGCACAGCTATCGAGTTTCGGCTTGACTGAATCCAATTTCCACCAGAACGGTGGACTCAACTGGAGCGGTGTCTCGTATGGCCTTTGAAGTACCGATGATCCGACCTTGCACGACAAAGCGATCTGCTGTTTGAGTTTCATTCCAGCGATACACCAGCCGTGCCAGATATCGGGAGGTAAAGTCAGGTGATGCGCTCGATGCCATCTGCAAGAAGTATCTGAAGCGGTACGACTGGTGCAGCTGCTGAGTCCTCATGCGATCGCTGGTTGTCACTTCAGAATTTACGAGGTCAATTGTCTCTGCATTCGCCAAAGTTGCTTCGGCTGAAAACTGATACAAGTACTTCGGTGTATTGGAATACATCGACCAAATCGCGTTCCACCCAATAAGTGACACAATCCGTTCTTCTGTCGGCAACAGGCTTTTTCCAAAATGCGCTGCTTGTATGCAGATCGCGGTCGCCGCCAATACAGCCAGCGTTGCATTCCACGCGATTCGTCCGCGCCTCGAAACTTTTCGGGCACCAGTTTTGGCAGTGCCTTCCGCTTCAAGGTTGTTCCCAAATGAATTTGGCCAGATCACCGAAGACAGGAATGGGATTGTCGCAGTCGCTGTGATCAGTGGAAAAATGTGCAAGCGAATTGTTATGGCAAGTCCAAACTGAAACATCCAGAATGCCGGAATGACAAACATTCGGATGGACCGTGTCTTGAAGGGGATGAACAGGCACAACGGCGCGACAATTTCGAACCACACCACCGCTCGTGTCAGATATCGCAACAGATTCGGATATTGACTAAGCAGGTTCCCAACCGGACGAATCCAAAGCTTTTGCCCAAGAGCGTACTCAATGGCAGTTCCGGTCGCCCATTCTTCACTGGTCTTGAACCAGCCCGCGAAGAAATAGACACAGGCAAACTGCAATAACAAAGCTGCACTCGCTGCCGAAAGTACGACGTGCGGATTCTGGGCTACTTTTTTTCGTCCATCAATCGAGTACCTCAGTCCCAGTGGCAGAAACAGACTCCAGAACAACATCGATCGAAGCAGATCGTCACCAGCATCAAGCACAAATGCGTTTCTTGCGTGCAACGAAACGGTCAGCAACCAGCAAATCGCGGTTGCCGTGCGAGTGCGGAAGCCGACCAGTAGCATCAGCCCGCCAATTCCTGCCAGAATAAAGTGTCCAACTTGAAAGGCGTAAGAACCGTCCAGCATCTGCAAAGACAAATAACAGTCTGGGGCACTCACAAGATCGCGTGGAAGGAAACCGTCGTCGGTATAGTTCTCCACGATGAATGGCGATCTCAACAACAGGTCTGCCAGAATGATCAACGCGATCACGATCCGAAAGACTCCAAGGCACCTGGCATCAATGCCAAACAATTCCCGAAGAATACTTGTTTGTCGTTGAGCCATTGGATTCTGATGCAAGTGTAGAAAACGTCGTTGTTGGATTGCCCAGAATCAGCGAACAGCCGCCGGTCTTGTTAAGTATGCTTAAACCAGTACAGCACCGTTTTGCTTCCGAAAGCTGTCCCCACGCGAGCCCATTCACACCTTTCACATCCGCAGTCGTGATTCTGTAAACCTCCGGCTGTGTTGTCAAGCAGCCGTTCGCGGTGCTGCCGCGGGGGTAAGATCGGTGAAAAGCTGCCTGAGGAACAGGTGGGCTGAAACTTGGAACATCGCCGGAGACTCTGCAGCTTCCCTGACCAGCGATCTTGAGTCATAGTGGGCGGCACCTTTACTTCCTGTTTTCGGCGTAGTACGCTGCGGACAGATCTTGACGTCACTTCAACATGCAAAGCGAATGCTATGTTTGTCCGGCTTCTTAAAACAGCGAACCTTTTCACGTTGAGTAAACTTTTCTGAGCGTCGTAGTCGCGTTTCCGAGCTGCAGCTCGAATGGTCTGAGGCGAAGCCTCGTTAGAGTTTTACCAAGCAGCTATCGTCGTCCACCACCGAATTTATCAGGCTGTCGATTAAATAAATTCAGTGTGCCGAGATTTTGATTTCACAACGCCCAACTCAGAATTGCGCAACGAGATGGACGAAACCACCAAATTCAAAATGCCACATTGACAGGTTTTGAGCTCGCGCTGATTAAATCGACAGCCTCTTTATTTCGGTGGGAACAGGCTTCTGCACTACCCGTCAGACAACTCCAAAAGCACAGCCGCACCATCAACAACTACACCAAACCAACAGAGCCGCAAGCAAGCGACGAATTAGGCTGTATGAAGTTCCGTAGAATTAGTGGGCGCGGGTTAAGGTTATTTGAGACAGGTCTTCTGTCCCGGAAAAATGTTGTGTGAGGATTTGCCTTTGT
>CALFSX010000258.1 GCA_937916515.1 uncultured Planctomycetaceae bacterium | reverse complement strand
AACCATTTCATCAATGATATCCAGGGGGAAACGGGTATCCGGACACGCTGCTAGTCGCTCGCTGCGGCGTTCCAATATATGAGCCAACCGGTTTCTGACATGAATCAAAGCAACGGCGTACTCAGGCACATACGGATGATCGGCAACAAGTAACTCGGCAACTTCCAGAGCTTCCCTCAATCGCTGTTCCGCATCCCGAAGATCTTCCGGGTGAATTGCGTCGCGCCCCTGAGTGTTAATGGCTGCCAGCGAATCAGCCAGTGAAAGCCGAAATTCGGGCACGTCCGGATAATCTGCCACAAGCGACTTCAACATCGACAACGCTCGATTGTCCGCTTCCGCTTCTGCAATTGATTTGTGCGAAAACCGATCAGATACAAGTCCGCGAAGACACGAAGCCAGTAAATGGCGACAACGCGGCTTCACGTCGTTTCCGGCATTCAATGGCTCCAATAATGCAATCGCGGCTTCAAGGTGTTCTCGATTCTGCGGACTTATCCACAGATCATCGCCGCCCCGTCGTGGCGGGCCACCCAACGGCGGTCCACCTTCAGGACGCCCACCTTCAGGACGCCCATTCGGCGGAGGTGGACCATTCGGCCATCTGCCACCAGGCTCTCGAAAAGGGCGCGGTGGACCGAATGGATGCGGCCCCGGCGCAGGACGCGGATTCTCAAACTCGTCAGACGGTGGAATCATATCCTGCATTGTCGGGCTCTCTCCTGGACGGAGCTCACGAGCCAGCAGATAATGTGTTTGAGCCAACCGAAACTCCAACTCAGGGTTGGCGTTTGAGACCTGCATGCGCTGCAAACTTTCCAGCGCCGCCAAATGCGAAGCCTTGGACGCAGCGGTTTGCCCCAACATTAGCTCACAGATTCCAATTTCATTGTAGGTATCCGAAACGATCGTCTGTACTTCAACGCTGTCCGCGTTCGGAGACGACAAAAAACCGGTCGCTGCTTTTCGGTATGCAGCGACGGCGTCACTGAATTGCCCAAGTCGCTGATGAATGTCTCCCACTCGCTTGCCGGCAGCGACAGCTCTTAAGCGAACATCGCTGTTGTCATCGATGGCCGCCAGGCGATCAAAAATAGGCAGCAGCTTTTCCAGCATCGCCGCCGAATCTTTGGTCAGCACGGGAGTCGGCAAAGAAGCAGTTCCCAGAAGCTCGGACGATTTTTGTGGAAGAGCGTACTCATCAAACACACTGTCCAGTGCATTCAGCAAAAGATCAGAAGTGGACTCTGCAACTTCTCGCTGATGACGTTCGGCACGGTAACCAACAAGTGCCACTATGGCGACCATCGCCAGCAGCAAAGCCGACAACGCGGAGCTGGAAGCAAGCAATGGATTGCGTTTCGACCATCGCCAAAGTCGTTCGAACGACGACACCGGGCGACTGTGAATCGGACGCCCCTCAACAAAGCGAGTCAACTCTTCAGCCAACATCTGACACGAAGCAAATCGATGCGTCGGATTTGCCGCCATAGATTTCAGGATAATGGTTTCCAGATCCCTGGGTATTAAACCATTGATGCGCCGTGGCAAAACCACATTAGCAGCAACAATCCGTTTCATAATTTCGGCATGACTGCCGGTATCGCCCATGGCAGGCTGCAGTGTTATGAGTTCGTAGAGCGAAAGTCCCAGACCATACTGATCTGTACGTTCGTCGCAGGTTCCTTGAAAGTGTTCTGGAGCAAGATACCGAAGCGTGCCTGACAACATACCGGACTGAGTTGCCAATTCGTCAGTCGCTTGTCGAGCGAGCCCAAAGTCGGCAATCCAGACAATCCCGCCAGCATCCAGCAATAAGTTTGCGGGCTTGATGTCTCGATGAACTGTTCCCTGCAAATGAGCGTACTGCAGAGCATTTGCCGCCTGAATTCCGAATGACGCAACGGTCTTCCAATAGGCATCCGAATTGTACGGGGGAACTTCCATGGCCGCGACAGATGCCCCCGCAGCCTTCGTACAAGCTTCATGATGAGCATCGGCGGCAGACACCACCATCGCCTTTGACAAGTCACGCGGTGTTTCAGCTTCAGCAACAAAGTCTGCACGCGCACGACTAACTAAAGCATCCAGTCCAGTGCCACGAATCAGCTGCATGGCAATGAAGTAAAATCCCTGTTGTTCGCCAAAGTCAAATACGGGAACAATGTTCGTATGATGCAGGGAGGCTGCTGCCCGAGCCTCACGATGAAAGCGTTGCAGATCTTTGTCACTGTTTAACGACAATGGAGTCAGCAGTTTAATGGCCACCTGTCGCCGCAGGCTTGCATGTTGAGCTTCATAAACGATGCCCATACCGCCTCGACCAATTTCGCGTTCCAGAAGATAGTCCCCAAGCTGAAACGGCAGCTTCGGGCCCGATCGATGATTGGATACTGCCTGCTTCCAGCTGGCCGATAAATTCTGCATGGCCTCCATGGCAGGAAAGACATCCAGAATATCGTCGGCCAGATCAGGATGCAGATCAACATACTGTTCGATCGTAACCCGATCACCCGCTTTACGGCGCTGCAGATATTCGTCCGCCAGCACTTCGACGCGGACACGCCAATCTTTGGAATTCGACATACGATCACCAGGTTCGTTTCGATTCTGGAAACTGCGACATCACCTGCTGCAAGCGCTTGAGCGCTCTGATATACCGAAGACTTGATGCTCCCTGAGCGATCTTCAGAATCTCAGCCGTTTCGGTGTTTGTCAGCTCTTCGAAATTGCGAAGTGCAAGTACTTCCTGATCGATGGGATCCATCTGCTCCAAAGCCACGCGAACCTGCTCTATGGCTTCAGCGCGTTGAATGGCCTCACTTGGAGACGTTAGTCCACTCACCAGCAAATTCGCAATCGAATGAGCGGTTGTCTGGTTCGCAGATGACGCTTCCGGCAATGGCTGTTCACGAGATGCGTCGCGGCCTTTTGTTCCGAGATGCCGTCGATGAGTATCAGCCAATGTTTGTAAAGTAATCAGCCTCAACCAAACATAAGCAGACGACTCTTCGGGCGTCGCCTGATAGTGCTCGATTCGCTTCTGAGCGTCAAGGTACGCTTCCTGCAGAACATCGTCGGGATCGATTCTTCGGTTTAACCGAGGATCGATCCGAAAATGAATCATCTGCCTCAAACGGTCTCGAGACACGGCAAACAGATCCGCCAACGCAGTCGGTTCTCCCTGCCGAAGACGCTGAATGATTTCAATAGGAATGCCGTGAACATGCATGAGTCAACAACCTGGACACACCACAAAACAGTAATAAACCTGAACAAATCGAGCCCCGCAGAAACTCCCGGACAAAGTTGAAACGCCATCCTGTCAACAGACTCCGACTATCCAACGCAAAATTTCACAAAAAGCGGCTGAATCATTAACACCGAACGCCATAACAACAAGTCCCAACGTCTCCAAACCAACGCCTGCTGGAAACCAACTTCACAACATAGGTGACTCCTCGGATTTTCGATTTCATCTGCAATTCAGCCGAACTCTTCGAAGTCACCATCATGGCACCGGATTGGGACTGTCAGTGGCTTATGGAGTCATCACTCAATACGGCGGTCACATTTCACTAAGAAGCACCAGCACCAGTGGAACCACGTTTCAAATTCTTTTGCCCGTTGCGACAGGTGCAGCAACACCGTCGCCGAAAGCAACACAACAACGCGATACGCCTTCAGGTACTGAAACAATCTTGATTGTCGACGACGAACCCACAATTCGTGACTCAACCACAAAGGCTCTGACATACCTGGGCTATAATGTTCTGGTTGCCAGTGGCGCTAACGAAGCCATTGAAATCGCTGAAAATCCGGAATTTGACATCCAGTTATTGCTCACGGACGTTGCCATGCCACAGATTAATGGCCTGCAGTTAGCCAACACACTAGTATCAAAACAACCGAATTTGTCCGTACTGTACATGACCGGATACGACAGCAGATCTCATTCGGAAACTTCACCCGTTGCCCCCGTTCTGGACAAACCATTCACTGTTCGCCAGCTTGCGGAAGCCGTTCGAAACCAACTGAATTCTCGCAAGACACTGCAATAAATCAGCAGTCGCCACACAGCGTTAAAGCCGCCTTAAATCAGAACGCTGCAAGAAACGTGCAAGCTCATACCACGGCGTATCAGTACTAAAGCAGGAAACTTTCCGAGCATCCACCCCGCACTAAATTGCTGCCCTATTGAAACGAATTTTCCTCTGTTGTGAAGCTGAAGTCAACCAGCACGTACAACAGCTGAGCATTTGCACCACGCGTCAAAACATGTATGCCATGGCGGAACGCTGCCCCCCTCAGTTGCACGCGACTGACTACGGTTCAACTTCAGCAGGCAGTGACGAAATTTCATTAAGCAGACTCCTGCAGCGAGCAACTTCCGGGGCAACCGACGCGTCATCGGCATACAGTGTCAATGCTGCCGCCAGCGTCGCCTTTATTGATTCGCCTGCGAGCCCGGCGCTCAGCTGTTTTGATGCGTCATCTGCAATACCATTTAACAACTGCTGCCGCCCTGCCACGTTCTGCTCGCTGCTCCAGTCCGTCAAGGTCGCAGCAAAGAACTCACTCAGATAAGCATAGTCGGGATCATTTCCAACAACCTGTTGAATCGCGTGCAACTGCTCAATTGCCACTGCGATTTCACCTTCAGAATATCGCTCAAAAGCAACTCGAATAAGTCGCTGCAGTTCAGAATCGCGAGTACTATCGGACGGCGCGGCAACTTTCAGGCGTCGGCAAAATTCATACTGGTTAACTTGCCGCAGCCAGCTTTGGATCTGATCCGTTTTTTCCGGTAACGCATCCTGTTCCAGAATTGGTTCCAGAATTTCCCGAGCACGCAACCATTGTGCTCCCGCCTTTGTTGTCATCATCGTTTCAGCACGCTGAAACTCTTCAGCAGCATCAGGAACCGATGTTCTTAGCAGATAAAATCCCGTGCCCACAACCACAGCGAACAACCCAATCAGCACATAGGTATTATCGAAGAATTTCGCCACTGGCGATTTGGCAAGACTTGCTTCAATATCCTCCCGAATAATATTTCGCACCATCGTGGCGGCACCGGGGCCACGATCGTTAGCAAGCGACGACTTGTGGTCCCCACCGCGTGTTCGATCGCTGGTGCCACCCGATGTATGGTCAGAAGAGTAATCCTGACTTCCGGGTGCCGTAGACGGTTCAGCCGCCTGTTCGAATTCAATTCTGCCACGAACATTGCGAAGTTGCTTGATAGCGACAAGCGCATCTGGGAAACGTTTTTCGGGTTTCTTTTCAAGCAACGTGCAAACGTAGTCTTCCAACAGCCGATGAATTTCCGGCACATAGTGTCGCGGTTTATCAAACTGCGAAAACTGATGCTGATGCAGAATATCGCTGGCCAGCTTGCCTGTAAAAGGCGGACGCCCCGTCAACATCACGTACATCACCGCCCCCAGTGAATACAGGTCGCTGTGCTTAGACGCCCTTTGCCCACGCGCCTGTTCCGGCGACATGTATTCCGCCGTTCCTACTACGCCTCCCGTTCTGGTCAAACGAGTTGTGGCGAATACATGAGCCACCCCGAAGTCTGCCAGCTTAACCTTGCCGTCTGACGTCACCATCAGATTGGAAGGCTTCAAATCGCGATGAACGATCCCGGCGTCATGCGCCGCCTTTAGTGCGTTGCAGATTTGAAGAGACAGGTCAATCACTTCATTTGGCGGCAACCGTCGACGCCGCGAAACAAGCGCGGTCAGAGTCTCACCGTCCACGAATTCCATTGAGTAATAATAGCTGCCGTCTTCCGCCTGCCCGTCGTCAAAAACTTTCACAATGTTGGGGTTATTGAGTTTTCGCATCGCGGCGATTTCGCGAGAAAACCTCAACACGAAGCCCTCTTCACGAGCCATTGAAGCTGGCAGAACCTTCACCGCAACCTCGTCGCCCGTTCGTTCGTCAATACCCAGATAAACATTGCCCATGCCGCCGGAGCCAATTTTACGACGGATTTGATAGTGGCCGATTTTGTCGGGATGCATTGGTGTTTACCACAAGTGAAGCAACGTATTTCGTTACGTAAAATCAATCAGACGCCGGTTGCGCCCGGTGAAAAGAACACAATCACTCAGCACACGAAAGTCTACAAAACGGCCAACGTAAACTTCCGCAAATTTTCGGTTAACGAACGTTCGAATACGACTAAGCGTGCTATAGGATAAACGCACGGCAGGAATGTGCGAGTCTGTTGTCAAGCTTCAGCCTGAATCTCGAAAAATCACGAAAGAGCCTGAATATGATTATTGGCGTTCCCCGCGAAGTTAAGTCGGACGAATATCGAGTCGCAATGTTGCCGAGTGGCGTTGAAGAACTGGTCGCTGGCGGCCACAAAGTTATCGTGGAACAAGGCGCGGGGCTGGGCAGTGGAATCGCCGACTTCCAGTATGTCGAATCCGGCGCAGTGATTTCGGAAACTCACGCCGAAGTATTCGCTCAGGCCGATTTGATCGTTAAAGTAAAAGAGCCGCAGGTTGAAGAATGGGCGTTGCTGCGTCCTGGACAGATCATTTTCACCTACTTCCATTTCGCCGCTGACGAACAGCTGACTCGCAGCGTACTGGAAACGGGAGCAACCGCGGTTGCCTATGAAACTTTGCGTGGACGAAAGGGCGACCTGCCGTTGCTGACTCCCATGAGCGAAGTAGCGGGGCGCATGAGCATCCAGGAAGGTGCCAAGTACCTTGAACGACCACAGGAAGGTCGCGGAATTCTGCTGGGTGGCGTACCGGGCGTTCAGCCAGCCCACATCGCAATTCTTGGTGGCGGTGTGGTGGGAAAAAATGCGGCTCAGATCGCTGCCGGCTTTCAGGCGGACGTTGCCATTCTGGATATCAGCGTCGATCGTCTCAGATATCTGGAAGACATTATGCCAGCCAATGTTAATACGATCTTCAGCGACCGACACAGCATTCGAGATCAACTGCGGCGTGCCGATCTTGTCATCGGAAGCGTTTTGATTCCCGGTGCCCGTGCTCCAATGTTAATAACGGCAGACGACCTGAAATTAATGAAACCAGGAGCAGTCATCATCGATGTCTGCATCGACCAGGGAGGCTGCACAGAAACATCTCGCCCAACGACTCACGCTGAACCAACTTATATCGTTGACGGAATAGTTCACTATTGCGTCACAAACATGCCAGGGGCTGTCGGACGCACCAGCACCTATGCTTTGTGCAACGTTACGTTCCCATACGTTCAGCGTATTGCAAACAAAGGATTAAGCCAGGCTGTGTGTGAAGATTCCGGGCTGGCGGATGCAGTCAATATGATCAACGGACGCGTGACAAATAAAGCGGTCGCCGAAACTTTTGATATCCCATATTCCGATTTCAAGTCGATGTCCGTGTAATGGTTTTCTTTTGCCAGATGGCAATCCGAAACACATTTCCACGCATCTCGCCGACAAACTGAACCTTGCTGGTAACACGGCACACACGCAAAACGCCCGACCCAAATTTCTTTGAGTCGGGCGTTTCTGTTGTCTCACCAAAGCAACTCCAACACAGCAGTTGAACGGTCTAAGCGATTTGTTCAGGAGCTATCCCGGGGCCACGGTTGTGCCGCAGAATCAGGCATTCACGCTACGAATAACAAACGCCGTAACCAACTTCCACAAGACCGAAATCGAGGCAAGGGAAAAGCTGCAACAGAAGCATCAGGCCTATTCTGGCAACCGACCAGAAGCCACGAATGGAAACTCTCCCGTACAGGCTCGCATAAACTCAACAAGGTCAAGTTTTTCCTGAGCAGTCAGGTTCAAAGGAGTAATTTTATCACTAAGCCACGGATTGGCTATGCCGCCCTTGTTGTAATGTTCAACGACTTCTTCCAGAGTTCTCTGGCTGCCATCATGCATGTAAGGAGCCGACAAGGCAACGTTTCGGATAGTGGGCGTCTTGAATGCCCCTTTATCCTTTTCATCCTGAGTGATTTCAAACCGCCCCAGATCCGGCTTGTCAACGTTCATGCCCACACCAAGGTTGTGATACTTTTCATCGGCCAGATTTGCACCAACGTGGCAGTTGCTGCAACCGGCTTTCTTTCCAAAGAACAATTCCTGACCACGAATCGCACTTTCTGACATGGGCAGTGCTTCCGAAAGAGCCTTGACTTCCACGTATTCGGCCCACGTCTTTTCGTCGTCTGCCTTAATGTCTGCAAGGTCTTCGGGATCAAGGTCAGCGAACTTGCGGTAAGCTTCTCGATAGTCATAAGAAGACGGCTGAGTAACCAGCGCTCGTTCAAATGCAGCGATCGCCTTTCCGACATTTCCAATGGTCAGACCTTCGCCCGGAAATACCTTTGCAAACTGCATCTTGTAGCCGGCAATTCCCTGCAATGTCTCAACGCATTTGTCGTGAGTGTTGCCCATTTCAATAGGGTTTGCGATTGGGCCAACTGCCTGAGCTTCCAAAGAGTCTGCTCGACCGTCCCAAAACTGCAGATCGCTAAGAATTCGGTTGTAGCTTGGCGGTGAATTGCGACCACCTTCCTGGTTTTCAATTCCGATACCAAACTGTGTATGGCGAGCAAACCCTTCCTGCGGATGATGACACGATGCACAGCTAACGGTATTGTCTGCGGACAGGCGAGTATCAAAATACAGCTGACGACCGAGTTCGATTTTTGCTCGCGTCATCGGATTCGCCTCAAGCCCTTTCATCTGGCTTTGGCCAAGTCTAAGTCCGCGAGGTAGTTCGATTTCAAGAACAACATGGTTGTCCTCTTTCGACAGCCACGCTTCCAACTGGTCAACGGTTAACGCACCTTCACCGGGAATTCCGGATGTCAGAGCGTCGACACCCAAAGTCACCTTTGAATTCACATTCCCTCCGGCAACTACCGTGGAACTCACTACACCACATGCGAACAGAAATGGAATAAAACGCTTCACCTGATTTCTCCAGTTATTGCACTAACAAGGGCTTCGCCCTTGACCCAGTGGCGTGGCACGTAAAAAGACGTGGAATGCTCGAATCGCCGAGCCGCTCCGTCGTCGCTACGGCCAACATACGCGCACCGTGCGCGCATCATTTTGAGTAAGACACTAAACCAACTGCGTTGAAGTCATTCTAAGCCACTCAGCTTAGGTGTCCAGGCAGTCGAGAACCGACACCGCATCCGATTTCCAGAAACAACCACGAAAACCCGTCTACAACACGCTGCCGCCTCAACCACGTAAAAACAGCACGCAGAAGTTTGTTATCGCCACATTGGGCAATTCATCGCAGGTTGACGATTCCGACACTGATCCCCTGACAGGAAAACTCTGAATCGCGGCTTTGTTTTTGAAAATTTGCCGCTGAATCAGCCGCCCGGCCTGCCCCAATGCGAATTCGAGGAATCAGCCAGGTACACCTGTTTTGCACCTTCACGCCGCGATACCACGGATCCCCCACAGGTGCATGATCGAATATCGGCAAAACACCCACGTTGCAAACTCGCCAGAGTCGTCCCACTATCGCAGACTTCACAATGGCGAAAAGAAACAGATTCCACGCTTCGTAAGCCCAGAACTGATGCCAGCCAGCCAGCGCGCCGAAGAAAGCATTGATACGGACGATTGGATGGTGATCAGCCAGTAAAATGCTGCATAGTTGGTGCGGTTAGCACCTGTGCGTGTCGCGAAGCTGGTAAATCTGGCGGCGGGAAATCCGCACCTAAACGACCATCGGCAAATTATGCCGCCAAAGACAGGAAGTTAGCGTTGGTGCCTCATGGGAAGTCGTTTTGCAGGAGCTCAGGATCAGGCCGACCGGCGACGCCGCTGGCTGGCCAATGACGACCTGGCCAATGACAACCAGGGCGAAAAGTCATTCACCGATGCATCTTATGGCTCACCAATCGACGCCTTTGCAGAAACAGCTGCGGTTCCACATTCACCGGAATTGGAATTCGTTCGCTACTTAATCTCCCCAATGCTGTGGAAGCACATCGTCGCGCTCACGGCGGTTTTACTGTTGGGAATTGGTGTCGCCTATTGGTCTCATTCGCTGGCAGCGGAGACACGATTTGGAAACACCGCGGTTTCGCCAATGAGGCTACTGGACGGCTTTTCAGGAATCCTGATGCTGCTTTCCGGTCAACTGGCAATGGTGACGGGCTGGTTACGTTCTCGCAGCGAAGTTGATTTTCAAGGCCGATATCGCGGCTGGAAGTGGATGGCGGCCGCAAGCTGCCTACTGGCAACAATTCTTCTGACAGGAACATCAGACATTGTTCCGACGCTTATGACGTCTTTTATTGAGTTCTTCACAGGCCCAATTCAGTCAGCTCGACCTGCGATACTTTTCATTGGTTGTGTTTCATCCGCCATGCTGATTCTTGGGCGAGTACTTCCCGACATGGGGCGTTGCGTATACACGCAGGGACTGCTGGTGGTCGCCGTGTTGGCAACAATTGTACGCCTGATGCTGATGTACGGTGCCGCGCAGGTGGAGATCAATTCCAGCGTCTTCAACCAATTGACTCTGCTGGCCACCTTCGCCACATTCGGATCGATGTTGCTGCACTGCCGCTACGTCGCATTTATCTGTAACGATCCACCTCGACAATTCATCGTGCAACCTGAAGCGGACTTACCAGAAACGGCAAACACGCCGGAAGTCACAACCACTATCGAAGCAGTTGAAACCGTTGCCGCTACAGTAGAAGTTGCAGTTGTCACCGCAGCAGATGCAGTCCAAGATGACACCACCGATAAGGCAGCTGCAAGCTCAAAAAACGCTTCCAGAAAATCTGCAAAAAAGAAGCGAACGCCAGACGGCAAACCCAGCAAAGCTGCCTGAAACGGGGTACTCGGCAATCTGCTGCGAACCTGGCCCCCGTCGCCATTTGAGTTTGGTTGTCCACCTTGCCGACAACGAACGTCAAAATTCTGATCGCCATTTCGCAGGTGACTTCCTTCCGTCGCATATGTCCGCCATCATGGATGCACGTTTTCTATTGGCCCGGAATGGAGCAGCTTCTTTATGATTTCCAGAATAACTTACTTACTATGTTTGTGCTTGTGTTTCACACTGGCAAACTCAGCATTCAGCAGCGAACCGTACACAGCTGCGTTGCAGAATGATCTCATCGATGTTTGGCTTGGCACCGGCAACGGAAAGGTCAGTAAAGGCATTTATCATTGCACGCTTAACACAGTCAGCGGCAAACTATCCGACCCAACTGTGGTGGCAGAAATGTCAGGCCCCGGCTTTCTGGCAATGCATCCAAAATTGCCGGTAATGTATGCCGTTGGAGGCATTAACGGTGAAGCTTCCGTAGCCGCTTTTTCCATCGAAGGCACTCTGCGAAAAGCTGCTCTAAAATTCATGAACTCGCTTCCAATTGGCGATGGTGGAGCAGCTCACGTTTCTGTCGACAAGACCGGGCACACTCTGCTGACGGCTCAATATGGTGGAGGTTCGACGGGCGTATTTTCGTTGAACACAGACGGCTCACTAAAAGCCAGAACTCAGCTAATTGAACATGAAGGCGGTTCACGAGCTGTTCCGGGCCGACAGGACAGCTCGCACGCGCACTGGACCGGCTTCTCGCCAGACAATCAATACGCGTTTGTCCCGGATCTGGGCCTCGACAAGGTTGTTATCTACAAAGCGGACGCTCTGAATTCTGATTTGCAGCCCCACGGATTCGGTCAGGTTGCAGCTGGTGGAGGTCCACGCCACATGAAATTCCACAATAACGGGAAGTGGATTTACGTTCTTCATGAACTGGATCTGAAAGTTACACTGTTTGACTACGATTCAGCCAACGGCACGATGTCGGCTCGTCAGACAATCGAAACTGTGCCAGCCGCTGAACTGAAAAAAGAACAGTTCAAAAGCTGTTCAGAAATTCGAGTGCACCCAAACGGACGTTTTGTTTATGCCGCCAATCGCGGACACGATACCGTGACGGCATTTTCAGTTGACCAGCAAACCGGTGAACTCACACTGATCGAACGCGAAAACGTTCGAGGCGCGACGCCCCGAAACTTCAGCATCGACCCAACCGGAAAATGGCTGCTGGCAGCAGGACAGGACTCACACACACTGGCCTGCTTCGCCATTGATCAACAAACCGGTGAACTCACGTACAACCGCAGCGTAGTCTTTGCACCGGCCTGCATTTGCGTGCTGTTTGGTCACGAATAGCAGCAAACACCTCGGCACAGTTAAGTGAGCCGACCGCAACGTCGGCTCACAAGGCGTGTTGAATCAACACAACCTGTTGTGCCAGCCAACGCAGTCTGCTTAACGCATTCGATTGCAGGAAATCAACTGAGATGAAATCCAAACTATCGCCGGAACGTCGCAATGAGTTAATGCTCGCCTACGAACACAAGTTACTCACCGACACAATCCCTTTCTGGACAAAGCACAGCGTTGATCACGAGTTCGGCGGCTTTATAACATCCGTTGATCGTGACGGCACAATCATCGACACAGACAAAGGCGTTTGGCAGCAAGGACGATTTACCTGGCTATTAAGCGAACTCTACAACAACGTTTCTGCGAATGAGGAGTGGCTGCAGTTGGCAGAACACGGGATTCGCTTTCTGGACGAACACTGCTTCGACCCCAAAGACGGGCGAATGTGGTTTCAGCTGAATCAATCGGGAAAGCCAATTCGCAAACGACGCTATTCGTTTTCTGAGAGCTTTGCAGCCATTGCCTACGGCGAATATGCAATGGCGTCCGGTAAGGATCAGTACGCTGATAAAGCAGAAGTGGCGTTCAGGCAGTTCGTCGATCATAACCTTTCGCCGAGAAATGTTGTGCCGAAATTTACGGATTCCAGACCAACCCGTGGTATTGGCTTTCCGATGATTACCATCGCCACCGCGCAGGAGTTACGTCAGTCGATCAACTTTGACAAGGCAGATGAATGGATCGATCGCAGCATCGATGCAATACGCCGGTTCCACATAAAAGAAGATCTGCAATGCGTGATGGAAACAGTTGGCCCCAATGGTGAACTGCTGGATTGCTTCGACGGCCGAACGCTGAACCCAGGCCATGCAATTGAAGGAGCCTGGTTTATTATGGCAGAAGGACAGCATCGCAACGACACGCAATTAGTGCAGCTGGGATGTCAAATGCTGGACTGGATGTGGGAACGAGGCTGGGATTCTGAATTCCGCGGGTTGCTGTACTTTGTTGACCTGAACAATAAGCCCGTGCAGGAATATTGGCACGACATGAAGTTCTGGTGGCCTCAAAATGAAGCGATCATCGCCACGCTGCTTGCCTATGACTTAACGGGGGACGAAAAGTACGCCCACTGGCACACTCAAATTCACGACTGGGCCCACACGCTGTTCCCCGATGCCGAACACGGCGAATGGTTCGGCTACTTTCATCGAGATGGCCGATTAAGTTCTTCGCTGAAAGGCAACATCTGGAAGGGGCCGTTTCATATCCCCAGAATGCAACTGGTGTGTTCAAGAATTCTTCAACAGGGATTCGCCTTGCCGAGGTAAATTTCGCTTCAGTGGCAAGCCACCGCGCATAAAACAACCCGGCTTCGCAATAATGCAAAGCCGGGCCGCAGAAGATCATCAAAAGTAATTCGCATACTTCGTAAGCAATCACTTTTCAATCCGTTCTAGTCTTTCAACTGGAACGCTTCCATAAACACGCCATTGTCATCTTTCACTGTGTAACCACCAGTTGGGTGAATGTACTTTGAAAGAGTTTCGAACGGTGGAAGAGTTGTGAAGTCGATTTCTTCAAAGATTTCATCCATGCCAGGAAACTGCTCAGCTGCAGTACCGCTGCGAAGCATTTCATACATTGAGCGGTATTGTTCGGCAGGTCGTGAAAACTGAACTGAAAGTGCGTTGGAAGGATAGTGCTGAGCAACTCGTTTGTACTCATCCGATTCCGCTAATGGACGCATGTCGCTGTCGTTTCTTAGAACCTGTTCAAGCATTGCTCCACCAACGGAGAACAACAGCTTGCCGCCGGAAATTGCCAACGCAATCGACTGATCTCCACCGGGGCTCTGTACTTCGTACATGGTTGTGCCACGAAACTCCCGAGTCTCCAGGCCCGCAACTTCCGCAATCTTAGCCAGTACATCGCCAGCTGAACCATCGTCACGCACACCCAAAGCAACCAGCATCTGATCGCCACCATAACCGCCTGTTGCACCGGGAGCAGTAATCAGTTTCAAGTCGCCGTTCAACTGATCAACGATGTCGTGCTTCACGTGAATACCTGGACCTCGGTCTGCCATCTGTTGCAGACGGTCAGCCAAAGCACCAGCACCCGAAAACATGTCAACAAGTGATTCGATCGCGTTGTAGGCTTCGTCAATCTTCCACTTTGTGGCAACGTAAGTTGTGACGTTGTCCTTAACCCATTCAGGTGGAGTGGCTTCAATCTGATCCAGCTGGAACACCTGCATGATGCCCATGGCTGGCTGTTCCATGTAAAACACAGATCGAGAAACGGCTTCAAAATCACCAGTTCCAGCTTCAGAAACAGCTCCCATAGCCTTCATCTGAGTCAGCCCCAGAGTTGGAAGGAAGCCCAGTGCCATCCCCGCTCCCATGCTGGCCTGCTGGCCCAAAGATCCTGTCTGAACCAGCTTTGTGAACAAGCCGATCGGATCGAAGTAGAATGTTGTCAGTGATGATCGTTCTGAAGACTGACACTTCGACATGATGTACGAATACGCTTCGTTGCTGCGAAACGAAGAGTCACTGTCGCCGGCCCAGTTGGTTAAAGTCGATTCCAACAGCTCTGTTCTGTTGGAAATCACCAATCGCTGGTCTTTCAGAAACCAACCAAATTCCTTTGCCAATGGCGTTGGTGCCGGTCCCGGATATTGAATTTTGTAACGGGTGATTTCGGTACCATCAAAGCTGGTGTCGTCGCTGGAAAGCTTGGGAACATTGTTCAAGGCATCAGCGGCCTTTGTCATCAAAGACTGAACCTCAGATTCCTTGTCGCCGTAGTCCAGAAAAATCACAACGCCCATCGCATTACCAGGAGCTCCGGCAATTGCCATAGAAACTTCGCCGTTGGGGATTTCCATTAACTCACCAACAGACAGTCCCAGTGCATCCGTAACCTGCTGCAGGTTGTCCTGCATTTTTTCGTTGTATGCTGAATAAAGCTGTGTCTTGAATTCATCCAGACCTGGGTCATTCCACAATTGCCCCATCGACGAACCAACAAGATGCTCTTTCATAGCCGTCACGTTTGGAAACGAGACATACATGTAGGTGTCGCTCGGAAGGATCTGGTCACTGATAACCTTCGTCGCCGTGGCTGTTTGAGCATAAATCGGAAAAGCGGACAGCATGATCGCCGCCGCACTAAGAACCTGAGTCATTTGAGCTCGAAGCATCGAGATAACCTACCTTCAAAAATTAAATGGAACCCGATCTACAACTGACCGTGTCAAACAGAAACTGAATGAGTACGTGGGAAGAGCCTCGCCAACACGCACATCTGTGACTTGATTGTGCAGAACCGCTGCCCAATCGGCAATAGACAGTTGAAGCCGCAATCGCAGGATCTTCAGGATTCGGAAAACAGTCACTACGATGAAGTTCGAGCTTGTAGCGAAATTCCTGGAAGAAATTCGCCCCTATTTGTCAGGAATCCGCGACATAATCGGCAGTCGAACTCCCCCTGGTGACGTCTCGAAATCAGCCCCGCCAGCTACATGCCCAGTTCGTCCGCGATGTGCTTTCCAATGGTTAAAGACGCCGTCGCTGCTGGTGATGGTGCGTTACAAACGTTCAGCACTCGGTCTTTTCGCAGGATTAGAAAGTCGTCAACCAGCTTCCCTTCGGGGGCTAATGCCTGAGCACGAACGCCTGAAGCTGCCGGAATCAAATGCTGCTTTTGAATTTCAGGCACCAATTTCTGCAAGGCCGACACAAAGGCAGACTTAGACAGCGAACGCCAGATTTCTCCTGCCCCAACCTTCCAATATCGAAGTGCCAAACGCAAAAATCCTGAATACGTCAGAGCTTCAAACAGATCTCGCGGATTTACGTTGCTCCACTTATATCCCTCTCGCGACAACGCCAAAACCGCGTTGGGACCGCATTCAACGCCGCCGGCAATCATGCGTGTGAAATGAACGCCAAGGAATGGGAATTCAGGATCAGGCACTGGATAGATCAATGTCCGGCAAAGATGTTCAGCCTCAGGCTTCAGGACGTAATACTCGCCGCGAAAAGGAACGATCTGTTCCTGCATTTGCTGGCCGGACAGTTTTGCAACACGGTCGCTGTACAACCCAGTGCAGTTAACAACCTGAGACGCAACGACATTTTCCGTCGATGTCTGAATGTGTACCTCGTCCGTTTTTTGACGAACCGCCACAACTCGAGTGTTCAGCCGAATATCTGTGCCACCGCTGGTTAACAATTCGGACAACTTCTGGCAGACACCGGGATAGTCCACAATCCCGGCTTCCGGAACATGAATGGCTTTGATTCCGGCCGTGTGCGGTTCCAGTTCCTTCAACCGGTCAACATCAACCATCTCACAACGAACGCCGTTTTGCTGCCCGCGTTTAAAGATATTTTCCAGCGCGGCCAACTGACTTTCCCTGGTCGCCACAATCACCTTGCCCGTTCGCTCCCAGTCAACGCCGTGCTGAGAACAAAATTCCTCCAGCCCTAACTTGCCTTCGCGGCAATTCCGGGCACGCAGCGAACCGGGCTTGTAGTAAATTCCGGAATGAATCACCCCTGAATTGCGCCCGGTCTGATGTGCGGCCAGCGTGGCTTCTTTTTCCAGTAGAACGATTTTCAGCAAAGGGTTTCGATTGGCGATTTGCCACGCTGTTGCCAGACCGACGATTCCGCCTCCCATCACCGCTATATCGAATTTCGCCATGCACTTCTTCTTACAACCGCCAGCATTGGCAACCCAAGAGCAGACCAGAAACAAAACGCCTGAATCGCGCCAATAAAAATAAATAAGTGCGAGTCACCGAACCAATTGAAGGCACCCCGTCCCAACTTTAAACCAATTCACGCCGCAGTTCGACGCGAATTTGCAGTAACATCAAAAACATCAAATTCGCAAGTGAGCCATCGTATCAGCCGCGCTGGCAGCATAGCTGATGTAGAATGGCCCGAATTCGGCATACTTCGCAGACGCCTTATCGAAGCGCATCCCGTAAACAATTTCCTTGATGTATTCAGGAGCCCTGGCCCACAGCGTTACGCCCCATTCCCAGTCGTCGAAACCGGTTGAAGCAGTAATCAGCTGGGAGACTCTTCCAGCAAACTTAATTCCGGATGTCGCGTGCTCTGCCATCAGTTCGCTGCGCTTGCTGAATGGCTCCGTGTACCAGTTGGCCAGTGGATGCCGAGCCTTGTTCATCGGATAAAACGCAATCACCGGAAAGGGAGGAATTTCCGGATACAGCCGCTGATTGTTCATCGCGGGCAATCGTTGCTTGTAGGCGTTTAGCTTTGCTTCAAACGCAGGATCTCCCGCCGCTGTGCCTTCTCGCTGAAGTCGTTCAGCGTATTGCTCAATCGACGGCACGTATTCAGAAATTTCGGTGATTGAAACAAACGAATACGCAGGCTTCAGAGCACTTCCGATGGCCGAATTGCGGATTTCCTGAGTCATCGCATCAATTTTTAATGGATCGGGATCCATCATCATCAAGCACATGTCGGCCCGGTGCCCGGAAACAATCGAAACCTGCGAACGCGCCGGACTAAGATCTCCAGCAGAATCCAGAATACGGATAACGTGCTCGCGGCCTTCCGCTCTGGCAGAATCAGACAAAGCCATTAAAGCCGACTGATCGACTTTGTAATACTGGTGAAGACAATGCCAGCCGACGGCCAGGTTATTTGTCGGATCAGGCAGGTTTGAAGGTACGTGAGGTCTGTTCATAAGTTTGGCTGCGATTTCAAGCTTGAATGTTTGAAGTCTGACAAAGTATTCGAAAGGCAGTGTCTTGTGTCGCCGGAGTCTTGAATGTTTCACCAACGCCGACCGCGAATCGTCTCCGCGCCGAAAAATAACGGGCGAAGACGTATCGTAGGATGGCCTCGACGGCATTTCCAACCAGCGAATTGCATTATCAAACGGTCGACAACAATGGCCGAACGGTATCCGGGATGTGCGGAAATCGCCATGTTGTGGTTCCCACGCGCAGGAAACGGCTAGGTTTTGGCTAAAAACGTGTCTCCCGATTCCGGGATCGACTGGCTCACGTCGGAGTTCCGTTGTACAGTTTACTGGCGTAAATTGCTGGCTTTGTCGATAAGCAAAGCAACGCGCCACGCATTTTCCAACCCACGATCATCCGCATATCCAGCAGGACTTTCGATGACGATTTCCATGACCGACTACTTCCGGACACGCAAAGCCGACCGGAAGAAGGAAACTCGCTACATCAACGTGATCAACAAAGATAGCTGCACGTCCTGCAATTCGTGCGCGTCTGTTTGCCCAGTTGACTGTATTTACGAGGTCGTCAGCCCGGTTCCATCGGAAAGTTACCACCAAATCGACACCAGCCGCTGCATCGGCTGCCAAATGTGCTACCGCTCGCCATCAGACAGCAGCGACCTGTACACGCTTACCATTTGCCCATGGAACGCCATTGACATGCTTCACAATCCCAATGTGAAGCCCGCCGACACTTCTGTGTTGGAACCATACTATCGTGGCACAACAGCTGACATGCCATGGCCGAAACTGGAAGAATACAGCTACCAGCTATTTCTTGACGGCGAAGTCTTCATCCCTCAAGAAGAAGAAGCCATGCACGGCTACTTCAAAATCCTGCAGGAAGAAGCATGGATGTACAGCGAAGAAGACAACGTAAGAATCGTTACAGAACAGGTTGAAAACGGAGAAGGCTACGTCCGCTATTCTGCAACCGAAGCTGGACGTGACTTGCTGGACGTGATTTTCGAAGGCTACGAACGAATCTTCATGGACTAGTTCCAGCCAACGAAATTGATCGGCATCGGCAACTGGCTGAGCCCCTAAAACGGGCTCACATCGAAACATGATGCGGCTGTCGGCTGAATAGCAGACGCCTTTTCATCGAAAATATTTCACAGCTACCGCAATAACATCAGATATCCGACGGCTTCGGGTTGCTTTACATGTTCTTCGCGGAATAATGCTGGTTCAGGCGAGTCGCTTAAACAGGAGCGAAACGCTGCCTCCAATTGTGGTGAGGCCTGCCAAACCGGGTCAGGTCGGAAACGAAGCAGCCCTGCGGTTTCGGTTCTCAGGTGCAAGCGGAGGTAGCGTTTTGTTCCTTTTTTACGCGCCGTTTCAAACCCACGCGCCGCGTCCACCGTCAGAATTATCGCGGTACGTTATAGGCCGTCGGTCGTCCCTGGATGATGACAAATTCCTGCTGAGCCCCGGCCTGAACCTGCTTCGCAATACTGCTTTCCGGCCAGTAGACGCCAATCATTCTTTTCGTCTCGCGCAAATCGACGGCAAGCCGCAACTGTCGTTCGTTGCTGCATTGATAGCCGTTTCCTGCTGCCAACCATGCCCGATGAGAAGTTCCATCTGAATTAACTTCGATTGATGCTCCAATTGGCAGCCGGGGTGATGTTGTCCCAATCAAACGAAAGCTGATTGACGCCAGGCATTGATCAGAAGCATTCGCCAGCAGGCTCGCAGGATCACCGATGTGAGTCACAACAAGATCACACTTTGAATCACGATTCCAATCAAGAATTGCGACAGCTCGGCCCAACAACATACGCTGGAAATAGTTCCCACTTACGTCAGCTTCCTTAAACCGCTCGCCTGAATCGTTTACAAAAATTTGAGCATTCATTTGGAACGGATGCCCCAGATGCGTGAAGTCGTCCAGGTGACCATTTGCAACGATCAGGTCCAGATCACCGTCTGAATCAGCGTCAAAAAACTGACAGCCGAAGCCCAACATCGCAAACCCCGGCGTTGCCAACTTTGACGAATGTGTTTGATCCACGAACACGGAAGTGGCCACCTGAGAATACAATACATTCGCTTCAGCGAAATAATTGGTGGCGAACATGTCTGGCAAACCGTTAAGGTCATAGTCGCCAAACGCGATTCCCATGCTTCCCTGTGCCTGTCCCATCTGATTCAACGCCACTCCACTTTCGAAAGCCACGTCTTGAATGGTGTAGGTTTCCCGATCAACAATCAGCATTTGATTGGCGGACTCGTCGTTCGCCACATAGATCACGTTGCCGCCACTGCCGGAAACGTCAGCAATGACCAGCCCCATGCCTCGAGAATCCATTTCGGAACCGTCCACGGAAATTGTGCGAAACTGTCCTTCCCCGTTGGCAAGGCAAATGCGATCGCGTGCGGCCGAAAAATCGGTTGGTCCACAAATCCGTTGAAGCCCTCCATGATCACAGGTTGCAGTAAATACGTTGTCTCCTGTCAGGTAGTTGACGTCATACAAATCTGGCAACGAATCGCCGTTTAAGTCTGCGATGGCAACGCTTGTCGTCCATTCAGCCCCATCGTCCGCCAAATTGCGATCCACCGCCAAGCTGCGGACAAAGGTGCCATCGCCCTGGTTTATCAATAACTGATTCTCGCCGATATTCGCAATGTAAAGATCATCAAAGCCATCGTTGTTAACATCCCCCACTGCCACGCCCTGGCCAAAATGCGTTTCTTCAACATTCGCCACTTCAGCAACAGATTGAAAACTGTCGCCAAAACGATTCCGAAATATTGCGTCCGGCTGATTGTTATCAACAATGTTGCCTCGTTGACCGCCTTGAGTGAAATACAAATCGGGCCAGGCATCCGCATCTATGTCGACGACTCCCACTCCGCCTCCCGTCCATTGATGCATTTTCAGCCCTTGCTGCGCAGTCGACACGCCATTGTCATAGGCGAAGTGAATGCCAAATTGGCTCGCGACATCGTGAAATGTAAGCCGTCCGGAATCCTGCTCATTCAAGCCCACTGATTCCTTGAGTGGCTCAGAATCTAACGCAGCTGGCATTGCGCCCTGAAGCTTTTGCATGGGATGTTTGAAAGGCTTCACGCCTTTATTGTCATCAACTCCATTGATAGAATCACTCACAAGTTGATTCGCCCAATCAAGGTCGGCGTTCGTTCGTAGCGCAAGCCGAGCCCACGCCAACGCTTCATCAATTCTGCCAATAGAACGTAGACGGCCCACCAGCTGACTTTCTGCGATTCCGTCCTGCAAGTGGCCTTCGGTTCTCCCGGCCAGGCGACCAATTTCGTTTACGGTTGCTACCAGTTGGCGAAGTTCCTTCGCAACTGCAACGTTCGAATGCTGCAGTCGATCTGATAGCATTTGCAGCGCATGCACATTCCAGGGATCAAGTTTCAATGCATCCAGCAGCAATTGTACGCTTTCGCTTCCGCTCAACTTGTCGCTCACGCAGAAGGCCCTCAAAATCAAACCGTCTGGGTGGAGCGTGTCAGTCTGCAATTTGTTGAGATCAGCTTCAAGCTGCGTTGCATTGAATCCGCCTAACATGGTCCTGCACCGCAATCGACAGCGAACGGAAGTGATCGAATTATCGGTCAAGCCAGCCAACTGTTCGCGAAGTTGATACATATCTCTTCGTTCCAACGCAGATTCAATCAGTCCGCGTCTGGTCATTGACTCGGAGCGGTCCAACGCTTGCATTCGCAACAGTTTAGACACACTAAACAGCGCGCGACCGTTTTTCGCCAGTCGCACAAGATCTTCCTGCGACACATCGCCACTGGACAGCAAAAAACGTGATTGCTCCAATGCCCGAAATCGCTCGCCACAACCACTAAGCAAACGAGCAAGATCCTGTCTTGCTAAAACAGCATTCGACGCTTCGCTGACAATTCGTTCCAGCGTTTCGCGAGCCGTGCTGGGATTACCTGTCCGCAACTGAAGGTCGGCCAGGTTTCTCCATCCGGAACAAATCGCATCGTCGTGAAAACTTGCTGGAAGCATTTCAAAAAAATGAATCGCCGCTGAATGATCGCCAATACGTTCAGCCGCATCGGCAGCAAGCAATGCGAGTTCGGTATCATCCGGCAACACAGCCAACACACGTGTCGCGAATGCAACTGTCGACTGATACTGACCGCTGGCAAACGCACGCAAAGCAAGTTGACGACGATGATCAACGCGACTCCCCAGGCTACACCAGACCAAAAACAGCAATGCGCACGCCGAAATGGCGGTGAAATAAGTTCGAGGTTTACTCTTTAACCATTCGATCATAGTTACAAAACCAGCAACAGCGTGCGGGCCGATCAGTTCCACAGCAACAAAAAAAATAAAAGTGGTGTAAGCTTCCGGCCTGCTTAGAGTCTCGCGCACGGTGCACGCATAGTACTCGAAACAACAACGGAGCGGCTCAGCGATTAGAACGTCCAACGCTATAAAATACACCACGCCACTGTGGCAAAGGCGAAGCTCTTGTTAGACTTCTTATTGCCGCGAAAATGTTCAAGGTGAGTCAAGTTTTCTGAGCGACAACGGAGCGTTTTCGATCGGCAGCTCGAATGGTCTGAGGCACAGCCTCGTTGGAGTCTGACAAAAACTTATGCGAGCACGGTGCGTGAATATTGTCCGTAGCGACAACGGAGCATCTCGGCGACTAGAACGCCCCACGTCTTCCCGCCATCCACGCCACCGGGTCAGGGGCGAAGCCCTTGTTGGCTGATTGTACGCATCTGTCTAATGTTCCCGTAGTTTATGCTCATGAAACTGCCCGAGTTAATCAAACGATGTTTATTACGCTGCCTTGGTGCTGTCGTCTGGTGCAGTGTGTTTGCGGGGTTTGTTTGGGCTGTGGGAGCAATCTATTACTTCAGGTATGTGCCAATCGCGATCGGAATCCCACTGGCGGTTACGTACACGCTATCGGTGGCCATTGCATTTTTTCGAATACCACAAAAACGCATGTGGCTGCAGAAAGTTTCCGCTTCCATTGTCGTGATTTACATCATCACGCTAACGCAGCAACCTTCGCACGATCGCAGCTGGGAAGCCGACAACAAGATCATGCCACTGGTGGAAATACTCGAAGACCGAGTTTCCATCAGTGGATTTCGAAACAATGTCTATCGATCTTCAACAGACTTCGACGTCAGCTATTCAGATCTTGAATTTGACGTAAGTCAGTTGAAACAGGTGTGGTTTGTGGTCCAGCGTTTCACCGCACTGGAAGGGCTTTCGCACAACTTCCTGACCTTTTCGTACGATTCAGGAACGACAACTCGGTACTTCAGCGTGTCGGTCGAAATTCGCCGGGAACTGGGGGAGCAGTTTGATCCGGTTAAGGGACTTTACCGTCAATACGAACTGATCTATGTGATTGCAGACGAACAGGACGAAATCGGCTCCCGAACCGTATTCCGTCCAGAAGACCGAGTCTACATGTATCCGGTGCAGGCAAGTCCGATTCAGGTTCAGCAGCTATTTCGAGACATCGCAGAACGAGTCAATCATCTGGCTGCATCCCCCGAATTCTATCACTCGTTGCTGAACAACTGCACAAACAACATCGTCTTCCATACCTACAAGTTGACACCGGAGCCCATCAACTGGCTGGATTTCCGCATCGTGATTCCTGGATATGCTGATCGATTCGCATTTTCGAAGCAGCTGATCGATACAAACACGAAAAGTTTTCCCGACCTGCAACAGCAATGTCGAATTGACGAAATTGCACGAGCCGCTGGCATTACGACAGATTTCTCAACCGATATCCGCAAGATAACACGTTCGGAATAAATCGTACCGATTGCTACGCCAAAGAGCGAAACGCGACAGGCATCGCAGCACACACCGCGATTCACTAAGAGGCGTCTAACAAGGGCTTCGCTTTTGCCCCGGTGGCGTGGATGGCGGGAAGACGTGGGACGTTCAAACCGCCGAGCCGCTCCGTTGTCGCTACGAGGATCATGCAAGCGTAACTTTGAGTAGGACTCTAACGTTATCGGCGTAATTTCAGCGACTTGGCAACTTATTCTTCCGTACCGCCAGCGCCGACTCTGAATGCCGTAAACGCGGCCAGTCCCAGCCACAGCAAATCGAACGGGCTTAGGCTTTCTTTGAATGCTTCTTCCTTCACGGTATCTGACATCTGGTCAACAAACATCTGCACCAGGGCAACTCGTTCGTCAATTTGCTGTTGTTGTTCGTCTGGTGAAAGATCGTCCCATCGCTGCTTGGCTTCTGCCCAGACATCCTTGGGAAAATGCTGCTGTTCGTATGCTTCTTCCGGATCCATACCGGCTGGCCAGGCGACGCTTTTCCCGGCATCTTCATATTCCATCACCACTTCGTGAGCTACAGAAGAAATCATTGCATTCGGCGTCGGTCGAGAACCAAGATCGGCCTCTTTCGCGATCAGTGCATTCACGTGCAAAGAGATAACCAAATACTTTGAAAGCAGTACGACGCCAACCGCTGACAATACACCGGCGATACCACACATGGCGCCTTCACTATTGCCAGCCATCGCACGAACGCCAATGCCAGCCAACAGGCCGATGCCCCAGGCTATATATCCAACTTCAGCTTCCAGAAAATAACCAACTGCGATCCAAACGGCTCCACCAATTGCAGCACCGATCAGGCCTCCGACAAACCATTTGATGAAATCCATAATGCACTCTTTTGAAAAGTTCCAGACTATAAAAAAAATACGTTCTGGTGGGCAGAGTACCCTTACTACTAAGGCGTTTCCAATGTGGTCCGGCGTAAGCTGATAATTGACTGTGATTCACAGTCTGAAACTACATTAGGTTTCGCATTTTTATCATCAGGTATTCGTTGATCAGCCGTTCTGTTAACAGGTCAGGGGGAGTGTCCACCATCATGACTCCGTTTTCTCGCATCCGCGCAACCTGTTGAGCCTGGCCGGTTAGAATTTGAGCGGCGGCAGCTGTGTGAAACGCGGCCAGATCCGTGTCTGGAATTCGGTCAGCCATTTCTCGCAAACCAACGTCCTGCAGCAGCACGCACATCGGAAGATACGGCAACGACTTTAGCTGCAAACTTTCTCCAATAATGTTCAATTGCACTTCGTCAGTCACAAAGGTAATCAAAATGACAAGAGCTCGCTTACGTTGCACGGTCGACAAGTATTCCAGCGCCAAACTGTAATCAGCCGCTTTGGTACTGGCTTGGATGTCATACGTCGAACGCAAAATGTTCTGAATGCCGGGCTTGCCTCGCACCGGTCTGACAAAGCGTTCGATCTTGTTGGAAAACGCCAGCAACGACACATTGTCCCCCTGGCCCAATGCAATGTAGCTAAGCATGATGGCAGAATTCAGCGCGCGGTCCAGGTACGAAATCCCGTCAGTTTCGTTCCGCATAAATCGCCCACAATCGACCATTAGCACAATGTTTTGATTGCGTTCGACGTTGAATTCGCGAGTCACAAGTTCGCGCTGCCTGGCGGTCGCCTTCCAGTCGATTCGCCGAATGTCGTCACCATAACGATATTCACGCAGGCGTTCGAATTCTCGCCCTTGCCCGGGCATCCGCATCATTCGCACGCCAATTTCAGCCAGACGATTGCGACTTGCCATCAGTTCATAACGATAGACGGCTCGAATATCCGGATAAATTCGCACCGCCGTTTTTAGCTCCCGCACCTGATGCCGAGTCCACAATTTCAACAGCGTTGGAAACCGCAAATGAACGGCTTCCAGATTTGCAGCACCGCGTTTTTGCGGAATGATGGTGTAGTTGACACTGCCTTCCTTCCATGAAGCCAGTGCAATTGTTTGAGGCAGTCGTTCAGTCTTACACAGATTTCCGGGATCATCATGCACGGTCACAGATAATGGCAGCCGGCACTTGCTGTGCAGGATCAGGCGACACGGATTCGGCGTGCCAACGCTAAGCACTTCCGAAACTTCGCGTTCGATCTGAATGTCATCCGGAGAACCGCTTATCAGAACATCAACGCCAGCCACAATCACCAGCACAATGTTCAGCAACAGAGCCATATCTGCCAGCGTACGCCCCGACAGATCGATCGAGCCGATTCCCGGAACCGAATCCGGAAACACGTCGTTCGCGCCACCCAGCAACAGTGGAGTTGTCAGCAGAATGGTCAGCAGAATAAGTCGCCGCGAAGGGATCATGAGCGAGGCGCCTCAACACTGTCCATAATCTGGCGAATTGTTTCATCTGGCGTTGTGCCTTCAATTTCCGCTTCCGGCCGTAAGCGAAGACGATGACGCAACACCCATGGTGCAAGTTCTTTAATATCGTCCGGCGTGACGAAATCGCGAGAGCGGCAGGCCGCCAGGGTTCGTGCGGCGATCAACATATTCACACCAGCGCGAGGGCTTGGACCAACCGTTACGGCCCCCCACGTTCGAGCCGCGGCAACGATATCAACGATGTACTTCAGAATCTTTTCTTCAACAATAACCTGCTTCACAGCCTGCTGAATCGCGATCACATCTTCGGCCCTCAGAATTGATTCCAGGCCAAAGTCCTGCAGGTTACGTGGATCTCGCCCCGCTGTGTAGTGCCGCAGAATGTCCACTTCGTCAGCCACGGACGGATAGTCCACCAGCAGCTTGAACATAAACCGGTCAACCTGAGCTTCCGGCAGCGGATACGTGCCTTCATGCTCAATCGGATTCTGCGTGGCAATCACAAGAAACGGACGGTCAAGTCCGTGAGTAATTCCATCAACGGTAATCTGACGTTCCTGCATTACTTCCAGCAACGAGGCCTGAGTCTTTGGCGGCGATCGGTTGATTTCATCGGCCAAAAGAATGTTGGTAAACGCTGGACCACGATTGAAACGAAACTGCTGCTCCTTCATGTCGTAGATACTGTGGCCCGTCAGATCTGAAGGCATCAAGTCGGGAGTAAACTGCACTCGATTGAAGTCGCACGTAACGGTTTTTGAAAGCACGTTCACAAGCAACGTTTTGCCCAGTCCCGGCGGACCTTCGATCAGCACGCTGCCTTCAGAAAACAGAGCAATCAACACTCCTTCAACCAATTCCAATTGACCGACAACAACCTTGCCGATTTGTTCGATGGCTGCATCGAAAGCCTGAGCTACGTTTGAAAGTTCCATGAAATTTCTTTGATGGTATTTGAGATTACGAATGGTATTGAATTACTGATAGATGTCGGTGAACCTGAGTTACCAACATCTATGTCGTTGCGTCGCGAGCCCCGGTAAGTCGTTCCAGAATTTCTGCCAGATCTCGAATAGATCCCGCTGCCTGAGAAGCACTGGTCGACGAGGCCCCCGACAGGTTTCGAGCCTTTTCGATTCGCTGCTGAATGTCGCGGTATTCCAAACCTGTTCGGTTGGCGATCAGCTGAAAGCTGTCGATGCTGATTCCACTACCAAACGATCGCTTCAACTGTGCTTTCAGATATTCCAGATAACTTTGCACGGCTTCACCACCGCTGCGAGTTCGAAAAAACAGGTTACCAACGGCGGAGGCACTTTCTGTAAGTGATCTGCGTTCAAAACTTGTATCCCGTTTGACCGGCCCGAATCGATGAAAGCCGAACCAGCCAGCAAGGACCGCAATCGTTAATAGTTGAAGAGTGCCGGATCGCAATGCCGGACTTAACAGCACGCTTGTACCACGATAGGTTTCGCTGTTATTCAGAAATTCGCTAACCACAATCGGCGTCGTTGCCGCAGCGTCGTGATTTGCATGAGCGAACTCAATCAGCCGCACCGCCAGCTCAGCCTGCGACTCGTCCAGCGTTGCTCGATTGGAAAACACATCACCACTTGCGCTCACCAGGACCAAACCGTTTCCGTAGTTCCACGCTGCGGCCTGAACCTTCTGCAGCGCAGAACGCACCAGCACAACAGGCTTCGTAAAACCAGTGTCCAGTGTTGCCCGAGTTCTCCAGGGAACCGTGCCATCCACCAGATCGCTGCTTGTCTGAATGTTGAATACATCGTCAAAGTCTTCCGAATCTTCCAGCTCAACAGTTGAGGAATCCTGCGGCCGGGTGCCCGGAGACTTTCCGATCGCTTGCCTTACCGCGTCGTTCAGTGATTCGGGACTCGTCTGGTCTTGACTGTTCGATGCCCCCGGTTTCGATGACGATGACGCCCCACTGGAATCGCCAGTTGTGTTTTCAGAATCCTGATCGTCCGCTTCCGCCATCAACGGCGACTGGCTGGCACCAGATTCCGAGGGAGTATTTCCGGCACTGCCTGACGGTGAACTGGCAACTGGCGAACCCGCAGAATTCGAGCTACCTGACGCCGTTGCCGTTGTTTCTTCGCCGTCAAATCCGTGAGTCGTACGAATACTTAGCCGAGGAATCGAACAGGTTGGCTCAGCCCAATTGGGGGCAAATACAAAGCTTCCGCCATTCAAAACAAATTCGGCCAGTTCGCGTTGTTCGTCTTCGTTCGGGTACAGGTCCGGGCCAAGAATCACCAAAGTACATATTTCCGTCGGAATAAGTTTCTCGGTCTCTCGACGAACCGGTGGCAGTACGCCAGCATCGGAAAGCCCCTGCAAGGTTTCAAAGAATCCAAGCTTGCCTTCGATGGTGTTGCTGTAAGTATCGTCGGGACTTCCTGAGTCGCCGGGAAGCCACCAGAACTGCAGCAGAACCAGCAAACCAACTGCTGTCAACCACAGCAAATCAGACCGTTGTAGCCGTCGCTTCTTCTTCACGGAAAGATCCCTGGAATGACTCTAAACATCGGTCAAACATTTCAGCCGTCGCTACTCGACGACCAAAATACACACGTTCAAATTCCAACGCCGTCCTGCCATAGGCGGTTCGCTGTTCTTCCTGCCGCAAAACCGCTCGAATATAGTCGCGATTTGTCAGCCCTTTTCTAAATCGAATCAAACCCGCCCGTTCAACCCAGCTCATACTGCCAATTAGCAACTCGCGAATTGCCAGTCGGTAATCGCCAGATGCAGCCATTGAAATTGCCCTGGACTCATAGGTTGACACCGCCAATTCTCCGGGAGGAGCACTTAGATTAGAAATCGCTTCTTCATCGCCAAACAGACCGCTTCGATCCAATTTGCGATTCGGATCTGATTTTTTCAGCAACGATGCAACTAACCAAATCGCAACCAATACCAGAACAGTCAACCCAACAAACAATAGCAACTTCCCCAAACTAAAATAGAAGCTTCCACCACCGGAAGATGCTGAAGAGGACGACGACGTCGCTGTTGGGGGACGCGGCATCGCTCGAGCCCTGGGTTTCTTTGAGCCGCCGTTGAAAATCCCGTTGATGATCCATTCAAAGAAGTCGCCAACTGCAGTGCCCATCTTTGCAATCGAATCCAACAGAAATCCACGTCCGCCAGTGTCTGACTTCACGTTCTCCAATACACGCCGACGAACGCCTCGAAAATCCTTCTGCTGCATCACGCGATTCGCCGTATCCTTAATTTGCTGCGACGACAAATCAGACGCACTCACGCCTGGCGTAGTAGCAGCAGCAACCGCACTTGTATGCGTTGCACACAACAAACTCACGAACACGCCCAGCAATGATGAAGCAACAACCCGAAAGACAGAAGGCATGCATCGGGGATCCGCAAATTGGCTCATACAAATTGCTCCTCAATTCGCCCGGCTTCTACACGAAACTGCAATTCCAGATCCCAACATTCGTTTCGAATTCGCTGGTCAAGATAACAAAAAAACCAGGCAAGCCGAACAATCGGATACGTCACCCACAAAGCCACCTGAACCATTGTCAGCAACCACGGATCATCAAGAACTTTGGATTGAAATGCCTTCACCTGATCTGGCCCAGGAGCAATTGTGCCAAAGAAAATCGGAGCGTTGAAAATCCAACCGGAAAGGATATCCATCAACATAAACACACCGAACGCTGACACCGCCCAGAAAAACGTGAGCGTGATTACTCGGCCAATGTTGCGAGAATACCCGCCTCCCTTCGTGAGCCATGACAACCGCTGCGTCAGTTGATTTAACGGAGTACGTTCCAGAAACATGACTTCCGGAAGGTGCCCGCACCAGGACATCACAAAGATCAACGGAATAAACACACAGAACCCAGTGCTGCGAGCCAGGGTTGCCAGAAAGCTATAGGAAATCAGCCGCCCCATCAGAGACTTCAATGCTGCACGGACGCTCATCGGAACGCCAAACACCTGCGGTCCCACCGTGGCCACCATAGCTCCACTTAACAGCATGTTAAAGAACGCAAAGATCAGCAAAGCAGGCAGCAACACATCGTGCCGCATCGAACTCCCAATGAACCAGGTCATTAGTGTGGACGGCACTGCAAAACAAAACGTCAGCCCCAGCAATGGTCTGGCAAACTGTCGACCAAAGACGAACGCCAAATCAATGCATCCGCCAATACTGCGTCGTTCGACCGTAACAATGCAGTCTTCCACTTTCATACGGAAGACTCCACAACACTGACTGCCGCAGGCTGACGATTTGCAGTCGCCTTCCCCGTGCCAGCACGATCAACAAGTGACATGGCCACATCAACTCCGCCACGCCCCCCGTACATTAAATAAACATAGACAACGCCCCACAACATGGTACCAACCGCATATTTGACAGCATGAGGAATTGCCATGGGCGAAAAATAGCCTTCAATTAGTGCGGCCACAACCAGCATAAATCCAGCACCCGCTGCCAGCTTAACAGCCTCAACACCATGAATCCGAAGCGACTGTACTCGACTATGTTCGCCCGGATGAATCATGCCCCAGCCCAGCAGCAAGCCCGCTGCTCCGGCAATCACAATAGCAGTCAATTCGAACGAACCATGTGAAATTGCGAAACTAAAAAAGTTGTCGGTGCAGCCTTTGTAAATCAGGTATCCTGTGACCGTCCCCAATGTAAGACCGTTAAACAACAACGTCACGACGGTTCCAATTCCAAAGAATGCACCCAAAGCAAAACAGCGAAATGCGATGCCCACGTTATTCCAAACGTAAAAGCCTGTCATCATCGTTCGCTCTTCCGCGTACTTTGAATCGACATCCTTATACAGTTCGTTTTCATAACTGGACGCAGCCTGTTCCAGATGTTCCTGGTCAACCAATCGTTCGGCCAAAACCGGATCAATTGCGGCTGTCACCATGGCTGCCAGAAACGGAATCAAGAACAGTGCCAGTGCAACAAAGAAAAAGTTCTTTCGTCGACGCAACAATGCCGGAAATCCGTCACTCAAGAATGACAGCGCTGTGTCCAAAGATCTGGGTGGCGAACGATAAAGACAATTGTGCCCCTGCGCTACAAGATCGTTCAGGTATTGCTCCAGGCGAGCCCCCCATTCGCGAGACTGAACCAGGGAAAGATCGTAACAGATAGAACGATAGAGTTGTGACAATCGGGTGATATCTCTGCCAGACCAGCGACTAAGCCGGTGGCCCTTCATCCTGTTCAACAGGCCTTCAAATTGCTGCCAGTCCGAACGGCGTTGTCGGATAAACCGTTCACGGTTCATAGCTTAGACCTCCAGTCTTCCGGATGTCCGCCGTTTGTGGATTCATCAACCTCTTCCACAAATTCCAGAGACTCAAACTCGTCCGCAACAGTTGAATCCTCAAGTGCCACATTGTCCGAAGGCTCGCCGGCAACTCGATTTGCCTCCGCTCTTCTTGCAAGCACCGCGTTCATGGTTGTACGACGACTTTCTTCAAGCACCGCCTTAACGTCTACCTTCACTGATTGTTCGTCGGTGCCTGCGGAATCTTCCGCAAAAGTCTTCAGGATACGCTTCAGGAAGTCAGTATGCTGAGTGGGCGTGCGCACAAAATAGGCGTTGGGATTTGCAGCATCGGGGCCACCATCATCATAGCCTAGATGCTTCTTCAAAGGCACAGCAAGAGTTCTTGCAATTTCTTCACGGCGGCCGGCGGAAATCAATCGATCGCCTTCAAACAGTCGCTCAATTACGGCCAATGTACGTTCGGGCACGTGGAATCGCCCAACACAATGTGCCCGCGGAATTCGCTCAATGCCATGAATGATCCCAGGCGTTCGACTGATGAATTCGCGAGTCTCATCAATCACCATTGTGTCGAACACAAGGTCGCCCAAACGCTGCATGCGCGATGTTGCCGCCATAGAAGCCAGACCGACAGTGTTTAAGGCGATCGGCCCCAACACCAGCATTCCGTCCGGAACCAATAACAGGTTGCGACCAAAGGCTTCAAACCAGCCAATCGGCGTGCCGTTGGTCCGCACGACTCTCAGATTCTGCGACTTCTTGCCAGGAGTCTGCCCGTGCCAGAATGCTTCAAAGCAGGAACCGTACAGCCACGACATCAAAAACCAAATGAACAGCATTGCTCCACCGGCAACGCCCGATACCGAACCGGAAACTCCAGAAGCAAAGGCAAACACAAGGAACGCAAGAACCCCGAAGCCAACCTTAATGATGGCATCGATAAAAAACGACATGCCTCGCTTGCCCGGCCCCGCAATCATGAATTGAAAATCAACACCTTCGGGCGTTTCCACCGTCACGCGAGTGTCGACTTTTTGTTTCGCAGACATAGAACCACAGGGTTAAGAAGTCGTATTTCGGGCAACTCGATCACGTTGAGTCAAGTTTTGAAGCGACACAGTCGCCGTACGTGGCGTTCGCTAATATGTTTCCGGTGCAGTCTGGCTGCAGTTTGACGGGAAAAGATGAATTCAAGGTAGATGCATTCATCCGCCCCAACTCAAAACGATCTTTGGCGACTTAGTTTTTCTTTCCTGGGTAGACATCACGCTCACACCATCGGCACGACGTGATGTCACCCAAGATGACAGAAGACGCAACAACTTGCAAGCTGTCTGTTTTTCTGAAGTTTTTCAACGGCAAACCTCAAAAACTTCTCGCGTCAGTCTCAAACCCAATTATTTGCCTTCGCTGATTCGAATGCGACGGTACTCAATCTGACCACGGTCGCCTTCCAGTCCAATGGGACCATTCTGGGGAACCTTGAATTCCGCTTCCAACACTTCGCCGTTGCAAGTGCATCGAGCGACCGTGCCCTTCACTTCAACCACCAGCTCGTTCCAATCCTGAGCACGATAGTTTTTCAAGTCTTTATAAGGCCCAGCCAAAACGAAATCGCGACACTGCAATTGCGGCTGCCGCAGAAAAACGCCACTGTCGGCGTTCGGGGTTGCTCGAAATTCCAGTTTCAGCACAAAGTCTTTTCCGAAACTTTCGGTCGTCCAAAGTTGCTGAATCTTGCGACCTTCCGGAGGAGTCGTCACAACCAGTCGCCCATTCACCGCGACATAGCGACCATCTGGAGTCCTGGTCATTCCGTCAAACGAAACGGCTTCCTCAACGATCGGCCAGGCAGGAGCGTTCTTGTCGTTCTTCTGCCAACGTTCTCGCGACTTTAGCATCTGCGGAGTTGTCGCTTGATAGCCCCATCCTGTTAAATCTTTGCCGTTAAACAAACTGCGGAAGCCGTCTTCAACAACAAACTCATCCACTGCGGTATCCACAAAACCTAACGTCGCAAACACAGGACGAAGTGCGGCGGCCCATTTTGCATAACCTTCAGCATTGGGGTGCAGTAAATCAGGAAACTCCTCCAGCTTCGCATCACCATCTGAATTAGCAAACAGTGTCCACGTATCCAAAACCGTAACCTGAGCGTCCCCCTTTACAGCTGCTGCGTACAACGAATTCACCTGCTTGATATCAGTGGCGGAGCGGCTCTTCGTTGCCGAACTTGGAAACACGTTGCAAAGCACGATCGGCATTTCGGGGTCATGAGCCTTCAATGCCGACACGATCAACGCAACGTTTGATGCGATTGTGTCCGGCGTTGCCTTCTCTTCAAGATCGTTCGTCCCCATCAGCAACACAACGGCTGATGGTTTTAGAGAAAGAACATCTTCATTCAGTCGAATCAGCATGCCGCGAGTTGTGTCACCGCTGATGCCACGGTTGGCGACTTTCATTCCAGGAAAGCTGGATTGCAAACGCGATCCCCAGCCCTGAGTAATTGAATCGCCAAGAAACACAACAGCCCCTGATTCCGCCGGCGCCTTCTTTGCAAAATCCGCGCGACGAGTTTTCCAAAGTTGACGGAACCAATCGTATCGCCGAATTGGACCGGCTCCCGGTAGTCCATCGTCAGTCTCCGGCAGAACAAACTTCAGCTGATCGTCGGCAACGGCACCGGGCATTCGCAAAACAAATAACGTGCATACGAACGCAGCTGTAGAAACGAGGAAAAATACTCGAAGCATTGTGATCCCTGTAAACGAAACGTGACAAATAGAAAACCAACCAACCGAACCCAATGTTCTACCAGCATTGATCACAATTAACCAGGCTATGGCTCGATTGTCGCCCGATCAAATGGCGTCATGTACGGAAGCTCAGAACTTTACACAGCCGAATCACCTACAGAAGCCGTGATATTTCGCTGTAATCTTGCGATAGCCGCCGCGAACGCATACGTGCAACACAACAACCATTGACTGCAGCCAGACCGACATCAACTGCAAAAGGCAGAACCCGGCTTCAAAGGAAAACAGCCGAAACTCAGCCTGCCAATTTAACATCGAAGCGACTTTCCAATTCACAGGTGAATCTGCTTCAAACCTGGGGCATACTGCTGAACAGCACGACTCATCTGGACTCAGGATTAAAATCCACATGCCGCTTAAGAAAAATCAGCGCATCACCGCTCGACCTTCAGAATTTCAATTCGCAATCGCAGACCGAATCGAATTTCTTAATGCGGCAGACTGGGACAGCCTGACCGCAAACGCGTCAGTGCTACTCAGCCGCCGCTATCTTTCAGCTCTGCAGTTTGAAGCGACAGAACAGATCCTGCGGCGATTTGCGATCATCTACGAATTTGGGCGCCCTGTCGCAGCCGTTGCCACTCAGACGTTTGAAGTCAGCGGCGACAAACTCACAAGCGATAGTACCGATCGAAAACTCAAGCTACCGGAAGGCCTCCGACGCAAGTCTCTGGCCATGCTAAAACGTCGAGTCATGATGTGCGGCAACGTGCATTCGTGGGGGCCTCATGGAGTCGCCTTTGCTGAAGGCGAAGATGCGGCCCGCTTGTGGCCTGGCGTCGCCGATTGCCTGTACCGCATTCGTCGAGCAGACCGGCTTACCGGACAGACGGACTACGTCATCGTCAAAGACCTTTTCGAACCGGATCATCAGCACGCTGAAGCACTGGCACCTTTCCGATATCGTCAACTGAAAACAGAGCCAAACATGGTACTGACAATCGGCGACAACTGGACAACGTTCGATCACTACACGGCCAGCCTGACAAGCCGCTATCGAGCTGCCGCAAAAAAAGTGCTGAAGCCATTCAATACTGAAGAAATAACCGTTGAAGTCATTTCGGATATCGAAACGGAATCCGCCAGAATCCACGAACTGTATAAAGCCGTTTCTAAGCGAGCCGATGTACGCATGTTTGCACTGCAGGAATCCACCTTGCCGCGCATCTCCACAGCGCTGGCTGACGATTTCGTGACCATTGGCATCCGCCAGAATCAGACACTGATCGGATTTGTCACCGTCATCAAAGATGGCAAAACAGCTATCGGTTACTACCTGGGACTCGACTATAAAATTAACGAAACGCTTCCGCTTTATCACCGTCTTCTATTCGCCGTTATTGAACAGGCCATCGTATGGAACTGCCAACGAGTATCATTTGGCCGAACAGCTCTGGACGCCAAGTCTCGCCTTGGATGCCGCCCGGAAGCAACCTATGTTTGGGTGCGGCATCGTATTCCGCTGCTGAAATTTGTTGTGCAACAGCTTCTAAAAACTGTTACACATGCTGAACCACCAGACCGAAGCCCCTTCAAAGAAGCTGAACAGTCAGGCTGACGCGTGACTCATCCGCATTCTATTTTTGAGAAATCAAGCTTCGCAGCTCAAACAACGAGGACTCAACTTGCCCACCGCGCTTAGCATGCGGGTGTGGAGAGCGAGACGTTTAGCGAAAAGGCGGATGTTTCGTGGCAAAAAGGCTGTCAGCCTTAACAAACCTTACGTGGCGGAACGCAATTGCGTTCGTGCTGCTGTTGGGTTGCTGCGCCATGTTTGTGCCAGTTCCGCAGGTCACATCGGTCGAAAAAGATCGCTCCACGCCTTACCCATGCATGAACCGCCCATGTGGCTGTGCTTCTGCAGACCAGTGCTGGAAACAGTGTTGCTGTTTCACCAATCAACAAAAAGTTGCATGGGCGAAGGCCAACAACGTGGAACTGCCCGAATTTGTGGTGGCGGCTGCAAACCGCGAAGCTAAAGAAAACTGCCACACGGCGATAAATTGCCCCAACTGTTTGGAATCTGAGCCTTCAGTTAAGGCAGCAGCAAAGGCAACGAACTGCTCCACCGAACAATCCAGCAAAGTCGCAATGCGGGCCGCAAAAGCTACGAAGCCGCGCTCACCATCAGCAAACGCCGACAGCAAAACTAGCCCCGAAGTCTCTTCAGAAGCCGCCTCCCATTTTTGCGGTATCGCCGTTTTGGAATGTCGAGGACTTAGTTCATTGTGGCAGATTTTGTCACTCACCATGCTGTCTAATTCAGTTGAGCTTGAAGAATGCTCCGCAGCCATCGTGCAGTCCACAAATGTCGCTGACGATTTACTGCCCAAATGCGAACGTCTGCCACCAGAGCCTCCGCCGATTATCGGCGTTGCAGGCCAACTATCAGCGTAGCTTCGTTTGATGATTCGTTCATCAAACAGCACCTGAACCAACATTAGCGCAGAGTGAACAGCCGCCCAGCACGGAAGAGTGCGACTCGTGTTCGCGCGCTCATGCTCAGTTTCAACTCGCTCTCCACAAAGCAGTTTATTCTGTGTTGTGAGCGCGTGACCTCGAGCCGCAGCTTTGCCAGTAAAATGCGGATCACCAACAGTCACGCTAATCAGCATTCACACAACTTCGACTTAGATTCCCAGGCAGTGATTCACTCGCTGCAGCCGGGTTTACAGCAGTCTGAATTCCAATAGCAACTTATCCATATTTCTCCGCGATGCAGCAGCCGCCGAAGTCACTTCGAACGGCCTCATTGCGCAACGAAAATCATTCAAAGCAACGTCATGAAAAACAACTCAAATCGAAGCAACTGCAAACCCGGATTTACGCTTATCGAATTATTGGTGGTGATTGCCATCATCGCAATTCTGATCGCACTACTTCTGCCCGCCGTGCAACAGGCCCGCGAAGCGGCTCGCAGAACGCAGTGCAAAAACAACCTGAAACAGATCGGGCTGGCACTGCACAACTATCACGACATTTTCGGCACCTTCCCACCGGGATATACGTCTCGCAACATTGCCGCGACCGCCATGGCGGCTGCAGAAACCGGGCCGGGATATGCATGGTCAGTTGCCATTCTGCCACAAATTGATCAGTCAAATGTCGTAAACCTCATCGACACAAACCTGAACGCTGCGGCGGCTACGAACCTTGCCATTATTCAAGCCATCACGTTAAACGCGTTTCTATGCCCAACCGACCCTGCTCCTCAAACGTTTAATGTCACGGATGGCAGCGGAACACAATTGACGTTGCCGTCATCCAACTATCCGGGCATCGCGGGCTATGCCAACGTCACCATGAATCCGGGGCAGGGCACGGGAATCTTCTATCGCAACAGTAAGACACGATTTCGCGATATCACAGACGGAACATCGTCCACGATCTGCGTGGGAGAACGCATGCATGAACACAAATTCAATTCTCCTGCGACACCCATTGCCGCCAACAGCACGTGGTACGCAGCGATCCCCGGTTTTACTCGACCGGCCGGAATGTCATCCATGCCAATGATGACAGAAGGCCCGGCGTCCATGATTCTTGGCCATGTCGGACAGGCTCCCATGATGGGCATGCCTGCCATGCAGCGAACTCCAAACACGACAAATCACATCGTACACTTCAGCAGCCAGCACGTCGGTGGCGTACAGTTTTTGCTGTGCGATGGATCAACACATTTCATCAGCCAAAACATCGACTACAACGTCTTCCGCAATCTCGGCGAAAGAGCTGACGGAAACGTTATCGGTGAATTTTAGATAACTTTGGCGAACATTCTGCCACAGTAGATCCAGAATGAAGCCTGAATAATCAAGGAAGAAGCCCGAACGGCCACGAGTGGATTTCCATTTGTGGCCGTTCTGCGTTTCAGAATTCCAGATCGCCTGAACTGTAACGAAACTAACCGGGGAACCGATTCGGGAAATTTCCTGACAGGAACTCGGTGCGTCGCCATCAGGCGACCGCCTGAACGCAATGGCCGCCACAACAAGGGACTTCTCGAAAGAATGATGGACAAAGCCCTGGCTTGAGTCAGCACAAAACAGGGCGCACGAAAAAACCGCTGGTGGTTCTGAAACAGATCCACCAGCGGTTTTTTTGTCTTAGTCGGGGCGACATGATTCGAACATGCGACTTCTGCGTCCCAAACGCAGCGGCATACCCAAAAATCGGCATTTTACCAGTGTTTTCATGACACCGTGATACCTTTCGTGCTCCCGATTGCGTAAAAAAGGTATCACCGAAGGTATCACCGAGGGTATCACCGGATTACTGGGAAACTAACACAGTGGAATTTCATGCCACGCAAACGAGAAATGACATGGCAGGACGGAACTGGCAATCGCAGCGGGCGATGGCGAAAGAAATATAAAAATCGTGTCTTCCAAGCTCCTGGCGGTCGAGGCAAATCGGATCAGGAGGCGTATCAGTTAGCCGCTGAAGCATTCGAGGAGTTCAAGAAGCAAGTAGATGCAGAACAGGCTCTGAAGCCGAAACCGCATCACGCTGACTACTTGGCGGCACTCAAGGAATGGAGACTCGCCCTGGCGTGGGCTGTTGAAAATGGGAACGGGGAACTTGCATCCCAATCTCGACAGAAAATCCGGGAACTCGAAAAGCGGGCCAACCGCTCTAAGCCAAGTCCATTGTCTCCAGCAGATTCGTTTATGGAACGGTTGGGCATCCCCAAACAGATCCTTGCGGCGGTAGCGGCAAGGATTCCGCAGCACACTCCCTCAGAACAGCCGAACGCCTTAGTGATCGACCCGTCGAAGTTGGATATGTCTTCTATGGACGGCACGTCCAATCGGATTGAACGCGAAATCTGGAAAGACCGCCTTGATCTCCAAGGCATGAAGCAGCGAAACGCCCCAGATTCCTTGGAGGCGAATATCAGTTCGTTCCTTACAACAAAGCACGCCAAGGTCATGGCTGGAAAGCTCACGGCGGGTCGGTATGAACCGATCCGCATCCATTCCTGCCACTTTCGAGATTGGCTTGGGGCGGATTTCTCTGTGGTCTCTATTACCAGCAAGACACTGACCGACTATCACTCCGAGCTTCTAAATGCTGTTTCAAGCGGAAAACTGTCAGCGGATTACGCCCGGGATCGAATAAGCAACGTGAAGTCATTTGTGCGGTGGCTGTGGCGAAACGAAGCAATCGAAGAACTTCCCCGAGTTTTAGGTCCGGGAAGCAATGATCTTCAGATAGCAAAAAAACTGACCGCTCCGGAAGTTTTCACAATTGATGAAGTGAAAAAATTGCTGGAGGAGGCAACAGAAAGAACGAAACTGTATCTGTTATTGATGCTGAATACCGGCTCAATGCAAAAGGACATCAGTGACCTGTTACACACCGAATTCGATATAAATGCGGGCACAATCACTCGTAAGCGGTCAAAAACTACGCAGCACAAGCGAGTGCCAACAGTCACCTACCAACTTTGGGATGAAACATTGCGTCTACTCAAGGAAGAGCGGTCTGTTGGCTCACGAACCGTGCTCGTCAACAAAGATGGCGGGCCACTAAAATTTGAAGTCACCAGCAGTGACGGAAAGCTATCCAAGACCGACAACATCGCCAGTGCTTACAGTCGCCTCAAACGCAGGGTAAAAATCGACAAGCCGTTAAAATACCTTCGCAAAACTTCCGCGAGTCTCCTGAAGTCGAACAACGACTTTCGTGGCTTAGAGGGGTTGTTCCTTGGTCACGCCCCCGCAACGATGGAGGAGCGGCACTACACTCAAGCTCCACAAGAAATTCTGAACCAAGCAATCGTCTGGCTCGGAAGCCAATATGGAATCAAGTAGTTCCCCACCTGCTGCAGACCACCGATGTGAACTTTGCAAAAGTGGTGCAGCAGTCAGCCGCACCAAAACTGCGAACTCCTTGGCCTTTGCTTCAACTTCAACGATCAGTGTCAGGTCATGCCAGCTATCGGGAAAGTCCGACACGTCGATGAAGTCGTGATGGGCGACGCTCATGGATACCACGTGGCACAAACCGATCTTGTTCTGGGTTTTCGCCTGCCACGCTGGCCCCAACTGCCGCATCACATCCGTCAGGCCACCTCGAAATCAGCATTTAAAATTCGAGACAGACAATGTGTATCTTCAAATCCGGATTTTAAGACGCCCTGCGGTGCTCGCTTCTACAGGTGACAAATCCACCGCAGTTGGGCATTCCCCGAGAGCACAGCGGATGTGGCTCTTCCCCACAGCCACATCCGCCACACGTGACGTTCTTCCGCACTTACCGCAGACAAAAACGGACTTGGCAGGATTGACTACTCAATACGTGTCATCTGGTCTGCTTCAACGAGCATCAGAATGGCCGCTCGAGTGCTTGGAGAAAGGTGAGACCACGCCTCGTCGACATCCCCGATTCCCTCATGGTTAGACGCGTCAGATTGTGAAACAACAGCTTCAGATTCGACAACTTCTGACTGGTCAACTGCTGGTTCTACAACTTCCAATTCAGCAACTTCGGGTTCGGCAAACTCTGAAACGATGGTTTCCGGCTGGACAGCTTCAGATTTGACAACTTCTAACTCTTCTGCAACCACTGCTGGTTCTACAACCTCTGGCTCAGCAACTTCTGAAACGGCAACTTCCGGCTCTACAGCTTCCAGTTCTACGACTTCTGACTCGTCTGCATCCAGTGCTACAGCTGCTGGCTGAGCAACTTCAGATTCGACAGCTTCTGGCTCTTCTGCATCAAGTGCTACAGCGACTGGTTCAGCAACTTCTGGCTGAGCAACTTCTGAAACGGCAACTTCCGGCTCTATAACTTCCAGTTCCACAGCTTCTGATTCCACAGCTTCTGGTTCATTGACTTCGACAGCAGCTTCGGGTTCGACAACAATCGAATCTGTGGTCGGCACCAATTCTGGAGTTTCAGCGTTGTTGAAGAATCCAGCACTAACAATGATCAGGGGGAGCAAGATATTCATGGGGAAATTCCTTGTGAAGCAGGTGGGAAATCAGCCGGGCGGGGTGTTGTGGGTCGGCAACAGTCAGAGTTATCGACGCTTCTGATCGGGCAGATTGGGAAACTAGGGTTCTCTTTCAGTGTTAGCAGAACGAGGGTGTCTTGTTTAGCGATGGAACGGGTCATTCGGAATAAGCGAATCTGCAGCGTTGACGGCAAAACTGTTCATGATTGCCCCTCGAGCGTGGAGTGCCGACGGCTTAGAAGCGGTGCACAATGGCAGCAGATTCGGACACTGATTGCTGAGTGTTCAGACTTGCTGGCTGCGGCGAGCAAATTACCCATTGCTCAGGGTGTTGCTCACGTCCACGGTAGCAGATTGATACGTGCACAGGCGTTCAGGTATGAGCTGTAGGTTCCGTGAATTCGATGGCGTTTAGAACCTGAGCCCAATGAACGACCTTCATCTAATGTTCGCACGGTTCGCTCACCTCTCGCATCCAGGATGACTCGTTCGCCGCTTTCATCTGGGACGTACACCAGCGTCTCGAACCAGACTTGTCTCTTGCAATCGCAAATCGCCCTTGGCCGCATCTACGAACTTCGGATCGACTCCGTATATCCCACCCGTCTCTTTCACTGACAACGATAGCCGGTTACTTCTTTCTGGCTGGTCGATGCAGAACCAATGATTGCTGATGAACTCAAAACTATCGGAGTTGGTTCCACTACCGACATTGGATGCTCCTCGGATCTCGTCTGAACGAAACGCAATCACATTGTTGCTGAAGACTCCGTTTCGACACGGAATGAACTGGCTACCTCGTGACTCTTGCAGTATCCGCACAGCGTACCGCTCCGGCCGGTAGAACACATTGTACTTGACGGTAGCACCATCGACACCGACGAAACAGATCGGGGCTGAAGAGCCGACAAACGTGCAGTCTTCAACCGTGATATTCCTGGCCTCGTAGCCATCGACCTTCGGACGGAAGTACGCAAGTCCGGTACTGCCTCCAATGTTGATGCTTCGACCACCAGCGTTCTCGAAGCGGCATCGCTGGATAACTATGTCTTTGCTGCCGCCCTTGGTCTGCACGCCACTCCCGTCAGTGTCACCGCGATGGCGGAACGTGCAGCCGGAGACTTTCCCATCATGACATCCAACCATGTCAATTCCCGATCCGCTACTCCCCCAGCGTTCGATGGTGCAGTTTTCCACACGGAAGTCGTCCAATCCAGACAGTTTGATTCCGTCGTGATTGCCGTCGGGGCCAACGTCCCGGATCGTCAGACCACGCAAAACGATATGATGTGCGGGACTGTCGTATGTCCCGCCATCGTCGATGTTGAGGCCGTTGCCAACCGCATCTGTGAGGATAAGGTCGTGCAATTCGACAAAAGCCGGATCAGTGAGGTGAAAGCAAGAGTTGCGTCCTTTGAAGGCAGGCGGGTTTTTCCTATCCAGTGCCGCCAGAATGATCGGCTTGCCTTCTTCGCCCTGAAGTCCGTTGAAATGAAGGCCCCCCTCGTACGTGCCCGGTGCAATCAGGATCGTCGTGCCCGGCTGTGCCTGTTCGACGGCTTTCACAATCTCGCCACGGGTGTTTGCCGTGACGGTTTGCGACGAAGCCGGTTGATTGAGCAACAGAATCATCGAGCCAGCAAGCAGGATTCGCTCAGGATGCCATGTCTTCATTGATTGCCTCCAGCAATTACCAGTAACGTTGATCCCATGAGCTGTTGATCACAATAGACACATGGCGGGTGTCGCTTCTTTAGTTATCATTCAAGCACGATCGACGCAGGATGTCGAGTGAGCGGTCAACGGCCGCTGAAGGCAAAGCGAGTCAAGCTGAAACCAGGGAACAACGGAAAGACAGATGAAAATGACCCGAATGATGTTTGTCGTGTTTGCGATCCTGGCGGCGATGAACTTGACAAGTGCCGCTGATCGCCAGAATGTGCTGTTCATCGCTGTCGATGATCTGCGTCCCGAACTCGGATGTTACGGCAAGCAGCACATTCATTCGCCAAACATCGACCGGCTGGCCACAACCGGCGTGCTGTTCGAGCGAGCTTATTGCATGGTGCCGACGTGCGGAGCATCACGAGCCAGTCTGATGACCGGCATTCGGCCTGCACGACAACGATTCGTCAGCTATTTGACGATTGCAGAGAAGGACGCTCCGGGCATCACGACCTTGAACACCCATTTCAAAAAGAACGGCTACAATACGGCCTCACTCGGAAAAGTATTCCACAACGCCAGAGACAATGCGGAAGGTTGGTCGGAACCAGTATGGAGACCGAGTGGAATCCCGTGGTATCGCCGACCGGAAAATAATGAACTGCACGAGAAGCGTCAGAAGCTGGGAAGCCGCAAGCGTGGTCCAGCATGGGAATCGGCGGACGTGGCAGACGACGCATACGCTGATGGTGTGATTGCTGAACGTGCCATCATTGATCTCAAGAGACTGAAGGAAAAGGACGAGCCATTCTTGTTGGCCGTTGGTTTTCTTAAGCCGCATCTTCCCTTCATTGCTCCCAAAAAATACTGGGACTTATACAGTCACGAGAACATACGGCTCCCTGACAGCTACCACGTACCCAAGGATGCTCCGAAGGAATCGATTCACACCTCGGGCGAGTTGCGTTCCTACGCCGGGATTCCACCGAAGGGACCGGTTTCAAATGAAGCCGCACGCAACCTTATCCACGGCTATTACGCTTGCGTCAGTTACACGGATGCCCTGATTGGCAAACTGCTCAGCGAACTCGACCGTCTGGAACTGTCCGAAAACACTGTTGTCGTGTTGTGGGGCGACCACGGCTGGAACCTCGGCGAACACACGCTGTGGTGTAAGCATTCGTGTTACGAAACTTCAATGCAGATCCCGTTAATTGTGAGGGCTCCGGGCATCGACGGCGGGCAAAGAAGATCGAAGCTTGTAGAGTCCATTGATTTGTATCCGACGCTCTGCGAACTAACGGGGCTGCCGTTGCCCAAACACTTGCAGGGCGACAGCCTCGTCACGCTGATGAAGGATCGAAACGCCGTATGGAAGTCGGCAGCGGTCGGTCGCTTTCAAAACGGTGACACGATCCGAACTGATGATTTTCGCTTCACTGAATACACTAACAAGAATGGAAAACGAACTTCTCAGATGCTGTATGACTACGCCACAGATCCTGGTGAAAACGTGAATGTGGCGGCGACTCACAATGAATCGGTAACCGAAATAACCGCAGCTCTACATACACTCATGGGGCGTAACGGCGACTTTATTCCAACGGGAAATCGAGAAAATGAGGAGTGAAACAAACTCAGCAACCATCTCCCACATCTAGCCGTCGTTCAACCAACTCAATCGAGATGCCCGTGAACAGCAATAGTGCCAATCAAATCGTTCCGGGCATTTCTGTCACGTCATCAGGGCAGGCGACAGTCGATCCGTCAGTGTCAGATGTCTTGTTCGATCTGGCCCTCAAGCTTGAAGAACCAACGAATCTTCCGGTTGACGTAGAACACGTTTTGGCAGCAATCGTACTGGCCGCTCGCCATGGAGAACTTGACTCCGACACACCGCTTTCTGCGGACGATCCGATGTTGGCGAAGATCTTGTCGGGGCATGTCAAAACGGTCTTTGAAATGTTCGATGGCAATGTTGGCAGGGATGATTGAAAACGGATGTACCTCATCAAGAAGCCAAGTGATGATCAGATCAAGGCACTCATCGAGTCGCAATCTCGGCTCGAGTTCACGTATCCTTTGGTCGAGGCAACACGGCATGGCGAATCCCCACCGGGCTTTGTGGTTGACCACAACCGTATCCATCTTGGGACAGGCCAACTGGTTTTTGAGGCTGCCAAACGAGCGTTATCCGAATGGCAGCATTACCGATTCAACTGGATCGAAATTCATCGACCTGATGAAGTTGTTGCCACAGGCCAAACAGTCGGCGTATTGGCACGTGCATTGGGACTCTGGGTTTTGAATGTTTGTCGAGTGGTGTATGTCGTTGATGAATCGAAACCGATTCGCAGATTCTCTTTCGCCTACGGAACACTGCCGGAACATGCGGAATCGGGAGAGGAAAGATTTCAAGTTCAGTGGCGTGAGGATAATTCTGTCTGGTACGACATCTTTGCCTTCTCCCGACCCAATCAGTTTCTTGCACGATTGGGTTATCCTTATGTTCGCTGCATCCAGAAGCAATTCGCACGAGATTCAATGGAGGCATTGAAAGCCGCCGTGAATGCGTCACTTGCCGACGATTAGATGTCCTGGCTGGCATCATATTGCTGTTTAAGCATGTTCAACGGGGTCGAAGAGATTGCATGTCCTGCCGACTGGAAGCGACACGGAAGAGGTGCTGGACCAGTTAGAAACAAACGGATGCTTGGCGTGGTGTTGGTGATGAGGGCAAGATCGCGTGGGCGTTGCTCGGATTTGAGAGGTTAATCACAACGAAATCGGCTCTTCACCATCGTCACTTACCCGCATGATTGCCGCCTCGACGGTAACCGGAATCCCATCAGAGGGATGGAGGTCGATTTCGATTCCTCTCAGTGTGATCCGCCCGCCAGGCTGAATCCCGGGTTCATCATTCGGAACTGAATGGATAATCCAGTGATCCAGAGTCCAGATCAGCCGACCATCCTTATCGAATGCAGAGAGGTCGGCAGCAATCTCCCGCACTGGAAACTTCCCTTTGTTGTGTACCTTGAACACGACCTTCTTGAAGTTCATCGTTTCTCCCGGTGGTCGATATCGAGTCAACTCCGTGTCGTAAATCTCAATATCTTTAAGAACCGGTCGTGTGGCCGAAGTTGATACCGGCGGACTGAACACAGGTCCCCGACCTCCATCCGTTCTCCAATTCATTACCATAAACGCGAAACTGGCTAGGAACCCCAACACAAAATCGACAGACATCCCTTCAGGCAACCACCCTTCTTCTTCCCTTTAGAATTTCTAGATCTGCTCACGACTTCACTTTTAAAGTGCGGGACAATTTCAGCCCGAGAAACTCGCCTAATTTAACAAGATAGGTTTTCGGGGCCTATCCCGAGGGCGTAACACCGAAGCGGATGAGCTGAATCTCTTATCCCTCAGGGCCTCTGCACACCCGACACACCCAGCACAGGAACTGTTTTGTCGGCGTTGTCTGGGACCGCCTCGCTTCGACACAGAGACAACGCAAACCTTGGCTTTAAAGCCAAGTTGTGGCTGGCGGCGGATAAGCTCCGCAACAACCAGGACGCGGCTGAACACAAGCACAGCGTCCTGGTTCAGATCTTCTTGAAGTACATCAGCGATTCCTTTGACGAACAGCATCCTGAATAGACCGTAAATTCTAAACCATGGTCGCCGTTCAATGGCTCCTTCAATTCAGTGCATCCACCCACACGTATTGAGCGGGATTGAGGACGGTGTCACCAGCGTTCCACTGGTAAGCACACAGTTTTCCCTGCTTCGCCACACTGTAGTCAACGCAGGCGACGTTCGGTGCGAACGGCATCGGGGGGCCTTGCAACCAGTAGTGGCCGAAGAATACTGGCCGTTCTGAAGCAGGGTAACTGGCAATTCCAGCACTGCTCCTCGGGGAAACCGGCTCGTCTGGCAGTACGTCACCAGCACCGATGGAATACGATTGCAGTGTTAATTCAGCCGGGTTCGCATACCACCGGACTCGCGTGTTGAATCTCTCATGCCCATCCTTGTCCACGAAACTCTTGCCTTCTGGCAGTTCGATCTCAGGTCCTTTCACCACGTTCTCGATCGCCCGGAACAGCGGACTGTCCTGTTGGCACGCGAACGTGAGAAAGTCCACGGTAAACCGGCCCAGCTTATCGAGGGCAGTTTCGATGGTTTGGATATCAGTCGGCTGCCAGGCCGCATGAACAACCCGAATTCCGTCCAGTTCGATCGCAACCGGCAGTGTCTTGAACCATTTAGTCGCCTCACGCAATTCGATACTGGAAAGCTGATCCAGCGTCGCTTGGTGTTGTCGCTGATTCTTCTCGGTATGACAGCGGAAGAATTCACGACAGTCAGGACGTTGTGTGTGAAACGCGATGGCGTTGAACTCGTGATTTCCCATCACTGCGTGCCCGTTGCCGTCCTCAACCGTCGCCCTCGCAATCTGAACGGCTTCCGCATTCGCCGGTCCGCGGTCAATGAAGTCCCCCACGAAGACGGCCTGCCGTTCTGCATGACGATATCCGTGGCCACTCCGCTGGTAGTCCAGTTTGTTGAGAAGCTGTCGCAGTTCTTCTGCGTGACCGTGAATGTCGCCGATAATGTCATAGTGCATCACAGGAACTCGTCGTTATCGGTTGAGAGGGAGTCAATAAGACCAACATAAATCCCAATGTCGGTAACGCAGCTGGTCCGACACCGGATCACTTTTTGTGTGTACGTATGCGGGACAGTTGCACCGAGTCATACGGAATCCTTAAGTCATCTGGTGGTGTAGAGGTGTTTCTGGGACACCGCGAACACCTTGCCGATTTGGCCCGGCTTGTCAGGCATTACGTTTTCCGAGGATATCATAACACAAAGTTGAAGACTGAATATTCCGCACACTCGCCCTCAGATCATCAGAGATTAGAATCGACAGGGTTGTTGCCGGAAATCACAGGACCTCAATCGAAAGGAAACACCATGTCATCGAAGTTCCAGATCAAGAAGGCGAAAAACGGAAAACATTTCTTCAATCTGTTGGCTTCTAATGGAGAGGTTATTCTGACCAGTCAGATGTACGCTTCAAAAGCCACTGCGAAAAAGGGGATTGCATCTGTGCAATCAAACGCTGCTGCTTTGGATCAGTACGAACAGAAGACAAACAAGGCTGGTGAGCATTACTTTGTCTTGAAGGCGAAGAACCAAAAGGTGATCGGTCAAAGCGAAGGCTACTCCGGTACGACCGGCATGAAGAAGGGGATCAAATCGGTCTCGACGAACGCACCAAAGGCAAAGATTGAAGACATCAATATCAAGGTTGTTGGCTAAAGAATCGTTTGGTTGACAGTCACCAAATGGTTGTGTCAACTTAAGGCTGTGGCTTCCAGTAGCTTGTCTTTATTAGACGGAACACATCCGTCAGGCGATCATGACGTTGGTTCGGTCGGTGGAAGTGTCGGCTGAAATTCGAGTGGAGTGACAACCCGGTGCTGCGGCACAAAGCTCACCGTGCCATCACCCCAGTCCACATCAAACGTCCCGCCACACTCGCAGCACTGAAATGTGTCTTGGCCCATGGGGTCATCGACTGGCACAGTCAATAACTCGCCGCAGTGTGGACACTCGACTTCCGTGGAGCCCGTAACGGCTCCCGGGAAGCAGAGTTCGTAGTTGATGAGGTCGTCGAAGGGGGACATTGTTATTCAGTCGTCTCTTTTCAGGCGGACAAACGTTTTACCCTTTGTCAGGTAGCATGTTTATTCGTTCTAGTACCTCGGATTCTGAGCCCATGAAAGCGTAAAACGTCGGTGAATCGTCTTCAGATTCCACCGTACCAAGCCAGATGGTTCGATTGCCACAAGTGGTCATAAGGTCTTTGAATTCATCGAAGGTTTCCCAAGCGGACTTTCCGTGGGCATCGTTGAAGGACCAGTCGAACGATTCGCCGCACTCAAGGTCCTTGCGTTCAAGTATCGCTTCCATCTCTTCTGTGAACTCTTTGAACAAACGCTGATCTTGGCGTGAATTAAAGACAGCCAAAACAGAATTCCAATCAGCAGGCACCTCCCGAGCTTGAAGTTGCTTACCTTCTTACTCGTTGGCCGCAGCAGCCGCAGCATATCCGCAGGCGATCATGACGCTGGCGAGAACGGTTAATGAATGTTGATGCCGAAGCGATTGGTGCACAGTTTGTTAATTTGTTAAGCTTTGACTTGCAATCAGTCGCAAAGACAAATGGCACCCGCTGGTTGTTCACGCGAGCGAACATAATTGAGTAACTAATTGAATGACGTTCATGGAATGGTACAACTCGCTTGAAAAGCCAAGCTGGACGCCGGAACCTTCCACGATTGGCTTCATTTGGCAGATTATTTACCCGATTATTATGGTGACGTTCGGGTTCGTGTTTGTTCAAGCGATCCGCAAGAAGATCCCGTGGCCCGTCGCATTGCCGTTTGCCATAAACCTTGTGGCAAATTTAGTCTTCACACCCATCCAATTTGGCATGCGAAACTTGCCGTTGGCAGCGGTGGATATCGTAATCGTTTGGGCGACGATCATCTGGATGACGGTGGTGATCTGGAAGCACTATAAGTGGGTGGCCGTGGCTCAGGTGCCGTATTTTGTTTGGGTCTCGATTGCTACGGTGCTGCAATTGTCGATTACGTGGAGCAATTGGGGCCGATGATCTTCCGTCTCTCTCAAAAATTAAATAAGAAGATCAAGGCGGGCCAGCTTGACGAGATGCCGCTGGACGACAATCCCTATGCCGACTGGTCGGCTCATTTGTTCACGGCTGATCGAGTCCAGTACATTATTTTGACCAACACTGCTTCGCTTTACTCGTGCGTGATGTATGGAAAAGGGATCACTGACGATGGCAAGTTCATCGAGCGGGCACTGGAGACGATCCGGGATTTCACAGCGGACGATGGCCAGCAATTCTTGTATCGAAAGTTCATCGCTGCATCGAGTGGAACTGTTCATTTTGCCAAAGCGTTGAATCGTTCGGTTACTGGGTCAATGAACGATCATATACATGGTGCGAAGTTGCTCTTGGCCGATGGCATGGCACCGAGCGAAATCGGATATCACTTAAATAAGACACCAATGTCGGCACTGACAGATGCCGATTGGCGGAAGTATGGTTATCCACGGGATGTGTTCAAGCGGTTGATCGAATCAAAAACCAAAGAGTGATCGCAAGAACTACTTTCGAAGAGTCTTGGAAATCAGGAATCCAATGCCCAGCAGACAGCAGACTCCGACGATGGCGTAGCCGATGCGAAATGCAATGAACTGAGTCGTGTTGTCTGTCGGCTCAAACGTCGCCAAGAATCCGAACACGCAGAAGGCGGCGACAGCCAGCAGAAGCAGAGAGCCGATAATGGTGACAGGCAGCTTCATAAATCGGTTACCTATGCCGCACGGCTTTTGCGGCATTTATCGCTGCAATAATTCACCTGCTCCCAGCACTTCTTCCATTTATTCCGCCACTTGAATGGTCGTCCGCACGCCATGCAAGTTTTCTCAGGAAGGTTGGATTTCTTGTGGGCCATTTTTCACTTCCACATTGCTATTGTTAATTGTCTCATAGATTCCATCCCAAAGCTCTCTCCGGGCAATTAAACAATCAACTGCTGCTTTCTCCGCTTTTCCCCAACGTGCCTCGTCGTCTCCACAGAGTGATTTGAGCAGGCGGATCGCCATCGGGCCATGATCGTCGCCATCCAATTCGATGTGCCGTTCGAGGTAATACTTGAATTGCTCCAGCCTGCCTCCAGACTCCGTGTTCAAATTGTCCACGATCTGTTGAAATACGCCGGGCAGCAAATCTTCCCGGCCAAACGTAAAGGCTGATGCAACTTCACACAGTTCGCCGTTCTCAATGACTTGAAATGTTGATTGGACAAATCGACGAGCGGCTTCGGGCACTGCTGTTGACGCCAATGCCGTCGAAACATCGACACCCCGGCGAAGCTCGTTTAGGAATTCATCAATCGCAGCGGTGTTGGCCCCGCATTGATTCATTGAGCGGTGATAAAGTTCAAAGTGACTGGCGAATCCACCTCGTCCATCTTCATCAGACTCTTCCGCAAGAACGATATCATTGATGAAACGACTACCCTCTAAATCTTCGGGGGGCAACCAAGGCACATCAACGCAACAGAGCCGACGCTGCAGCACCTTGAGTAGTGACATGAAATCCCACACGGCAAAGACATGGTGTTCCATGAATACGCCAAGGGACTCAATGCGGTCGATTTCGCCGTAGATTCGATGCTCAAGAAGTGCGGATCTAAACGGAGCTAAACGATTTTCGATTTCTTTGATATGGTTCATTCGTATGCCTCTTAAGCAAGCTATTACTACAGCCAATTCAAACACCTGTCACTTGTTACGACCGCAATTGCTCGGTTTTCGTAACAAATTAGGCATTTCCCAGCTAACTGGGCGTCTAGAAGTTAATCGAAGGAAGCCATCTACCAACAGGTTCTTCGTATTCGCCCAATGTCATCAGATTCATAGACTGGTTGATTTCCAGCCCGGAGTCGAGGCACCATTTGATCAAAGAATGATTTGTCGCAGGAACCAAGATTCCGGGTGGTTCAATTGTTGTTTGGTTAACTATAAGGCTTTTGAGCACATCATTTGTTGATGCTACCGAGAACCCTGAAAAGTCGATGCCATTGGTAAGGCCGACAATCTTTCCATCGTTCCGTGCGACCAACAAGCTGGCATCCGCCGCTGCATCATTGATCTCTCGGCTCCTGTCTGCCCGATAGAGTTTCTCGCAAAACTCGGAACATTCATTCACGTCACTTTCTCTCCCTCTTTCAATCCTGATGTCGGGACTACTCTTGCCGTTAATGATCCCGTTAAGATTTAGAAGGTGCTCACGAACCACCATTCCCAAACTTAGATAGAGTCCCATCGACTTTGAGTTGTAGGCAGCTTGCAGCAGCCGTTGGGAATTGTATCCGGCGTTTCGTCCATGTTCGATTGCCGATTCCATCAACCTCTTGCCAATTCTTTGACCTTGAAAAGAAGGCAGGACAGCTAAAACGCCAATGGCTCCGATGTCACCGTGGCAGTCAATGAAGTTTACGCCAACTATTTGGTTCTCGGTTTCAGCAACGACGCAATAGTCATTGAACTGATCGAGGTGCTTCAGCCTTTGGCGGGTCCGGTCAGTTGGAGGAGAATCAAAGTCGGACACCTGGCCGTGTTCGGCGGCTATCCCGTTAAACGCATCATAGATTACTTTCGCAATCGAATCGGCGTCAGAAGGCCGTGCCGGTCTCAAGGAGACTTCATTCATAGAAAGGCCAATTCCAACTTCGAATCAAGATTTTCTGAAGAGAAATCACGACTTATCCTTCTTCATCCACCTGACCGAGATCGGCTTGCAGACACCTGCCTCGGTCATTTCGACCTTGATTACAAAAAGGTCGCCAAGTGAATCAACAACCAGATCGGGATACTCTCCTTCACCAATTCGATAAATCTTGTCAGGGCAACAGGCAGCAACAAACGCACGGCGACTGAATTGTTCTGCGGTGAGCTTGCGAGCGAGAATGGCTTTCTTCGCCACGTCCGCCAGTTTCTCCGGTTCCCATCCGAATATGATCCAAAGCAGTCCATCGTCGGTCGGGGGACTTGGAAACTGGTCCAATGACTTGTGTTCAGCGAACTCGGCTAGACTCGATTCTGGAAACACCGGCAATCTTCTGAAGCGATTAGCGGTTTCCTTTTTCACCAGAACAGCATGGGAACCGAAAGTGGCCTTCGCAATCTCGGAAATCTTTGTTTGAAATTCCTGTGCGGAGATGCCTTCTTCAGTCAGAAGAGAAACGGCCTTCTGCCGAAACTCCTCTTGGACAGATTCGAATGTGGATTCGTCAGCAGATGTAGCGGTTGCCACAAGAACCATTGCGATAATTGAAAAACAGACCTTCATCTGTACTCCTAAACTTCTACGATTGGGCTATCGATCACCACAGCTTGATATCTTCCTCGAACTTATCGATTGTACCGTCCTTGATCGAAACTCGGATGGTCCCACGATAGCCCGACTCAAAGTAGCCGCCAGCATTTAATCGCTTAGCTTGTCCGTCAGCATCCTTGAACTCAATTTCTAAACTACTATCACTCTTTGGTCTAACCCTGACGTTCGCTGAATCACCGGGAGCAATGTCGCCTAACTCGTATGAAGCTCCAGTAACATGAACTACGACCGAACTGAGTGGTGTGTTCCCTGCATTTTCAATGGTTACAACAACGCCCGGTCTAAATTGAACGATAAGGCCGACGATTACGACAACCAAAATAACAATGGGAACTGCAATCAACCATCTTCGTTTCGTGTCTTTCATCCTTGATTCTTTCCGATTGCTTTCTCGCACTTATCCAACGTCGCCGGTAGCTAATCCTCATCAGCCAAACGATGCTCGAATTCGGCTGCACGCTCTTTCGTCGTTACCAAACGCCCGGAATCAACTTGTACCGGACTTTCTGAGTGTACTCCTTGTACCCGTTCAATTCTTCCTGCAACGTCTGGTCCTCCCACCGCGTTCGCACGACCAACAAGATTGAGGCAACACCCGCGGGAATCAATGCCCACAAAGAACCCAACGACAGTGCCATGCCAATCGCATGGATAATCCCCCCGATATAACCGGGATGTCGAACGATGGCATAGGGGCCGGTGTCGATCACCGAATGCCCTCGATCCGTTTGAATCCGCACAGTGACTTCAAAGAACTTGTTCACGGCTTCGGCCCAAGTGACGATTCCAATCCCGGCAAGCAGCAAAGCGTAGCCGACAATGCAAATCGACCACGAAACCGGGAACCAGTGGAATCGGCCATCATCCAAAGCCGCCACGAGTATGACAGCCAACATCGCTGGAAAGTAAAGGCTGAGCAGAATCTTGTCCCAGCCTTTCGTTCCTTCGTGGAAGCGACTTCTGGCGACGATGACTTCGGGATTCACACGATGAAGAATGAAGAATACTGCTGAAATGACGACCAACAGGATGAGGATGAACAGCCAGCCTTTCGGCCATGCCCAGGTGCCAGCTGGCAGGAACATGAACAGGGCGATGAACACAGGCAGGCAAGCCAGACGCAGAATCAGACGGCGGCGATTGATGCCTTGTGGCGGTTTGTCGGAGGTGGTGACAGGCAGCTTCATAAATCAGTCGCTTTCGCCCAAAGTCTTATGCGGACTTGTCACTGCAATACTTCATCTCCTCCCAGCACATTCGCTGACACTCGTCTACAGCCGTTTGAAACGGTTCAGTAACTGCTTTTGCAGACCCACGCAAACTATCGCATTTTTTCGCGGTTTCAAGTGGTAGATCGGGCTTAAAGTGGTAGAAATGGTAGGCAGACCGGCGGCGTTCAATCAGGAACTCAGCAACCATTTCATCCGTTGGCCCCACTTGCCTGAACATGTTCGTCAAGCAATCCTGACTTTGACTTGCTCAGTTCATTCGGGGGATTCCCTGGACTCGGCAGAATGGGCAATGGACTGAACAGGGTTCTGATGAATTCTCGTATGGGAACGGTGGGTGCGGCTTATCTTAAATTGTTCGATTAAGGATTCGTGAATCTGGGGCACAATAAATGGACGAGAAGACACGCAAGAAAATTGAATTGGCCACCGTTACTGTGCGTTCAAAAAGTATGAAACCAGGTGAAGGTGGTCAGGGCGTATACATTGGCAACGGTTTCGTTCTCACTGCCGCACACTGCTTGGAGTTTGACACGGCTGGAGCGATTGCAGAGGGATTTCCTCCCGTCTATTACATTGATCGACCTGAAGGCGAGTCCATTTGGTGCTCCCCTGTGTCCATAGACCCGTGCTCCGACTTGGCAGTCGTTGGTCCATGCGATAACCAACAACTCAGCGAGCGTCACCGGGAACTTTTGAGCTTTTTTGAGGATGTCGTCCCGATCGACATCCGTCGGGAGCCATTACAGCCTGAAGAATCTACTTCGTGTGAAATCAGGACACACTTGGGGACATGGGTCAGTGGAAAAATGACAAGACACTCCGACATGCCATGGGCTTGGTTGGAAGCTGACGAGAACATCATCGGTGGAACATCTGGCGGTCCGATCGTCGACGAAGATGGTCAGATCATTGCTGTCGTGTCGATAACCGGTGACGACGACGCCAGTGGCCCACATTCAATTCCGTCATTGTGGCTACCGCCATGGTTGCTTGCCCTAGTCCCCGGTGAGGAGTGAGTGAAGGCCGCTGGGTTCAAATCCGGATTTTAAATCTAACCCTGCCGTAACGACGGTAAGCATATTGCAGATCCAGACGATAACAGCACGTCGGGAGACCTATTGGGGATCCCAATGACCGATGAACTGCTCGAATTACTGAATCTCTGGCAACGTCTCGATCAAGATGACAAGGCGGCCATTCTCAATGTCATGCGAACGTCCATTCCGAAGTCGTGAGCCAGCCAGGCACCGAAAACGCAGATTGAGGCACCGAGCGGACTCACTCTTGTGGCACAAAGCTCACCACACCCTCACCCCAGTCCACATCAAACGTCCCGCCACACTCGCAGCACTGAAATGACTCGGTGCCCCGGAAGGGATAAGGCGATAACAAGTTTGACGCAATTGGCAATGTGTTGAAAGTATTTCAGGTGGTAAAGTTCGTGAACGTTCACGTGCCAATCACAACGGACTCGCTGTGATTCTTGAGTCAAAAAGATGAAGTCAATACCACCAAGTTCCTCCAGACGCCGCACAAGCGGTTTGATGAACTTTGGTGAATCGATCAGCCAGTTGCCATGGGGATTACGGATGAAATAACTGTTGCCACCGAATGATTTCGGCGAGTTGAATCCACAGTAGTAGACCGGATCTTCAACAAGAAGTGGGAAATCTGGCATCACCGCTTTTGCGTCATTATCGCCAAGACAACCAATTGAACCTGTGGGACATGACAGCAGTGCGTGAAGTGCTGATCGACTATCTTCCGGCGTCTGCGGCTGCTGGCGAACATACGAAGTGTCTGCCGCCTGACCGAAGACTGCCGGTGCAATCTGTCGGCACGCATCGCAGTCGATGCACGTTGAGTCCACGAAGAAATCGCCGGGGATATTCTCAGGTACTCGCTTTGTTAAATTTGCCATGAAATCACCAAACTTCTTTGCCGTTGCTCCCCCTATCTTGAAGGTCAGCTTGCGGAAGATGCTCTTTTGCCAGCCTGTTACAATGTCCGACGCTTTGCGGATTTTAACATGAAGTGAATCAAGACATGCCATCAACTGTGAGAAATCGAGCCTCAAAATGTTTTCGTTTCGAATGCCATCAGGTGAAACTGTTTGTCGCTTCCTTGAGCAGCAGAACAAACAGAACTTCACCTATTCGGCAGTTGGTGCAACATCAACGACTCCACCGGATGGATTCGTCATCGATCACACCCGGATCAGGCTTGGCGAAGGGAGCCAAGTCTTCGAGACGGCTAAGACGGCGATCCGTAAATGGAAGCACTTTCAACTCAGTTGGGTAGAATCCAGCTCCAGTGATATTCCCATCGAGACTGGACAGGTGGTCGGAATTGTCGCACAGTTCTTTGGCATGTGGTCTCTGAATGCCTGCCGGATTGTTTCTGTCGTTGAAGAAGCTGAGTCGGTTGAACGCTACGGATTTGTTTATGGCACGTTGCCCGGTCATATTGAATGCGGTGAAGAGCGGTTTCAGGTTGAATGGAATCGCAGCGACGACAGTGTGTGGTACGACATCTTCGCTTTTTCACGTCCCAATCATTTTCTCGCCCATCTTGGCTATCCGGTTGTTCGCAAATTTCAGAAGAAGTTTGCTCGTGACTCAGGTGCGGCAATGCTTCGGGCTGTTTCGGATATGTGAACCCGATTTGGCAGTGTATTTGCTGGCGTGGGGATTCTAAGTTCGGCGGTATGGGGCATCCTGCAAGCGACAATCATTTCCCATCAAGGTCTAGCGTCGCCGATACGAGCTGTGGACGAGACTGGAAAGCCTTGGTGTCATCACTGATGTGTCTCGTCGCCATCGGTATTTCATTTGTTGCTCCGTGGGTCGCCACCGTGCTCCATTCGATCGTGGCATTGATCTGGCTGCATCCTGACAGACGGTTTGAAAAACAATCAAATCGCAAGTTCACTAAAAAATAATAAATAGCGTCTGCTTGCACCTTGCAACTCACCCTCAAGATATCTGAGAGTCACGACTGCTTACTTGCAGCCATACTTGATCAACGTTGTTGCAATTTTAGATCGATCCCGAGCGGATATTCTTAATGTTTGCTTTCTTGGTCATTTAACGTAAACTGCAGGCGAACATTGGATGATGCATTGAAGGGCATCCCGCTTATACGGGGGGGGCCAGTTGATGAATAAGCCGACGTGACCATACCCGCAAGGGCATAGTCACGTCGGCTTTTTTCGTTTTACCAATTGAATCCGTATTACCGGTTGATGGAGCGGCTGGGGTGACGAACAAGAAAAGTGAGAACAGAATGCCAGACCCCAGACCTGAAGATGCCTTGCTCTTCCGACCGGAGTGGAGCCGTGCTGCCCTCGCCAGCATCGGCGATGCGGTGATTACCACGGACACCGAAGGGCGGGTCACGTTCCTGAACCCGGTCGCTCAATCGTTGACCGGCTGGACGCAGGATGAGGCAACGGGCGTTTCAGTGGAGACGATATTCAAAATCGTCCATCCAGAAACTCGAATGATAATTGAGAGTCCCACCGTTCGAGCCTTGAGGGAGGGCGTGAATGTGGGACTCACGAATCGCACGCTGCTCATCGCCAAAGATGGCACCGAACTACCCATTGGCCCGATTGACGACAGTGCTGGCCCCATTCGAAATGACAATGGCGAACTGGCAGGTGTCGTGCTGGTGTTTAGAGACATCACCGAACTCTGCCGCCAGGAGCGAGCGGTGCAAGTCGCTCTCACATACGCAGACAACATCATTGCGACCCTGCGAGAGCCGTTCGTCGTTCTCGACAAAAACCTTCGAGTGAAGACGGCGAACGAGAAGTTCTATAAATCATTCCACGTCGAGAAGGAGGAAACGGAAGGCAACTTCATCTACGACCTGGGCAACGGCCAGTGGAACATTCCTCGCCTGCGGACGCTGCTGGATGGAGTTCTCTTCAACCATCATGCCGTCCTCGACTTCGAGATCGAACACGACTTCCCGGTGATTGGCAACAAAACCATGCTGCTCAACGCCCGCAGCGTGGAGTCGGTGGACAACCAACCGATCCTGATCCTGCTCGCCATTGAGGACGTAACCGAACGCAAGCTGGCAAACGAACGGTTGCGACAGACTGAACAACTCCAACGGTTCATACTGGACTCGATTCCTCAAAAACTCGTCACCACCAAGCCCGATGGTAGCGTGGACTACTTCAATCCGCAGTGGATGGAGTACACCGGACTAACGTTTGAGCAACTTAAAGATTGGGGCTGGAAACAGGTGATCCATCCCGACGACGTAGAGGAACACGTTCGACGATGGCTTCATGCCACCGAGACCGGCGAGGTGTACGAACACGAAAGCCGCTTCCGACATGCCGATGGTGAATATCGCTGGCACGTCAGCCGTGGCGTGCCGATGCGGAACGAGGCAGGCCAGATTGTGATGTGGGTGGGGGCCAACACAGACATTCATGAAATTAAACAGGCCGAACTGGCGTTAGTGGATTCAGAGATTCGCTACCGGCGGCTGTTCGAGTCGGCCAAAGACGGCATCCTGATCCTCGACACCGAAACCGGAAGAATCGAGGACGCCAACCCGTTCATGGGTGAACTGCTGAGTTATTCACACGAGAGTTTCCTGGGGAAGGAGCTTTGGGAGATCGGGCTGTTCAGCGACAAATCAGCCAACGAAGCCGCTGTGAAAACATTGCAGGAATCTGGATACATTCGCTACGAACACCTGCCACTGGAAACCAATCTAGGTCTTTGTGTCGAGGTAGAGATTGTCGCCAACGCCTACCAGGAAGACCACCACAACGTCATTCAGTGCAATATCCGGGACATCACAGAACGTAGTCGACTGGAAAAACAGTTAAAGGAACAGGCTGCGGCGTTAGCAGATCTGCACAGGCGAAAAGATGAATTTCTTGCCATGCTGAGCCACGAACTCCGGAATCCGCTGGCCCCGATCACAAACGCAGTTCAACTGCTCAGTCTGCAGAAGCACGAAGACAAACTTCAACAGAAAGCCTGCACCATTATCGAGCGTCAGGTTGGTCAAATGACCCGACTCATTGACGATCTACTCGAAGTATCCCGCATCACCACGGGACGAATACACATCAAACAAGAACGCATTGCACTGAATGGCGTTGTGGAACGTGCTGTTGAAACAACTCGCTCATTGATGGATCAATGCGGACATGAATTTACGGTGTCGATGTCGCCGCAACCGATTTGGATCTTTGCCGATGCAGCCCGTGTGGAGCAGGTGATCATTAACCTGCTCACCAACGCAGCCAAATACACTCCCGATCGTGGGCAGGTCACAATGACGGTCGAACAGGTGGAAAATGAGGCAATCGTTCGAGTTCGAGATTCGGGC
>CALFSX010000257.1 GCA_937916515.1 uncultured Planctomycetaceae bacterium | reverse complement strand
GATGTTGTGGCAGGAAGTTCTCCGGTAGAGGCGGACGTTTTTTGTAGTACATCTGCCGATACTTCTCTGGCGGGTTTCGCGGGTCGTGCGGAGCCATGAACGCGACGTAAAGGAAGAAGGGCTGATCGTTTCCCGCGTTGCTGATGAACTTTACCGCCTCGTCTGCAAATACCGTGCTTGAGAATCCGCCCGCTGCTCGCTTTGGACTGAGCTTGCCATCTGTCAGATCCTGCACCTGAAAGTCGGCATGATTAGCCATGCCTCCCATGTAAATGGACCGGCCATCGGTAAACGACCTGTCGAGAGTCCCTTTGCCATTGTGCCACTTGCCAACAATGAAGGACTGGTAATCGCCACTGGATGTAAGCAGCGTTGGTAGTGTTGTCGCGTCGCCCCAGTTCGACTGTGGTTTCTTCGCAGGCAGGTTCATCCAGTGTCGACCAGTCATCAGCATTGCTCGGCTGGCAACACAAACCGCACCGCTGAATGAGCCCGCACAATAGTTGCGGCGAAAGCTGAAGCCCTCGGCAGCGAGCCGGTCGAGATTCGGCGTCTGTATGTGTGGATTGCCGTGAGCACCAATCGTGTCCGCCCGCTGATCGTCGGCGAACAGAAAGATGATGTTCGGCCGCTCGGCCGCAATTGCCGCTTCTGAGGGACCGACGCTGTGTACGAGTATCAGGCAAAGAACTGGAATCAGGTGCTGCATTCTCATGATGGATCTTCTTTGCTGGAATTCTGCACAACCTCCTGCAGCTTCTCTCGATGTTCCCGAGTCGCTTGCTGAATGGCCTGCCGCAGTTCGTTGAACTTCTTCTTCTGGTCGGGCGTAAGGTTAAGGGCTTCGTCCATGGCGGTTCGCAGCTTCACTCCTCCTTTGCCCTCGGCAAGAGCTTTCTTTTTCGCTGCGTCTCTGGCCTGTTTCTGATCTTCGGTCAGGAGATCGTCCAGTTGCTTCTGTAGTTCTGCACGGCGTTGAACGAACCCTTTTTTCAGCGCGGTGACCTTTGTCTGCTGTTGTTTGCTCAACTTGACATCTGGCAGACCATTGGGCGTTTTCGACTTCGTTCCTGCCCGGCGTGCGGGACGAGCCTTCTTCTGCGTTCTCGCATTCTTCTTTGTTTCGGCTACCTGGATCGCGAGCGGCTTCAGTTCACGGGCAGCGAAGTACTTCTGGTAGGCAGCGAAGAGCTGCTGTTTTCGCTCGGGGTTCGATTGCGACAAGTCCTGCGTTTCTCCCAAGTCGTCGGCCAGGTTGAAGAGCGAAGCCTGATCGACATCGCTTGCTTCAGGTCCGGCGCTGCGTGGTCCTCGATTGAAGGTGAGTTTCCAGTCGCCCTTGCGAAAGCTTCGCGTCGTGACCGCCATCGCCGGTCGGTCGTGTTCGGCGTTGGGCTCCCGCAACACCGGAAGAAAACTGTGACTGTCGATTTGGGCGTCGCGGGCGACGTCTTCCACTTCCAGCAGTTCGGCGAGCGTGGAAAGCATGTCGGTGTGATTGATCAGAGCATCCGTCATCGTCCCCGCAGGGATCTGGCCCGGCCAGCGGGCGATGAAGGGAACTCGATGACCGCCTTCTTCAGGTCGGGCCTTTCCACCTGCGAGCGGACCATTCGCCCGGTGGCCGTACTTTTCGATATCAGCCGCGGGCCAGAGAGCGCCGTTGTCGCTGGAGAAGAACACGAGCGTGTCCTTCTCCATGCCACTTTCCTTGAGCGCATTCAGCACTCGGCCGAGTTCGTAATCGAGCTGGACCACGTAGTTGCCATACGGACCGGCTCCGCTCTTTCCAGCGAATTGCTCCTCGGGCAGCCAAGGAGTATGAGGCTCCAGCATGGCGTAGTAGAGAAACAGCCGTTTCGCATCGTCCTTAGTACTGTGTTCTTTCAGGATGCCGATCACTTCGTCGCAAAGCCTTGAGTTGACCTCTTCATGGACAAAGCCCGGTGCCAGATCACCTGCCGCATAGGTTTCTCGTCGATCCCGGTCTTTGGCCTTGGTGCCGGCAATGGCTCCCGTTGGCATGACTTCTGGCCCCCGATCGCGAATGTAGTAATACGGTCCATTGCTCATGGCCGAGTTCATCCCGAGAAAGGAATCGAAACCATGATCGAGCGGGCCGCCGACGAAAGGCTTCGACAGGTCAAGAATCGGCCTGCGGCCTTCCGATGGCGCCAGCTCGAAGCCGAGATGCCATTTGCCGACCATCCGGGTGGCGTACCCCTGCGCCTTCAGCATTTCGGCGATGGTCAATTCCTTCGCTTCCAGAACGGGACCGAGACCATTGATGCCGTTAACGACGCCGCGACGAGCCGGATTGATCCCGGTAAGGAGCCCGTAACGCGATGCGGTACAAGTCGTGCTTGGCGAATGCGCATCCGTGAATCGCAGTCCCTCTTTCGCCAGCCGGTCGATGTTTGGTGTGGAAATCTTTGACTTGGGATTGTTGACCGTGCAGTCGCCGTAGCCCATGTCATCGGCGTAGATAATGATGATGTTGGGTTTCTCGGCGGCGCGCGCGAGGCCCGCGAGCGTCAGAATCAGGAGTGCTACTGTCGTTCTCATTGTTTGTTGTCTCCGCGTTGTCCATCCCTGAGCCATTTCAGGTTTCGCAACTTCACGTTGTGCCAGTCCAATGTACCAAGGGGCGAGACTACGATGTCCATTCCCTTCCAATTCGTGAGCGTCTCACCTTCCCTGTTCTTGAAGTCAGATGGGGAAAGAGCGACCTTCTGCCAATCCGAATCTCCATCGATCACAATGATGTGGTGAAAGGAATGCTTCTCTCGCTCCATGCCGATCAGCAGGCGCGCCTTCTTGTTGCATTGGACCTCAATGACGAGCCTGCTGTCTGGGGGTGCCTGATATTGCGGGCTCTTCAATTTGAAGGTCTTACGGCTTTTCTGCCCCTTCGCAAACCACTCCTTTTCCCAGCCTTCGGTGAACTCTTCGATCACGAGGGTGGGTTTCTCGGTTGCTTTCACGCCGCCGGCTTTCAGTTCATCTGGAGTGACCATCTTGAGGACGGACGACACGTTGAAAGTATCCGAACTGACGATGTCTCGCCCTTTCACGCAATGCACTGCTCGGTCGTTTGCGTAGCGAACGTCTCCATAAACCCAAAGTTGTCGGTCAAGCGAGAACAGCGGTAGAGGCGCTGTCCAAGTGCCCCCATGCCCCGTGGTTGGTGCATGACGCCAATATTTCGTCATCGCTTCGATACTGCCCGTGTAGTCGGTGGCCGGTTGCTGCGAGTAGTAGACTTCGACTGAGCGGATCTTCTTTGAAGCATTCGGAGTTATCGAAAAGACGGGGACTCCGTCCTCGGTTTTGAGCGTCAGTTCGGTCTCCGGACTTGCCGGCATGCGGAATTCATTTTTCAGATGCTGGTTGAACCAGAGCGTCACGCTGGCGTGATAGGCCGCATCGTTGCCATGGTTCCGATGCGGCATGCTGGAGACTCGCCAGTCGCTCGCGTCGAGCCGATCGATCGCCGTCGGCAGGTCATGGATGCGGCCGTGGAAATCATTGGTCGGCACCATGAACAGGGTCGGGCACGTAATCCGCGGATGGTAGTCGCCGTTGGTCAGCAGAACTGCTGGTTTGTCCGGAGTCAGGCCGCCGCACGAGGGTGAAGCCGCTTTCACTCTCGAATCCGAACCGGCAACCGCGATAGTCAACTCGGCTCCCATCGAATGGCCGTAAACTCCGATCCGATCTCCATCGACTTCCGGCTGCTGCTCAAGAAAAGTAATCGCTCGCCTGGCGCCGATTGTCCAGACGAACCAATTGCTGTTTCGTGGCGACTCGGCGACTGGATCAAGCCGATGCACGAGGATCTTCTGATCCTGATACCGACGCGGAAAGAAGAACGCGCCTAGGTCACCCCAGTCCGTGGTCGGCCGGTACTTTGGATCGTCCTTCCTACCGTCCCAGAACAACTGCTTGGCTTCGTTGTCGATCGGATACTGCGAAGCGCGGATTCGCCCGTCCCACGCGATGGAGATCGTGGCGTAACCTTCTTTCGCATTGGCGAGGACCGGTTCTTGTGTGCCGGAACCGCCGCCACCGTGAATCTGTACCAGACCCGGAAGGTCTTTTGCCCCTTTAGGATAGCCATACACGGCCACCATCATCGCCTTCTTGCCTTTGAAGACGCCGACGCGATAACGAAGCACTTTCAGTAAGGTGCCATCCTCTTCACACTCGTGAAGCACTTCGACATCCAGCGGCTCCTTGCGCGGATCGAATCCCGCCCAGACTTGTTCAAACGTCGCGGGGGCCTTGCCATCCTTTAATGGCGAAACGGTCTCTTCCGCCATTGCGTTTCCCGCGATGAACAGCAAGAACAATGCTGCCGTTCTCAGTTGTGAAGATGCCATTGCACGATTGTCCTTTTCCTCATTTCTATTTATCCAACGGTCGGCATCAGTGGGCGTAAACTCAAACAAGCAGTTGCGGGAGCGGCCCCGTGCTGTGACTGAACCGGTCAATCTTCACGCCTGCTTGCTGCAAGAGCGTCAGCCAGACGTTGGCCAGTGGAGTGTCTTCGGGCAAGATGATGCTCTCTCCAAGTCGGAGGTTCTTAATTCCACCTCCTGTGAGAAACAGCGGGAAGTCTTTGATGCTGTGAGTTGATTTGATGTTGCTGCCGTAACTGACGATGCAGCTATCGTAGATGCGTTCACCATTGACATCTTTCTTTTCTTTTAGCCGATCGAGTAAGTACCCGAAAAGCTCAGTGCATTTCTTGTCTCGGTAACCGGCATTCACTTTTCGCTCTTCGGAAATGTTGTAGTGAGACAGTGCGTGAACCGGAATCGTGATACCCATGCTGCTGAGCACGGACTGCGATGGCATCATGTAAGACGAAACACGAGTCTGATCTGTTTGAAAAGCGAGCGCAATCATGTCGAACATCAACTTGACTTCAGACTCGCCGTCGATTTTATCGGGATGACCATAAGGTGCTGTCGGCTTCGGCGTTGTTGCCCAGTCAAGCTGACGTTTCAGGCCCAGTTCGACCTGTCGAATCGTCTGGTAAAACTCATCCAGCTTCTCTTTATCTGTCTTCGCGATTTGGTGGCTGATCGAGTTCGCATTAACCTTCATGCCATCCAGCACACTGCGACGTGTCTGAATTCTTCGCATCACCGCTTCATTGGATTCGGTCGCGGAAAACAGCTTTTCGTACAGTGACAAAGATGTGTTGAGACCGGGAATTGGGCTACCTGTTTTGTCCCAGGCCATGGACAGACACCGGTTACCATGCCCGGCCGTGTCTTCGGTGCTCAGCGTCAGATGCGAATACCGTGTGTCTCGGCACAGGTACTCGGCCGCGACTTGATCACAAGAAACGGTGTTCTTAATTGCATTCGGGTTGCTGTAAGCGGCTCCGGTTAGAAACGTCAGACTTCCGTTGTGCGGGTTGGTTGTTCCAACGTTTAACAAATTGCCCAACAGCGTGATGTCGTCCTGATGCTTCTTCAGCGGGGACATTCCTTCTGTTAAGCCAATCTCTGAGAATTTCCCACTTTCTGTTGGATAAAACTCGGGCAGGAATCCGTAGCCCTGTCCCAAAAAGATCATCCGCTTTTTAGGTCCTGGCAGATCACTCGCTGCTGCGGCGAACGTGTCCAAACACGGTAAGGCCAGGCAGGCGGTTGCCGAACGTAGAAACGAACGACGCGAAGATGTTGTGAATAGGCTCATGGCTGTCTTTCGATCTACTTGGTGACAAATGTTTTGGAGGTGATGACCTCAAAGATCATCTCTTTGAGCGGGTAGTTGCGTTTCTTGAGTTCATTGAGATTGGCGATGACGTCCTGATCGTCGACGAATTCGATCTCTCGACCGATGCCATATGACAGCAACGATTCGTAAACGGATTGAGCCAACTTGTCTTTATGCTGAGTTAGGACTGTGCGGAGTCCTTCAATACCCTCGAATTGGTCGTCTCCCAGATAGCCGCTCGCGTCGATGGCGATCTTTTCGGGTTCAGCTTTCTGGGAGGCGGCTTTCCCTTTCCCCTTGCTCTTCTTCGCGTCGCTCGCTGCGGAACCGCCTGCCAGTTCGGTAGTTCTCCACTGACCCAGGTAATCAAAGTTTTCCAAGCCGTAACCGATCGGATCGATTCTGTCGTGGCATGAAGCACACTGAGCAACGTTTTTGTGTCGATCAACCAACTGCTTGACGGTCAGCTTTTGCCCCTTTTCAGTTTCAATCGCAGGGATGTTCGGTGGCGGTGGCGGCACTGGGTCATGAAGAAACTTCTCTCGGATGATCGCTCCACGAATCGTGGGGGAGGTGCGCGGTCCTGAACCGCCTGAGATCAGAAACGCTGCCTGGGCGAGCATGCCACCACGATGACTAGACTCGGGTAGCGAAACTTTTTGAAACCCTTCACCGGGTTCGGCCTTTAATCCGTAGTGCTGAGCCAGTTGCCGATCGACGACGATAAAGTCCGAATCAATCAGATTGTCCACTGATCTATTTTCGCGGACGAGTACTTTGAAAAACTCACTGAGTTCCCGACGAGCCGAATCCTGGAACCCGCCACGAATGAGTTTGACGGGCAAGTCAATCTCATCGAAACGACGAATGTCAGCCCACTGGTTGATGAAGTCCGTCAGAAAGACATCCGCCTTGGGTGAAACCAGCATCCTTTCAAGCTGAGACTTTATCACGGCCTTGTCGTATAGTCTGTCTGATTTGGCCAGACCGTAAAGCTCGTCATCCGGCGGTGCTCCCCACAAAAAGTAGGCCAGGCGGATAGCGAACTCAAGTTGGCTAACGACCTTCCTTGAACCTCCGTTCTTTTCTTTGATGTACAAGAACGCAGGGGCGGTCACGACTGCTGCGAGAGGCTCGATGACCGCATCAGCGACGCTTTTGCCGGCGGCTCGTTCGAGCTTATAGACTTTGAGGAGTGCCGCGATGTATTTGTCATCGACACCCTGGAAACGAAACGCCCGTTCGGCAAATCGTTGCAAAATGGCTGACACTTGCTCGTCGGTTGAGGTATCGTTCTGAACGACAGGCCCGACCACTGTTTCAAAGAACGATGGCACGTGCCGAGTGTCTTCGTACGGACCCGTTAGCGTCACATAGTCGAAAACATCCTGTTTGACTCCTGCGACTCGGATGTTGATGCTGGTATCAAACAGCCCGGTGCGAATTTTGATTGACGACGACTGAGTCTCATCGTCGCTGAATCGGACGGCGCCGATGTCCTGACCATTGACACCGACACCAACTTCGTCGCTCTTCATTTCAATCGCTTTGATCGTCAGCACGTAGAGGCTACGGGGTCTCACATCGACCGTGTACGCGAATCCGCCGGGCAATCCCTGTTTTCCCTTCAGGCTTTCGTACTGCGTCTTCGGCTTCACAATGCGTTTTTCAAATCGTTGTTTGAACAGTCTGACCTGCCCAGCGTCGGCGACTTTCGGATCGACCTTAGCGATCTCCGCAGGCGGCGCACCAGCGTCGATCAATTCCATGACCTTCACCATCTGCTGATACTGTGCTTTGGCGTTTTCAAACGGCAGGATCTCAGGGTCGTATCTGAGCGGCGATGGTTCGGGCAGTGGAGAAACTATTGACTGGACATTTCTCTGGACAAGTTCTTTGCCAGCTTCATAGAAGTTTTCGTACTGCTTGAGGGAAAAGAACTGCTGCGAGCCGTTTGTATCAAAACCGCCGCTTACATCATTGGGCAGAATGTCGTAAGGCACTTCATCACCAAAGAGATCTTTCATGCTGCCCACGTATTCTCGTTTGGTGAGGTGCCGCATCTTGATGACGCCCCCCGTTGCCGCCAGTCTCTTGCTGGCCGCGCTGATGTTGTCAGTGATCAAGCCAATAACCGATGTCAGTTCGACTTTGCTCGGTTGCTTCTGATCCTCAGGCGGCATTTCTCCCGTGTTCAAAACATCCAGCACGTCCTGCCACTTCGTCAACGACGCATGATCGCTGATCTCTGGGGGAAGCCGATCCAGACGCACCCCGCTATTCTGCTTTTGTTGACCGTGGCACTTCACGCAGTGATTTTGAAAGAACCCTGCAAGTACTGCCGAATCGACTTGCGGAGCATCTGCGTTCGTGCGTCCAGCAGATTCCTGAGCAACAGCATTCTGGCTGAGAGCCAGCAACGCGATGACTGCAACTATTAAACATTTCACGACGTTTATGTCCCCTGTTAATTGTCGCTTACCTGTGGCGTACCATAGACATCGATTTCGCCATAAAACGTACCACGTCTGATTTCCCACAGCAGGTACCTGAACTGGCCGATATCTCCGTCAGAACCAGTGATGGAACAGGCCTGCTGGGCGGGGCGATCCAGCAATTGTTGAACCTCAAAAGATTGGTCGCTGTTCACTCGCGCGATACGCGTCCAGCCCGCTTTGTCTGGCCGAAGTGTGAGATCTGGCAAATCGTCTCCGGAATATCCGTAGAGAGTGAATCTTTGCTGAGCGCGGTTTCGATGCTCCTCAATCGTTTCATGCTGATGCCATGAATACGAGTTGATTCGACTAATTGAAATCGCTTTGCCGAGATCTATTAGAAAGCCACCACGCCGCTCAAAAAAAGCCGATTCCTGAGGCGCGTCCTGATGTGACTGACCGGTACCATCGAGTAAGACGTCTGCCGAGTGTCCGATAAACTGACCATGTACAACCCGAATGCTGGCATTCGCCAAAGCACGATCCGCGTAGTCTTCGCTGCTGGGAGGCGCAATCGTGGGAAACTGAAAAGCTGGCGTTCCTTCACCTTGTTCGATCCGTGTGGTGACTCCTCGTTCACCCGGCTCGACATAGAGCGATTCGCCGGCCCGCACACGCGGAACCACCTCCGTGCCTTGCATCACAACGTCCACTTCGCCTTCTGACACTTCCAAAAGGCAGAGTCCGTCGGGGGCAACGGCGGCACGAAAAGCCGTACCGATATCCACAAAATTCGTCGAGGGCGTTTGCAGGGTAAATCCTTTTGACTCCGGAGTTTCGGCGAAGAGTTGAACCTGCCCCATCAACAACCGGGCACTGTTGGAGGTCAACGGCTGGAGGATTGCCGGCCCGAATACTTCCATGCGCGCGCCGCTGCTGAATCGCAATTCGGCGGACCCCGATGCAAGTTCAATACGCTCTCCGATTGTGATTGAATCGCCCGCTGCAGTCTGCTCTGTTGAATCCATCCATTGGATGTCATTCAGCTCCGTGAGCTGCGCGACGACCTCGCCAGTCGAATCGTCTGAATTACTCGGAATGTTCCAATACACCCCGATGGCAATCACAAGCGCCGCTCCGACCGCTAACGAAGTGTACGTTCGACCCAATGCCGTCGCAGTTGGACGCGGATCCCCTTCGAAAATCCGGTCAGCTGTTGCTTCGTCCGCAGAGAGGTGCTGGAAGTCGATTTGTCCCGCACCCAGTTTCCCATGTACTTCAACACGCCAGAGATATTCGTCGCGGGCCGATGGATCAGCTTGCAGTAGTTCATGCAGCCGCACCAACACTTCATCGTTGACCGTGCCATGACACAACTGGGCGACCGCATTGTCAAAGTCGATTGAAGGAAATTTCATACCGTCGCCTCCTCGCGCTGTGCGCTTTCGATGCAATCTCGCAACTGACGCCGAATTCGCTGAAGTGACTTGTAAATCGCTTCGACAGTTCGCTTCGTTTGCCCAGCCAGCGATTCAACGTCTGACTGCTGAAAGTAGTATCCGTCGATCAAGTCCCGCTGATTCTCAGGCAGCTTATTCATGCACTCGTTCAGATGATTAAGGCGAGCGTCAAACTCAGCCTGAAGCTGGTCGCGTCGAAGTGCGAGTTCCTCCGCCAGCCCGCTCTCCAACAGAGCTTTCCAACGGGCCCGACGAGCCATCCATTGGCGGGTAACGTTCAGCGCAAACCTACACCCCCACGGAGCAAACGGTCGAGAGCGATCGTACTGATCAAACTTTTCCAAGAGCACAACCGCCGTCTTTTGCACGATCTCCTGAGCGTCGGCGAGATTTGGCACCAGCGCAACCACATACCTCAGGATCTCCCGCTCGTTAGCGAGAAATACCCTCAGGAACTCCTGCTGATCGGCAGGATTGAAGCGGGGCTGGTCGGTGTTTTCGTTCATGACTCATAGGTTACTTCCAACGAGATCATCGAATTGGACACAGAAACTGGAAAGAATACGAGATCACCGTCTGAACATACATTGGTTCGAGTCACAAGGTTGGTCAACCAAAGGACTCGAACCATCTGTTCTGGCTACAACATCCTGCGTGAAAAGAGCTTACAGCGGAATGGGATTCGTCGCCGCATTTGGGCACCAGGAGAAGGGGCTGCCCAATTTGATGGTGCTTGCGACCAGAAAATACGAAACCCTCGGTCACAAATGAACTTGCGACCGAGGGTAATTTGGTACGGACTAGAAGCTCCCCGAGGCGGACTCGAACCAAGCTTATGCACGAGGCGAGGATAGTGGACAGT
>CALFSX010000256.1 GCA_937916515.1 uncultured Planctomycetaceae bacterium | reverse complement strand
GACTGGTACAGCGCTGACTGCTGAGCTGTTGTTGCCGGAAAATCCTGAGCACGGATGGTATCTGATTCGTGGTGCAACGAAGCCGTTTTGGGCCGCAGCGACGAATAGCGGTTAAATATCGGGCGATTGCAGCCAATGTTGACGCTGGTCAGGCAGAAAATCAGCAGCGTTACCACAGCCAGTCTGCGTGAAGCCAGCGAGCGACATATGCCAGCCGAGCCAGAAAACGGCGGAACGAAACCTGCGGTAGAACTCAAAGCTTTCAGCGCGCACGGCATTCCCGAATGACACGATTGCGTTTTCGCATCGTCGTCCGACACAAGGTTGAACGGCTTGCCCTTGTCGGGACACTGTGGTTGTGAGTTTTGCATGTAGGTTCGGCATCCCTGCTCAAACCGAGAGCTCAGTGATAGTTCAGTCAGCCGGATCCGTCCGCCCGATTTCGAAAAGCGTCTCTACCACGGAATGGTACGCTGGCTGTAACGCGGCCAACAAGTCGGGATCGCCCTTCATTCGACTGCAGAATGGCGGGTTCAGATCGACCTCGCTGTGAAACGGCCAAAACTGCCGCTGTGGCTGCGTTGACTGTTTGGCAGCGACGCCCGTAAGGCCACCCACACGCGCATGCGGCGTCCTCAGGACGGCTTGTTCGTGAATCCTCTCACACCACGGCCGAACGTCGGGAATTCGACGTTCGGAAATTCGACGTTTGGGCATTCCGGCCACGCAGCAAACGAAAAACCATTGCTGCGTGATCCCTTGTTTAGCTGATTAATCCGTAGTTCACCAACGTTTGATACAGTTTTTGAGATTCTGCGTCGGTCAGTGCAGTCATTGGCAGGCGGACGGGGCCGCAGTCCATGCCGATGAGTTTCATGGCAGACTTCACTGGAATCGGGTTGGTTGAAAGCCCCAGCATGTCGCGGCACAGCGGGAACAGTTTGTGGTGCAGTTCCTGAGCCTTCTTCAGATCGCCCGAATTAAACGCGGCCACAAGAGCCAGCATGTCTTGCGGAATCAGGTTGCCCACCACAGAAATAATTCCGCTGCCGCCGATTGACATCAATGGCAATGTCAGGCTGTCGTCACCAGACAGCAACGTGAGATCTGACGCGGCGATAATTTGTGAAGCCTGGTCCAATGAACCTGTGGCATCTTTAACGGCCACAATATTCGGGCAGGCTTCAGAAATTCGGCAAATGGTGTCTGGTTCGATGTTCTTGGCACTGCGTCCTGGAATGTTGTACAGCACGTGAGGCATGTCAACGGCTTCGGCGATGGCGCAATAGTGCTGGAAAAAGCCTTCCTGAGTCGGCTTGTTGTAATACGGAGCGACCTGCAGCGATCCATCAGCACCGGCGGCCTTGGCGTGTTTGGTCATGCGAATGGCTTCGGCGGTGCTGTTAGACCCCGTTCCGGCCATTACTTTAATTCGTCCAGCCGCAGCTTCGCAGGTAACGTCGATGACTCGATCGTGTTCTTCGTGAGTCAGCGTGGGGCTTTCTCCCGTAGTGCCGACCGGCACGATGCAATTAGTGCCGGCTTCCACATGAAAATCCACCAGTTTTCGCAGCATCGCTTCGTTCAGCGAGCCATCAGCATTCATGGGTGTAACAAGAGCCACAGACAGCCCGGCAAACATTTCGCCTTTTCGACTCATTTGTCGTTCAGTTCATTCTTAAAGGAAATTCGGCAACTCGCCACAAGAGCGGCTTTTAGTCAGCAGGCTACAAATTGCTGCGAAGACTCGCAAATCGGCACGGCGGGAAAGACAAGAATTCCGCCAAGCACCGCCATTAGCTGCACTTGTTGCTCTGACACAAACAATGCGTCCCATTATCGAACTATTTGCCCCGAATTTCCAGCCTTGCCAAAGTTTGCCGATCACGCACCGAAAGCGGCCGGAATTCTGCGTCCCTGATCTTGCTGAAAAATGGCGGCTGAAGCTCGTGAGGGCTTGCAGGTAGAATAAACATCTCGCGTCTGCCGGATCGCAATCAGCAGCACACCTTATTGTGCAGGTTTGACGATTCCGTCATAGGTCGTCACGATGATGACGTTACTCAGCAGCGAATTCCGCTCACACCCCGCCATTGTTGCACGGCCCTGCCAACTATTCCTTCAGACTGAACTCCGCCATGCCAGACAAAAACACCAACGCATCGTTGAATCCGTTCGACGTAAGTCGACGTAGCTTCGTAAAAACTGCCGCCGCAGGAACTGCCATTGCGGCGGCCCACGTGTCGGTCGCATCAGCCGGATCGACCGTCCGCAATCAGCAGAAGGTGGTTGTAGGAATAATGGGGCTTAGCCGAGGAATGGATCTGGCAAAAACGTTCGCCGCCACGCCAGGTGTTGAAGTCAAGTACCTGTGTGAAACAGACACCAACCGTCTGGCTGCTGCCGTTAAAGCATTTGAAAAACTGGTGGACTACCCGGTTGTTGCAACCGGCAACTTTCGAGACATTCTTGATGATCCGGAAGTTGACGCATTGGTATGTGCCGCTCCGAATCATTGGCACGCTCCCGCCGCAATTCTGGCGTGCCAGGCGGGCAAACATTGCTATGTCGAAAAGCCGTGCAGCCACAATCCGTGGGAAGGCGAAGCTGTTGTGGCTGCAGCTCGAAAGCATAAAAAATGCGTGCAGATGGGCAGCCAGCGACGCAGTTCAGACAAGATCATCGAAGCGATTGGCATGATCCATCAGGGACGCATCGGCAACGTGTTCTACAGCCGCAGCTGGTACGCCAACACACGCGGACCCATCGGCGAAGCAACTCCCGCACCAGTGCCACCTCATATCGACTACGAATTGTGGCAAGGGCCGGCTCCTAGACAGCCATTCACTTCCAACCGACTGCCGTATAACTGGCATTGGGTGTGGCACTATGGCAATGGAGAATTAGGCAACAACGGCATTCATTCTTTAGACCTGTCACGCTGGGGGCTGGATGTTGACTATCCAACACGAGTTGTTTCGTCCGGCGGGCGCTACTGCTTTGATGATGCTCAGGAAACCGCTGACACTCATATTGTGTCGTTTCAGTTTGAAGGCAAAAAGCAGATCGTCTGGGAAGGGCTGAGCTGTAATCGCATGGGACCCGACGGATCAGGGTTTGGCGTGACATTCCACGGAAGCGAAGGCAGCATCGCATTGGGCAGCTGGGGCTATACCGTCTTCGACGCCAAAGGCAAAGAACTGGAAAAGGTTGATGGAGTCCGTTCAGATGGCGCTCACATCGCCAACTTTGTGGATGCGATCAGAGCCGATGATCCGACCATGCTGAATGCCGAAATTGAAATCGGCCACAAAAGCACTCTGCTGTGCCACCTGGGAAACATCGCTCACCGCACCGGCGACACCATCGACTGCGATTCGTCCAACGGGCACATCATCGGCAACGAAGCTGCTGAGAAACTTTGGAAACGCGACTACGAACCAGGCTGGGAGCCGACGGTTTAGATGCTGTCTGGTTAGATGCTGTCTGGTTAGATGCTGTCTGG
>CALFSX010000255.1 GCA_937916515.1 uncultured Planctomycetaceae bacterium | reverse complement strand
TCGTAAAAACCTTCCGTTAGGCGACCTGCCGTATTGGCCATGACCGACACCCCAATCTACCGGCCAGTTCCTGACTTCACGCCCTCCTCGCCATCGGTGACTTCTGACACTATCGCGGAGACTCTGGCCACCCACGCAATTGTCATCGTCCACTTCTGGGCCGTTTGGAATGGGTATGATCCACCGATGGATACGAGACTCGTAGCCATCCGCAATCGCCTCCCGGAGTCAGTGCACTACGCGTCTTGCAACCTGGACGATTCGTCGTGTTTTGACATTGCCAGGTCCGTCGGTGTTCTCAACTGTCCGTGGCTTGCGGTATTCGTGGGCGGGCAACACGTTGGCGATATCTGTGGCTTGCTCGACCCTGCCCCGCTCACGGCCGAATTGCTTAGAATCATCACAAATGGTGATGTTTCTGGCAGTTCACCGGTCGCCTAAACGGGATAGGGGCCCGGATTTCTCTGGTTCCCCTCCCACACCAACTGACATGCGGGTCCGCATCAGGCGGTTCGACAAACGGAAGCCAGATCTCCCCACAGGTATCTGAGGAAAACAAATCCTTGAAAACGCAACGACTGTTTCGTCATGCCGACGACTCAAGGTCGTGGGGGATGTGATGAAAAAGTGGGCCCACGAATATCTAGAAGACTCCGCCCCGAAATAAGAGCGTTGTTTTTATGTGGTTGGCCGTGGTTGGCACTGAGCTTGCGAAGGAAACCCTGGACATGCAGGTACCTCGCTGCAACCCCAAGCCACCCATCGCGTTCACGCTTCGCCAGGCTTCTATTTTGATGCGATGAAGTCACGCCAATCATAGTCTCAGCCAAGGCAACGCTTTCATACCTAAAAGCCATCTGCAAAAATATTCAACTCTCGAAAGTTCCCTTCAGGATTGGTAGTCTAAACCAGTCATCGTCGCCATGCCTTTTCTGCGATGACTTGCGTAAGTATCAATTTATTGGGGGATGCCGATTCCCCGGATAGCTCAGGTTATTTATTGTCGTGCACGGTTCTGGCTCGTGGGTAACCGCCCACATAGTCCAGTTCGCGTTCTCCGCGGCCACAAGTCAGCGAAAATCGCTGTAGCAGACCAGTCATGCCCGAACCTTCATTTGAGTCAGCTTCCCCCTATAGGGATGACATTCTCGCCTTGCCTGTTACTGACCTTGATGTTGCGTCAGATTGGTACTGCAGACACTTCGGCATGACCGAAGTCGAACGCCAGGACACGCCGAATCCTGCCGTCATACTTGAACGCGATTCCGTCCGAATTGGTTTTGCAATCAATGGTGGTGACCCATCTCAGGAGGGTGCTGCGATTCGCGTTGATGACATCAACGGAATCAAACGGCAACTAGAATCTAATGGTATTGAAGTTGCAAACATTCGCGTTGACGAACGCAACGGCGAGAAGTTTAACGTATTTTTTGTCGTAGCGCCGGACGGACTTTGCTATTACTTCAACGAACCAGTGACTGACTGACCAATTCAGCGTCCCGCCTGGATTTAGCATTGGAGCTTTGCGAAGAATTGGCCGAAAGCCGAATCGGCGTTCGAAGCCAAAGTAGAGTGGCGGCGGCTTCAAGCAAGCAGTTTGGCAGAGCTTGTGTGCGTCTCGGAACGTTTGGGGATCGATCCGGGGCAAAATTTATCAGGCACCAAGCATCAGCGAATCATCGCACGCCGCTTTGTATTCACAACCATCGCAACAACCGCAGACCGAACCAACTGCTGCATGGTGCTGTCCAGCTCCAGGAAGTTTACCGTAACCTCAACGAAAATGGACTAATGCAGCAGTTGACGAAGGAAACATGGAAACTGGTTGAGCGGTTGAGAAACCTGGAAGAATCAAGGTCGTGTTTTTTTAAGGCTCGCCCTGAGGACACGGCTCAGCGGCTGACGGTGAAAATCTTTGTAACAGGGTTTTCAGGTGCTGCACTTTACCCGGCGAGATACTGCTGCTGCGATCGGCATCACAAACGGCTCCTCGCACGGCAAAAATGTCGGGGTGAATTCGACGCACGACTTCCAGGTGTTGTTCGTTTAATTGACCAGCTAAAGCAAAGCGAATGCCAGCTGCGTTCGCTTGCAACCTGAGTTCAGTCAGCTGGTTTTCTGACAGCCATCCCAAAGTTGTTTTGCCGTCTTTGATATAGGTGTCAATCAGAAAGACTTTGCATTTTAAGTCAATCGCCGCCTGCAGAATACTGAACGCATCCGGTGCATTCGCTGCGGCAGAATCGGCATACGCGACAGCCACCCAATCTGGCCAATCAACGTCACTGGCGAAGCATTTTGAAACTTCTGCTTTCGCTGCTTTCCAGTCGTCAATCCACTGATTTTTTCCAGCAGAGTTCGGCGCAAGATCTGCCAGACCGAGCTTTACAAATGACAGTCTTCCCGAAGGTCTAAACAATGGGTGTGATTTGCTGCCGGTCAGCGATAGCCATTCGACACATTCTCCCAAAGCTGCTGAAGTTGGTACGTTTGATGAAACGGCTTCAACAACATCAGAGATTGTATTCCAACCAGCGAATCCCAACGCTCCCTGAACTGGTTCTTTCACATCAATAATGTCTGCCCCAGACTGCGCAGCAAGAACCGCTTCGTTTGCATTGCGGACGGAAACCAGAAGCTGCATACTCATAGAAAACGGCAATCGTCGCCAACCAGGCCATCGTGAAATTAAGTTGCAGGCATCAACCTGAACCACATTGTTTGACATTCGCTTAGAACAAAAAGAAAACTCAACCCGGCGAATAATAGCACACTACCCCCGCCACCACGATTCTGCGGACAAGCTTCCTTGCCAGATCGGCCACGCTCGCACTTCAACTGTCCCAGTCCACTCAACGTGGCATGCTGTTCGAACGCTATACCGTGGTTGCTGCTCTAACAGTTTGCCATGCCACCAGAGCATCTCGAGTGCCCTGCACGTCATGAACTCGCAACACGTCGGCTCCGTTTTCTGCAAGAGCGATCGAGACTCCCGCCGTGCCGAACGTGCGTTCCCTGACGTCTCTGCCCAGAATTTTCGACAGAAAGCGTTTGCGAGAGTGGCCGATCAACACCGGTCGCTGATGAGCCACCTGCAAATGGCTGATCGACTGCATCAACTGCAGATTGTGCTGAGCCGTTTTGCCGAACCCAATGCCCGGGTCCAGGCATACTCGATCAAGCGAGATTCCCGCCTGTTCGCAATCCTGAAGTCTCGCGGCCAGAAAGCGGCTGACTTCATCAACCACATCTTCATACGTCGGGTCGGCCTGCATAGTTAGCGGCGTGCCCAGAATGTGCATGACACATACGGCGACGTTTAGCTGACCACAGGTGGCGGCCATCTGCGAATCAAACGTCATTCCGGAAATATCATTCACGATTAACGCACCCGCATCGATGGCCCGCCTGGCGACTTCAGCTTTAGTAGTATCGATGGAAACCGGCACGTTTGTTCGGCGGCAGATTTCCGCAATCACAGGTATCGTGCGTGCCAGTTCGTCCGCCAACGAAACCGGCTGAGCTCCTGGGCGAGTTGACTCGCCTCCCACATCGATGATGTCAGCACCTTCTTCCGCCAGTTGCAAGGCGTGCTCAACCGCTTTGTCTTGGACGTTAAACAAACCGCCGTCAGAAAAACTGTCTGGCGTTACATTCAGAATTCCCATAATCAGCGGCAAAGAACCGCGCGTCAGCTGCCTTTCTCCAACTCGCCACGAAAACACCGACTTTGAATTTACCATCACCTAAACCCAACAAGGACTTCGCCCTTGACCCTGTGGCGTGGCACGCAACAGAACGTGAAAAGTCCTAATCGCTGAGCCGCTCCGTTGTCGCTACGAGAATCGTGCGCACACCCTGCACGCATCGTTTTTAGTAAAACTCTTAACTCGTACAGAATTATAGCAGGTTGTGCGAATTTCAGCACCTTTATGGCGACGGGCCGCGAAACAGAAAAGCGATGCAAACGTGAGGAACGTTCAACGCATCAACAGCAAGAAAGCAGGATGAACGGTTTGCTGGGATTCGCAGTCTCCGAAGATTCAAACCGTTTACGACGGCATTGTGGGAGACTTCAAAACCACAGAGAGCACAGTGAAAACAGAGAAAATGACGACGGAAAATGGTAGAGCAACGCAGCAGACTTCCAGGACTTTTGCGATTCCTTTGTGTGATCTTCGCGTTCTCTGTGGTTAAACCCTGCGATTCAACGGAACTAACCAGCAATGCGATCCACGATCAGTTCCACCGGAGCACCGCTGTCGGAAATGCAGATTGCGTCGACAACCATTTGCCGAGGTTCCGCAGGGTTTGGTGTCATAATTTCCGCCAGCGGCTGGCCCGCTTCCACTTTGTCGCCCAGCCTGACTCGCATGCGGATGCCGACGGACGGATCGACACGATCTGTCATTTTGCGCCGACCTCCGCCCATGGCAATCACCGCCATTCCAAGTTGTTCCGTATCAATGGACGAAACAAAGCCCGCATGCGTGGAGACAATGTTGTGGCGTTTCGCAACGGGCAAAGTGGCGTCCGGGTCGCCGCCTTGAGCGACAATCATCTGTTCGTATTTTTCGTACGCCGAACCGTCGTTCAAACGTCGTTCTGCTAATTGTCGAGCCTGGGCAAAGTCTGTTTGCAGGCCGGTGGACATCAATAGTTCGGCGGCCAATGCCAGAGTCAGCTCTTTCACGTCTGCCGGGCCGCCGCCTTGCAGTACATCAACTGATTCCAAAACTTCGACCGCGTTGCCGCACATTTCTCCCAGAGGTTGGTTCATGTCGGTTAGCAGCGCAGTTGTGGAGACATTCATCCTCTGGCCGGTGGTAACCAGCGAATGAGCCAGCTGTGTCGCCTGTTCGCGAGTCTTCATAAAGGCCCCTGAACCGAACTTAACGTCCAGCACAAGAGCCGTTAAGGATTCCGCCAGTTTTTTGCTCATGATGCTGGCAGTGATTAACGGAATGGATGGCACCGTTCCCGTGACGTCTCGCAACGCATACAGTCGACGATCGGCGGGAGCCAGTTCTGAGGATGCTCCTGTGATAACGCATCCAACTGTCGTTGTAAGCTTATGAATTTCGTCCAAGGAAAGGTTCGTGCGAAACCCCGGAATCGCTTCCAGCTTGTCCAGAGTTCCGCCGGTCGCCCCAAGGCCTCGCCCAGACAGCATCGGAACCTGCATTCCGCAAACGGCCAGCAACGGAGCCAGGGGAATCGATACTTTGTCGCCGACTCCCCCCGTAGAATGCTTGTCAACTTTGCGCGGGCCATCGGCTTGCCAGGATAGTCGCCTACCGGAATCCAGCATCTGCTGTGTAAGCGTAGCGGTTTCTCGATCAGTCATTCCGTTCAGGTAAATGGCCATCGCCAGAGCTGACATCTGGTAGTCGGGAATCTTGTCCCGCGAAAACCCCTGAATAAAAAAGGCAATCTCTTCGTCAGAAAGTTCCGCGTGGTCGCGTTTGGCGGCAATGATTTTTGCGGGTATCACGTAAAACAATCCTGATCAAAAACGAAGACGACCTGTGCCCAAACGCACAAGTCCACAAAGTGTGTTTTCTGTGTACGCCAAATGCAACCAGAGCGGATGTGGGAAATCTCTTTGCCGCAGCAGATTAGTGGCTGTTCGCGAACGGACTTCGTCTAAAGCTCGCAGTTGCAGCACAGACGGCGCGGCGAGTGAAATGCAACCTGGAAGCTGAAGTGTTGAAATGGAACGGTTGAACTTCTTCGGTTGACGGTGGAAGTTGATTCTTAGTGAAGGCCTGTACATGCACTCACTGCGACGAATCCGCCGGGCGATCTATTCCCAACAAGGGCTTCGCCCTTGACCCGATGGCGCGGTTGGCGGGATTGACGGGGGACGTTCGAATCGCCGAGCCGCGACGTTGTCGCTACGGCCAAATTGCGAGCACCACGCATTATCTTCAGATAAGACTCTAATGAGGCAGTGCCTCAGACCATTCGAGCTACCGCTCGGAAACGCTCCGTTGTCGCTCAGAAAACTTGACTCAATGTGAACATGTTCGCAGCTTTAAGAAGTCTAACGAGGCTGTGCCTCAGGCCATTTGAGCTGACGCTCAGAAACGCTTCGCCACCGAATTTTTTCGGTGGGAACAGGTTTCTGCACTAACCCGCCCGAATTCAGGCAATTTAGTGCACAAACGTTGCTCCACCGAAATAAACAAGCTGTCGATTTAATAAATTCGGGGTGCCGAGATTTTGATTTCACAACGCCCAACGCAGAATTGCGCAACGAGATGGACGAAACCACGAAATTCAAAATGCCACATTGACAGGTTTTGAGCTCGCGCTGATTAAATCGACAGCCTCATAAATTCGGTGGTGGATGACGATAGCGGCTGTAAGAAGTCTAAGCACGTTAAGGCGCTGGCCGCCAGAATTTGGATCCCAACATCGGTTGACCACTCATCAGTGGTAATGTTCAAACCGTTCCTGGCCGACAGATGATTGAATCTGACAACCTGTGCAATCCGATACAGATTTGCCGGGCGGATTGTTGTGATGATCGAAATTTGGTAACCTTGATCCACCGGGCGATTTCTCTACAAAAGCTGGTTTAGACATCAGCCTGGACACAAAGACGGTGGAGATGCGATCCGCATTTCCATTAAAATATTGGGAAAGAAACAACGTGGCGGACAGAATGGAAGGCACTTCAAAAACAATGAGTTTTGAAACCGACTACTGCCCTGCGTGCCTGGAACGCCGCAATAATGTTGCAGACCGTGCTCAGCAGGAACGGTTTCTGGTCGGGACCGTGCGATCTGATACAGGCAAATGCGATCGATGTACGTTTCAGCGAGAACGCCGTTCCATCAACGATCGCTTGCGTGACACCATAATTATGGGACGCGACTTTCCGCCAGGATTCCCTGCTCGCGGCTAGTCTCATTCATCCGTGTGATCTGCGCGAAAATGATCGCCTATCGCCTGATGCTTTGAATCAACTGGAGTGCGGTGGCTTGGCATCTTTTCGTGTGCTGCAATTCCTCAAAGTTTCACGTTTTCCCAGTTGCTGTCTGTTTTAAGCAAGAAGCCGTTGGTGAGCGATTCCCAGCCTTCGGCCGCTTATGTAAATTGATACACAACCTCTGTGAGAATGTGCGTCCCGGGAAACATAGTCGCAACACTGGCTGTTCGTTTATTGCGTCCATAGATAAGAAACCAAACTCAACTAAGTATCCAACATGACTTTGCAAATTGTTAATACCGACCAGGCTCCTTCTGCCATTGGGCCCTACAGTCAGGGAGTTGTCGCGGGCGGAATACTTTATGCTTCTGGCCAGATTCCTTTGGATCCACAGTCGGGAGAAATTGTCAGCGGCGGCATTGCAGCTCAAACAAAACAAGTGCTGCAGAACATGAAAGCCGTTGTGGAAGCCGCCGGTGGTAACATGAATCAGGTTGTTAAAGTGACAATCTATATTGTTGACATGCAGCAATTTTCTGTCGTCAACGAGGTCTACGGAACGTTCTTTTCAGCTCCATTTCCAGCTCGAGCTTGCGTTGAAGTCTCAAAGCTGCCGAAAGGTGTGGAAGTTGAAATGGATGCGATCGCTCATCTGAACTGAACTGAACTCGCCGCCCCCTGAGCTGGGCTCATTGGCTTGCAGGGCCTTTGCGCTAGCAGAAGCACTGGCTGAAATCGCGGTAGCGCAAAGGCACTGTTGCCCGCCGAAGGCAAGCTCGGGGCGACTCCGCCGAACTCGGGGCGATGAAAACATGCTGCTGCCGCCACTTCTTGAATGAATCGCATTTGGTTAGTATCACGGCATACTGCGACGGTCGATTCACTTACGCTTGCTGCCAGAAGGTTATGATGTTTACCAGCCATATTGAGTGCCCCAAATGTTCGGCTCACTACGAACCTGATCAGCCACATCAACTATGCAGCTGCGGCAGCCCGTTGCTTGTCAAATACGACATGCAAAAAGTCGCGGCCAACATGCACAAAGACGTCGTCGCTCGCCGTCCGCCGGATCTGTGGCGCTATCGTGAACTATTGCCCGTGGTCAACGCGGACAACATCGTGACGATGGGAGAAGGCATGACGCCGCTGCTGCACCTGCAGCGACTTGGCCGCAAGGTTGGCATGCAGAACCTGTACATGAAGGATGAAGGCATTATTCCGTCCGGCAGCTTTAAGGCTCGAGGTGCTGCGGTTGGAGTTTCGCGAGCAAAAGAGCTGGGCGTAAAAACGCTGGCTATGCCGACAAACGGCAACGCCGGTGGAGCGTGGGCTTTGTACTGTGCCAAGGCAGGCATCGAAGCCGTCATTGTAATGCCGAAAGATGCCCCCACAATTCCTCGCAGCGAATGTGCCATTGCGGGAGCAAAACTTTATCTGGTAAACGGACTCATCAGCGACGCCGGAAAAATTGTGGCTGCAGCGATCGCCGAACATCAATGGTACGACGCCAGCACGCTGAAGGAGCCTTACCGAATTGAAGGCAAAAAGACGATGGGACTGGAACTGGCCGAACAATTTGGCTGGACAATGCCGGACGTCGTGCTGTACCCAACCGGCGGCGGTGTCGGTTTGATCGGAATCTATAAAGCGTTGTGCGAATTAAAAGAACTCGGTTGGGTTTCCGGCGATCTGCCTCGTCTGGTCGCCGTTCAGGCCACTGGTTGTGCGCCGATTGTGAGAGCGTGGGAAGAGGGAGCTCAACAATCCGAATTCTGGAACAACGCTCACACGTGCGCCTTTGGGATCACCGTTCCGAAAGCGATCGGCGATTTTCTGGTACTGGAAGCCGTCTACAAAACCAACGGATGCGCTTTAGCCGTTTCTGACGAAGACATTCTTGCCGCAGAATCTTTGATGGCAAAGGTGGAAGGAGCTTTTGTTTGTCCGGAAGGAGCTGCCTGTATGGCTGCGGCTGAACGGTTGCTGGCCGAAGGCTGGATCAAGTCGGACGAACGAGTGGTCGTGTTGAATACTGGCTGCGGAATCAAATACCCGGAAACCGTTGAATGCAATCCTCCTCTGCTACAACCAGGTGACACACTGAACTGGTCCGCATGATGCAACAGCCTTTAACGGCTGAATATTCCGGGGCACCTTTTTGATACCTTCAGGGATTGGCAGACAAGTCAGACTTCTTCAAGCAGGAAACTTGTTCACATTGAGTCAAGTTTTCATAGCGACGTAGTCGCGTTTCTGAGCGTCAGCTCAAATGGCCTGAGGCACAGCCTCGCTGGCGACTTACTCAAAATGATGCGTGCACGGTGCGCGCATGTTGGTCGTAGCGACAACGGAGCGGCTCGGCGATTCCAGCGTTCCATGTCTGGCAGCCAACCACGCCACCAGGTCAAGGGCGAAGCCCTTGTTCCTACCGGCCATGTGTTTTCGTTGCGGAGACTTTTTGGTGCGGCCGGTGGGAACCGGCCCTACGTCGGTACGGTAATTCCGTCCAGTATCGCATTCAGTACCTGGCGAGCTCTTTGGCGATGACCGTCTCTGGCAGCACCTCGACAAACAATGCGATGAGCCAGCACGGGCAGGCATAATTCCTTAATGTCGTCGGGAATCACATAGTCGCGACCGTCAACAAGAGCCATTGCCTGAGCTGCTCGATACAGCGTCAGTGCACCGCGCGTGCTGACTCCCAGTGACAGGTCGGGATGCTTCCGAGTGGCAGCGATAATATCCAGAATGTAGTCGGCAATCGCTTCGTCAACGCGAACGTCCTGTACCTGCTTTTGCAACGCAACAATTTCCTGACCGTTGGTGACGGCATCCAGCACGTCGGTTGGCTCGCCCGATCGATGTCTACGAAAAACTTCACGTTCTGTTTCGCGTTCCGGGTAACCAACTTCCAGGCAAACCATGAAACGGTCAAGCTGATTTTCCGGCAGCGGATAGGTGCCTTCAAATTCAAATGGGTTTTGCGTGGCGATCACCAGAAACGGCTTGTCCAGCTGCATGGTCTTGCCTTCAACCGACACCTGCTGTTCGCTCATCGCTTCCAGCAAAGCACTTTGAGTTCTTGGCGTGGTGCGGTTGATTTCGTCGGCCAGAAGGATATTGGTGAAGACCGGGCCGGCACGAAATTCGAATTCACCGGTGTTGGGCCGATAGATGTTGGCCCCCAGAATATCGCTCGGCAGCAGGTCAGGAGTAAACTGCAGTCGCGTGAATTTGCAGCCGAGTGTTCTGGCGATCGCTCTTGCCAGCGACGTTTTTCCCAGCCCAGGTGCATCTTCCAGCAAAACATGCCCACCGGCCAGCAGAGCCACGACCGACAAACGTACCGTATGTTCTTTTCCCAGAACGGCCGATTCCACGTTGGCTCGAATCTTCTGAATCACGTTTTCAGACACCAATTTCTCCTGATCTACAGACGATCTGCAATGCAACCTGCGAACTGCCATCCTGCCGCTTTAAAGCAACAGAAACGGCGATCCACCAGATTGGAATTTGAAAGGCAACGCTGAACTTATGCTGCAAAACGGAAACTCACGAACGAGATCCGTCATTCATCAAAAGTTGTTTACTTGTTTTCCTTAATAGTCTGCAAGGAATCTGCGCTATCTGCCTTTGTCTCGCCTGCTTCAGGATCGGCCTTTTTGGGCTGATCACTTCCGGATTCCTCCGTCTTGCCTGCCGTGTCGCTAGTTGTGCCACTCTCAGACGGCTTCACGCCTTCCGGGGAATCGCTGTTTTGGGGCGCGTTGTCGCTGTCGGCTTTGTCAATCGGTTCCGTGGTTGCGTCAAACTCAGGAGCACTCCAGACGCCCGCATCGAACTTCTGCCAGAATTGAGCGGCTGATTGGCTGTCGCCATCAGTTGATGTTTGAATATGCACCAGCGATGGCATCGTTCGTAACAATTCCATTCCGGTGGTGATGGTTTGAGGCGTCAAGGTGATGCGTTCCAGCGACAGTCCCTTCAGCGGCGAAAGATCGGCTATCGGCGTTTCGGCAATGTTCAGACGCTTCAGAGTTGTCATGCCGGCCAGTGCTTCGATGCTGCTGACTTTGGTACCACGCACATCAAGGCTAACCATCGTCTTACCCTGCAGTGGCGAAATGTCCGTGACGTTGGTTTGCGGCACCCACAGAGTCTGCAGTGGCAGCCTGGCAATTTCAGTCAGGTCATCAACGGGAAGAGCCAACAGATTCAGTTCTCTAATGGGCATGCCTGCCAGCATCGACAGGTCGGTCACTTTGGTGTTTTGCAGTTGCAGAATTTCAAGCTGCATGCCTTTAATGACACTTAGATCAGACACGGGCGTGTTTTCCAGAATCAGTGTCTGCAATGGCATGCCTTTGATGGCACTGATGTCGGAAACTTCAGTCATTCCCAGGTCCAGAAACCGCAGCGGCAAACCTCGCAACGCTTCGATCGAACTAATGCCAGACTGAAATAATTCCGCTTCCACAATGTCGTTGCCGACTCGACGGAACTTCGCATTTTCGTTGGCACGCAGCGTTCGTCGCAGTTCGGACGGAAGAATGACTGCTGGTTCATTGCCGACATCCGCTCGCAAAACCGGCGGAGCATTTTCTGAAGACGAGGCCGTTGAATCGCTTTTGTCTTCACCGCAACCAGCCAGAAAACCGATCGGCACAACCAAAAGAGCGGCCATCTGCAATTTAAAACTCATCTTCATCAGACCTGTATCCAATCCAGAGCCAACTTTTGAAACTGTTCACCTCGGTCGCGGTAATCACGAAACCAGCCAAAACTGGCACAGCCCGGCGACAGCAGCACAATAGCTCCTTCAGGCGCAAGTGCAACCGCCTTCAAAAACGCATTTTGAAAGTCTTCAGCAACAACACAAATTTGGCCACCGTCGCCGCCATGAATATCATCCAGCTGGCTTTTCAAAGTGCAGCTGGTTGCACCAATCAGCACAATTGCGTGAGCATACTTTGCTGCGGCGTGTGCCATGTCTGAAAGATCGCTGCCCTTGTCGGCTCCACCGGCAATCAGCACGATTGGCTGTCGCAGGGTTTCCAGTGCAGCAATGGTTGATTCCGGCGTTGTCGCCACAGAATCGTTCACGAATCGAAGACCTTTGCCTTCCGCCACCAACTGCAGGCGGTGTGGCAACATTTGAAACGACTGCAACTGCTGCTGAAAGGTACTTGTATCGGCCTTCATCAGCCAGCAGGCACAAACGGCAGCCGCAATGTTACGAGCGTTGTGCTTTCCGGGAAGATTGGCCGGCTGATGCAGGCGAATCGCATCTTCACCATGGCTGTCTCGCAGAATTAACGTTCCATCATGAAGATAAGTGCCATTCTCGCCCAGGTCGTCAATTCCGAAATGAAACCGCCGCGAACGCACTCGCCAATCGTCCGGAACTTCGCCACTTTCCGGCAACACGGCTGCCTGAGACAACGTTTGAGCACCCAGCAAAACCTGCTTGGCTTTTCGATAGTGATCCATCGTGCCATGCCAGTCCAGGTGATTCGACGTGAAGTTGGTGATGACGGCAACTTCCGGAGCGAACCCGGCCCCCTTAAGATACTCCAACTGAAAACTGCTGATTTCCAGAACCACAATATCGTGTTCTGAAATCAAGCTTAACTGCGACAGCAGGCTGACTCCGATATTGCCCCCCATCCAAACGCGGTTACCCGTTTGATTGGCCCATGGTTGCAGCAGATGAGCGATCAACGCCGTCGTTGTGGATTTTCCGTTGGAACCCGTCACCGCGATAACTCTGGCCGGATTCGCTGCTAAAAACAATTCCAGCTCGCTGGTGATCATCGCTCCTCGTTCGCGACAGCCTGCGACTAACGGATCGTGTGGCTTAACGGCCGGATTCACCACCAACACTTCTGCGTTATCAAACGCCTCGTGGGGATGATCGCATAGGAAACAGTGCTGAATGTTCACGCCCTGCAATTGCTGAAGCGATGCCGCAAGTTGCTCAGCGTCTTTACGATCAGTGATGGTGACGTTTGCGTTAAGGCCAGCCAGATAGGTGGCGGCAGCCAGTCCACCGCCAAAACTTCCAAGCCCCATCACGGTTACGCGCACACCACTGAAGCCACCTGGGCTCGGCAGGCGAGAAGTGCTGACGCTTTGCATTCTGTTTAACAAACGAACCTCATTCTATCGGGACACCGCCACGACTTACCTTCCGCGAACAAATGCACGGGATATCTGTGAACCGACAACGCCAGTTGTCCGGCTATATGTTTGCTGCGTGAATACGCCAGAACCGCAAGCTGTCGCCATGCTTCAGCAGTCCGGAAGTCTCACCCGCCGAAGTTCGATCGATCCCCGAATTGGATTTTGGATTCAGGCTGGCCTGGGCTGGAACGAGGTACGAGCGAAACCCGGGGTTTCCTTCGCTTTTCTCAGTCCACCCCCGGCCACCCATCGTCAATGATCACAAGTTGGCCACAATCCGTGAATGCACTCGACGGATTGTACAGTCGTCGCGCCGGTTGATCAAACTGCAACTCGTGTTAGAGTCTTCTGAAAATAATGGGCGCACGGAATGCATGTTGGCCGCAGTGACAACGGAGCGACTCGGCGATTCGAGCGTTCCACGCCTTTCTGCGTGCCACGCCACTTGGTCAAGGGCGAAGCCCTTGTTAGACTTCTGAAAGCAGCGAACTTGTTCACGTTGAGTCAAGTCTTCTGAGCGACGTAGTCGCGTTTCCGAGCGTCAGCTCGAATGGTCTGAGGCACGGCCTCGTTCGAGTCTAGCGATGTCCAAGCGTAGGTTGTTGCAGCAGGCTTTCAGATTAGCGACTTTGCTGTTTCATCCAGCTTGACTTAAATTCAACACGTAACTGCCTTCCACATCCTTCCACAATCGGCTCCTTCCCTATGAACCTCAGCAAACAAATCGGGACATTGCTTTCGGCGATGTTATTTTCTGCACTTGTCTTCCAGCCAGCAACATCACAAGGGGAAGTAAAGCTTCCGAATATTTTTGCAGACCACATGGTGCTGCAACAACAAATGCCGATTCAGGTCTGGGGCTGGGCCGATCCGGCTGAAGCAGTGACCGTGACTTTGGGCTCCAACACCGTTGCCGCGAAATTCGGCACGCAAGGCAACGACAAAACTCGCTGGACGGCCGTTCTGCCGGCGATGACTGCCAGCAAAACGCCAGCAGTGCTGACTGTTAAGGGCAGCAATACCGTTGAGATAAAAGATGTGTTAATTGGCGAAGTCTGGCTGTGCAGCGGACAGTCAAACATGGAATGGACGGTGGGTTCCAGCACGAATGCGAAGCAGGAAATTGCGGACGCAAACTATTCGTTAATTCGCCAGATCAAAGTGCCGCGAGTCCCCTCAACCACACCTCTGGACAACTTTGATTCTTCATGGCAAATCTGTTCGCCGGAAACTGCCGCTGCGTTCACCGCATGCGGCTATTTCATGGCCAGAAAACTGCACACCGAACTTGATGTACCCATTGGCCTGGTTAACTCATCGTGGGGCGGAACTCGAGTCGAACCGTGGACGCCACCGAACGGATTTCAACAGGTAGAAGCGTTGCAGGACATTTACCAGTCCGTCATCGGGCGAACTCCCGGAACCGACGCTTATACCCAAACGCTAAGTGGCCACATTGGTTCTCTGGAAAAATGGTTGGCTGAAGCTAAAGCGAACCTGCATGGCCCCAACAGCGTAACAGCCAGTCCCGCATTTCCAGACTCGCTGACTCCCTTCAAAAGCCATCAGGATCCAACCATGCTGTACAACGGCATGATTCATTCCATTGTCGGCTTTCCAATTCGTGGAGCGATCTGGTACCAGGGCGAATCTAATCATGGTGAAGGCATGCTGTACTTCGAAAAGAAGAAGGCGTTAATTGGCGGCTGGCGAGAACTCTGGAAACAGGGCGACTTTCCGTTTTACTATGTGCAGATTGCTCCGTATCAGTATGGCAGCGAAGATCCAGCTGTGCTTGCCACGTTCTGGGAAGCTCAAGCCGCCGTGCAACAGATTCCCAACACGGGAATGGTCGTCATTAACGACATCGCCACACTGAACGATATCCATCCGCCTAACAAACAGGACGTCGGCCTGCGTTTGGCAAATCTGGCGTTGAAAAACGATTATGGCAAATCGGACGTCGTGGCCAACAGCCCCGAATTCGATTCGCTGGAAGTTCAGAAAGGGCAGCTGCTGGTCACCATGAAAGACGTGGGCGGCGGATTGAAAACTCGAGACGGAAAGTCGCCTTCGCATTTTGAAATCATCGGGCCTGGTTCCGGTGGCTTTCAACCGGCCAAAGCGACAATTTCTGCCGACGGAAAGTCGATTGTCCTGACGGCCGATGGTGTTGACGAACCTGTCGCCTGTCGCTTTGCGTGGCACAAGCTGGCCGAACCGAATCTTATGGGAGGAACCGGACTGCCCGTCGGAGCGTTTCGAGCTGGCGAGTTGCCCAGCTTTCTGAAGTCGCTGCCGATTGGTTCAGAATACAAGTTGGTTTACGATCTCGATCTTTCCACGCTTAGCAAAGACATCAAGTACGACATCGACAACAGCGGCGACGTTTCGGCGTTTGATCGTATTGCGTACCTGCTTGACCTGACGCTGAACGATGGCCAGCAACGCCAGATATTCGTATCAATGAACGCCTTTACCGACGACATCAAGAAGGTCGGAATCCCAACCGTTGCGTCAGGTGCAAAGTTTCAGCAAATGGTTGAATCGATGGATGTCTATTCAAACGCAAAGGACATCACGACCGGGTCGGGAATTGCAACGGGAAACATTGAGTTCTGGCCGAGCAACTATGCCCCGGAAAACAGCGGCAGCGTACCGGGAGCAGCAAACGTGTTCGACTTTGGTGACGCTCCCGGAGCGCCCAATGAAGGCTACGGCTGCATGCAGGTGCACAATCACGGCGCGAAGCAAACTGTGTTTGCCGTCAACAACTGGAAGTCCGGCAACGGAGCAGATATCGGAATCGGCAACAGTCCCGGTGAAACCAAAGACTGGACATTCACAGCCAACGCGGGAACATACGCAGCTAAGCGACTTCAGGTTCTTGTACGAACAAAGTAGTTTTCCGGTTTTGCATTGCCCCCTGACCGACTACCACGCGGCTCCCTCGGACTAATTCGACAGCCCGAGGTGAGAGCCTTGTCGATACAGACAACTACTTCGATGACCACCAGCAAATTCGTTTGCCGTTTTTGCTTGCGGGGCAAAGCCCCATTCGTTTGCCTGGCCCAGCCTGAAAGGCTGGGCCAGGCAATGAAAAAACGCCGCACCGGGCCAGGGGCGAAGCCCTTGATAGGCACAAAGCTATTGCGAGTTCCAGAAGTTCGGTTTTGTATAGCGGAACGTGAGGTTGAAGCGTTCGCCAATTTTGCTGGTTCGGCGAGGAATCGTGTGCTGCCAATGATGCTGCAATGCGCCCGCCATCACCAGCAGGCAGTTGTCGTCCAAAGTGCATTGAACAACTTCGCCCGAAACATTGTGGCGTAGCTTGAAAGTGCGAGCAGCTCCGAATGACAGTGAAGCGATGGTTGGATTTTGGCCGAGCTCTGGTTCGTCGTCTGAGTGCCATCCCATTTGAGCAGTCCCATCGGGATAGTGATTCACCAGCACGCTGTTGAACTGAACGCCGCAAAGCAACTGCAAACGGTCTCGCAGGTTATCAACCATCGAATCCCAGCCGCCGCCGATCATTGTCTGGCCGGAATATCGGTATTCAACGTCCTGGTCAGCAAACCATGCCGTCCCACGCAGCGTCGGGCGACCTCGGTAAACTTCGTGCTGCCATTTGATGGCCGTCTTTAAATGCTGCACAAAGCGGGCAGCGTGCTCGGCTTCGATCGCATTTCGCAGCAGAAAGACTTCTCCATCCTGCAGCGGCAGCGTTTCTGGAAAGCTCAAATAGTGGGAAGGATCGCTACGGCCTGAGTCTCCGAAATCCAGAGATCGCTGTTGTGGTCTTTCGTCAAACATGGACATAACAGCGGCAATTCAACGGCACAATCAACAGGGGCTGTCACACACAAGGCCAACGCAACGATCGCCTATCGCCCCGATTTTAATCAGCCGACCTTGCTAGTGCATGTTAGTCTCAGATGGCGATTCGGCAACCTGTTCGGTCACTTCCGAATCCAGAAACAGGTCCGCCGCGGAGGTTCCTTTCGACGGAACGGTCACTCGCAGAATGGTATATTCCGCCGAACTGTAGATTTCAGGGAGTGACTTTAACTTTCCGCTGTTTAACGCAGTGAGTTTGGCCCCCGCAGAAACAGCGGCAGCAGCAGCCTGACGAGACCCACCAGCGTTGGCGTCCATGCGAGCCGCCATTTGCCCGTCATCCATGTCTGTTTCGGTTCGTTCCACACCGAATTCCGACGTGCCTTCGCCAAGCAGTTTCTTTACCACCACGCGATATTCGCCCGGTTCAACGCCATCCAGAATCTGGTACACGCCGATGTCGTTGGATTTGCCAAAACGAGAAGTCACCGACTTTCCCGAATTCTGCGACACGAAAAATATGTCGGCATCCACTAAAGGAGTGCCATCCAACACCACAAAGCCACTGACGGGAACATACTTGTCTGCCGGCTTCAGAAAGGTATACGAAACCCAACCTGCGACCAACAGAACAGGAGTAAGCACAGCACAGTAAAAGGATCGAGTCTGCATGTTTATGACCGCCAATGGCTAACGGATGTTCGAACGTGATGTTTCGTTTGCTTGCAAAACACGGGTGAAACGGCTTCAGGCTGCGGCTCCGAATAACCCCGCAACACAACGAGAATCGCAGCTTCTATCTGGGTGGCCGAGGCTGGACTGACTTGGTGAAGGAAACCCCGGGGTTCCGCTTGTTCATCGCTCGGACCTCGGTCCGCCCAGGCCCCCCGTCGCGATCCCTTTTCAACCTTGAACACTTTAGCTGGACAGCGCCACGTTCAATGAAGGATCAGTATTTCTGCGACCCACATCAGCCGCAGGGCGTTAGCCCCGGTTAGAGTCTTACTAAAAATGATGCGCGCACCGTGCGCGCATCTTGTTCGTAGCGACAACGGAACGGCTCGGCGATTCCAGCGTTCCATGTCTTGCCGCATTCCACGCCACTGGGTCAAGGGCGAAGCCCTTGTTAGTGCGGATCACCGGAAAAACCGAGGCTGACGCCCTGCGGCTCATTCAGGCGTGGCGCTGTCCACTTAGAATTCACCCACGGGTTCGCCGTCCTGAATGTAGTTCAGCAGGCAGAACAAGCGATAATCGATGCTGTCGCTCAGGAAGTGAACGGAACCATCACCAAACAAAAACTGTGCTCCACCGGTATGACTGCTGTTGAAAACCCAGCCATAGCTGCGTCCCGACGCATCCCAGGCACCGTTGACCGCCCAGCGAGTATCGGTAAAGTGAACCGGATCAACAGACGTCGCGCTGTCACTGACAACTCGACCGTGGCAGCACGTGTTTGTCCCCGTCAGGCCCCATGGTCCGAAGTTAACGCTGACTTTGTTTTCTGTGCCGCCGTGAGATTCTCCAATCGCAATTGTATTGGAACTTCCGTCCGTCATGTCTCGCATCTTTGCCGCACCATTGTTTCCGAACGCTCCTCGTCGGATGTCGCCGGATAGCAGCGACCATGGGTGGTCCCAATCGGTTGCTCCCCCTGTGGCAAACAGATAGCTTGTGCGGCGTGCGTTACGTCTGGAATAGATGTCTGTGGTTCCTGGCAGGTGAGTTGAAACTTCGCCAGCTGATGTGTGCGAAGGACATTCCAGAACAGAGACAAACATTTCCGTCACTTCAGAGTTGGCTGAATCTGTTCCACCAACGGGCATTGCCAGCGGTGATGACTGAGTTGAGCACTGATTAAAGTCGTAGCGTTCGTAGGCGTTACCTTGATCAAGATACGGCAGCAACAAGGCCCAGCCAGTGGTGTTCAGTACTCGGTTGCCGTTGCTGTAAAATGGAAAGCTCTCATATCGCCCGGAATTCAGCAGCGCCGGTGGATGTACCTGGTGCGTGCTGTGATAGTTGGCCAAAGCCAGTCCGACCTGCTTTAAATTGTTACGACACTGGGTTCGTCGAGCCGCTTCTCGCGCCTGCTGCACGGCTGGCAACAACAGAGCAATCAATATCGCGATGATCGCAATGACGACCAACAATTCAATCAGCGTAAAACCACGCTTATGGCTGCGCGCGGCTGGTGTGGTATAACGAAACAGACCATCGGGTCTGTCGCATGTGTGACGATCATTCATGGAATCAGCGATTTGAAAAGTCGTGAGTGGGTGATTTCGTGTACGGGTAATCATGCACTCTTCGAACGCTGAAGTTGAACCAATGTCTGGCCCAGGAAGAAATCTTCTTCGATTTCCAATTGGTCGTAGCGCGTAGGAAATTCACCAAAACTGTTCCGGTTGCTCCGACTGTACGGCAACGAAGTAGGGCCGGTTCCTACCGGCCGCGTGTTCAGCCTGGCCGGTAGGAACCGGCCCTACGTTTTTTTAAACCATGGGTCGCAATGCACTTGGGGCTGTTGGACAAGCCACATCGAAATCACCACGCAATCGCCAGCACGCCGGTTTCAGTTCAGGCCCGTGCAGATTACAAAGAACGCGGTAACCACGGCGCCGATAAACGCAAACGCCATAAAGCACATCACCAGGAAGGCGGCGACCCCGCCAACAATTCCGATCAGCAACGCTCTTAGTACCGAAACGAAAGGGTTGGTTGAAGGCGGGCTATAGTCCGGATTAGCACGCGTGACTGGCGATGCCGCGTAGGGATTGAAGCAGACCCAGCAAACGTCCTGACCTTCAACACGCGGTTCTCCACACGTGGGGCAATTGTTGTCGGAATTCGTTTTCACTGGTCGCTCTCCGCCAGATTCGCTTCGATCGATGCGTGCAATGCAGCCTTTCCGCCGCTGCAAAGTTGCCAGCCAATAATGGCCATCACGCACAGCCCGCAGATTACTCGCAGCATTTCAAAATACGGAAACTCCACATCGTCTGGTCGAATCCTGAACGAGGTCGTGTTGTAGACCAGAATCAGGTATCCGAAAATCGACAGCAGCCATGTGAATACAATCAGCGGCAGACTGAACCTTAGGAAGCTGGCTGCCACAATCAAAAAATAACCCAGTATCAAATTTCCAGCGGCTCCAAGTCCCAAAGCTGCAACAGCGGTCAACAGCAGGACGTCGCCGATTGTGGTGAGATAGTTGATGATCGGGGGAAACACCTTCATCATCAGTGATGTAAACACAGCCGCTGCCAGCAACATCCACGCTGCACAAATTCTGGTGACGCTTTTCAGGTGAGCCATCTGTTCGCTTGTTGGCAAATCGCTGCTGTACACATCCCAAACAACCAAAGCAAAAAACATCAGCACCGCAACCATGCGAATCAGATTAATTCGGCGAGCCGCAGCAACATCCTGAAGCCGCTGAAAAACAAACCAGTCGGCGTCGAAGTTATTATTCCGTTCCAATTTGCTTGTCCGTATTCCGTGGGCGAATTATTTACCAGGGGCCATGCACACAGGGCAGCATGCTACACACAGCAGAGGAAACGTGCAATTGATCCAATGAAAGCACGCACCCCGGCCTCTAAAACCGAATATCAGCAAACCAACACGCAAGCTCGAAGCTCGGCTGATAGCTGGGTGGCGCAAAGTCGCTGTGAACTCCCACGGTAAGCTCGGGAGCGACTGAATCAGACTTGCGCCCCGCCTTCCCCGAAGACAGCACCATCTAACACGCCTCCCCCTGAGCTTGCCTCAGGCGGAGCAGGGCCTGTGCGCTAGACGAAACTTTTCGGACGCCCAATTTCACGAACTCGTTCCGGCCGTGGATCGCGTGGTCGAAGCACTGGGCGAGGTTCTCCATAACGTGCTGACCGGTGGCGGCAACGCAGCCGAGCTGGTACTGGCGGAACGCGATATCACTTCACGTCGCAGCGGTACGACCCTACCGCGTAGCGACAACGGAGCGGCTGGGCGGTTAAGACGTCCCACGCCTTAACCGCGATCCACGCCACCGGGTTAAGGGCGAGGCCCTTGCTGGCGGTACTTTTGTTCGTACTTGTCGTTCAGGCGAGTGTGGCGGCTGGTTAGCTGGACTTCTCGACCTTGAACGTAGGCTTTCGTAACTTGCGTGTCGGTTTCCAGTGGGTCGCCGGTGGTGATGATGATGGTGGCGTCTTTGCCTTTTTCCAATGAACCGACTCGATCTGCTATTCCCAGAATTTCAGCCGGAAACAAAGTCACCGATCGCAGGGCGTCTTCGTAAGACAGTCCGTGAGCTGCTGCTGTGGCGGCGTGATACGGCAGGTTGCGAGTGTTCCAGGTTTCTGACCGGTCATAGCACGAAATGCAGAACTTGACGCCCTTGCTGCTTAAACGTGCGGGCAACGTGTACGCAACATCGTAAGCTTCGTGTCGCCGAACGGGGCGTCGGTGTACGGAATCGATAATCACCGGAACGTTGTGTTTCTTCAGCAGGTCTGCACATTGTTCTGCGTCGTGACCGCCAAAGATGATGACCTTTAAACCCTGTTCCACGGCAAACGCAACCGCCGCCTGAATCTCGCTGGCGTCGTCGGCTTTTGCCAGCATCGGCACTTCGCCCGCGACAACCGGCAGCAGACCTTCTAACCGAATATCATGCTTCTGGCCGCCGCCTTCTGTATCGCGAGCAGCCTTGTACGCTCGAGCGTCGTCTAATAGTTCTCGCAGTTCTTTCAGACCAGGGCTTTCGCCGGAAGACGGGGGCGACGGCCAGTTAACAACCATGGCGACGTTGGGTTGCAGCGTCATTTGTTCGTATGTCCAGCCATCCAGCTGCATCACGCTGGCGTACCCGCTGACTCGCCCGCCGGAAGGAGCCGACACGGCGATCAAAATCCCGTTGGCTCGAGTAACGGGAATCACTTCACTGTCAGGATTGACGGCCACGTGAGCTTTCACGTTCGGATTGATGCTGCCCGTTTCTGATGAATCGATGGTCGCTCGCACGGCGGAGATTTCTCGCAAACCAATCTGCGACAACGCTTCAATCAGGCTGGGATAAACGTGCTGCCCCTTCAGGTCAACCACCTGAGCGTTCTTTGGTGACTTTACCTTCTTGCCGATTTCCGTGATCTTTCCGTCCTCAAAAACGATCGTTCCGTTTTCAATGGGGGGCCCAAAAATGGTGTGAATAACCGCGTTGGTAAGGGCCACTGGGCGAGATTGAGGTGCGCCGGGTACTTCGTCGGTTGCGGAAACGCTGGTGCAGCTGTTTCCTGCAAACACGGCGATGGCAATTAACAGGATCCGGCGAGCGGATGTTGTGATGTGTGAATATTTCATAGTACGCTGCTTTGCGTGATGTGTACGGAGTGAATGCAGAGACCGGCCGTAATCTAATTTTGGCAAGGATCTATTTAGGCTTGATAAATCAGAAAGCATGTTCACATTGAGTCAGGTTTTAAGAGCGACAACGGAGCGGTTAGGCGATTAGACCGTTCCCCGTCTGTCTGGATGCCACGCCACTGGGTCAAGGGCGAAGCCCTTGTTAGTTCTTCAACTTGTGAGCTCCATGGTCGTGGCCATGAGCGTGGCAGAATTCGTCATAGCGTGGCCACAGGCCGGATGGATCATCTTCTCGTTCGCCAACGCCTCGCATTTTTGATCCGCTGGTCAGCACTTTCTGAATCAACGCGTTGCGCATCTGATCGACGTCTTTTCTAGCCGCCTGGTCCTGGTTGCGATCAAAGTAAATGGCTCCATCGATCCATGTTTGTTCAGCTCGACTAAAGTTGGATAGGGGCGATTCGTTCCACACCACGATGTCGGCGTGCTTGCCAGCTTCCAGAGAACCCACGTATTCATCAATGCGAAGTTGCTTCGCTGGATTCAACGTCACAAACTTTAAAGCTTCTTCTTCTGGCAGACCGCCGTACTTAACGGCTTTTGCGGCTTCTTTGTTCAGGTGAGTTGCCAGTTCTGCGTCGTCTGAATTAAAGCTGACAACAACGCCGGCTTCGTGCATGATAGCTCCCGCGTACGGAATCGCGTCGTACACTTCAAACTTGTACGCCCACCAGTCAGAAAACGCAGACGCCATCGCTCCGTGTTTTGCCATCTCGTCGGCCACTTTATAACCTTCCAGAATGTGCTGGAACGTGCCGATGGTGATGCCCTGTTCGTCAAGAATGCGGATCAGTGCCAGAATTTCATCCTGCCGATAGCTGTGGCAATGAATCCAGCGAGTGCCTTCGACCATTTCCTGCAACGCATCCAGTTCCAGATCGCGTCGCGGCGGAAGTCCTCGACGATTGCGTTCCCACGATCTCATGGATTCGCCGTACTCGCGAGCTGCCACAAACGAATCTCGAAACAGCTGTTCGACGCCCATTCGAGTTTGCGGATATCGCCCCGTGCTTTCCACTCCCCAGTTGCTTTGCTTGACGTTTTCGCCCAAAGCAAACTTGACTCCCTGAGGTGCTTCTTTGAACTTCATCTGTTCGCCAGTTGCACCCCAGCGAAGTTTGATCACCTGGTTCTGGCCGCCGATTGGATTGGCAGAACCGTGAAGGATATTGGCCGCCGTGACGCCTCCCGCCAGCTGACGGTAAATTGTGATGTCGTCCGCATCGACAAAATCGCCAATACGAACTTCGCAGGTGATGGCCTGAGTTGATTCGTTAACTCCGCCATCGGTTGCCATGTGAGAATGGCAATCGATGATTCCAGGAGTAATGTGCATGCCCTTTACGTCAACGTGGGTGACACCTTCCGGAAGATCCAGTTCTTTGCCCACGGCGACAATCAGCCCGTTGTCGATTAAGATCATGCCGTTTTCGATAATGCCTTCCGGTCCGCAGGTCCATAGCGTGGCGTTGGTCAGCACGGTTGGCCCAACAGGCTTCGGCAACGTGGCCACACCGAAGGCTCCCATGGGATAGTTTACTGGAAAGGACGAGCTGGCTTTGTCGGCATCTGCAGGCTTGTTGTCGTCGGTTTTGTCTTCGCCTTTACTGGCGACGGCATCTTCAGTTATTTTCGCAGCTGATTTGAAGACCGTGGCGGTGGACGTTGTGCCGTCTGCCCAAATGATCTGGCCGAAACCCACCTGAGCGGCCGCCTTGTCGTCGGACAAATCTTCGCTGAAGACCAGCGTCATGCGAGCCATTCCGGATGTGCCCCAGTCGTCTGTTTTGAATTGAGCGGTCGCCGCAAAGTCTCGCAGGCTGGCGTTTTTCAGGCTGACGATTTCCGTGTCGGCCTTCTTCTTGCCTTTAGACCTGGACTCGTCCTGCGGCTTGGTTTCTGTCGGCGATTCGTCGGACGCGGCGGAGTCGCTTTTGGTTGCGACGTCTGACTTGCCGTCGCTTGTTGCGTCATCGCTGTCGGCGTCTGACTTGTCCTTATCATTTTTTTCGGCAGCTTTGGGAGCCGGAAACGGTTTTCTGGAAACTCGACCACCAGCCGACTTGCCGTCGCGAGTCAGTTCTACAAACAGTTTTGTCGGTTGCTTGCCCTGCTTTGCCAGACGCACTTCGTACTCGCCTTCCAGAGCCTTGTGAGGTTCTGGCGAATGTTCAAAACGTGTGCCATCGACCCACGTTTCCACCACTTTCGTTTTCGCTTTAAACAGGTCGCCATCGGTGATAACAAAGCTGGCCAGCTTGCCCGTTTCAACGGTTCCCAGTTGATCGTCCACGCCGAACAGTTCTGCGGGCGTGAGCGTCAGAGCTGCCAGAGCAGCGTCTTCTGACAGGCCTCGTTCAACGGCCGTTTTCAGCGACTTCAGAAAATCACCCGTGGAAGACAGCCGATCTGTGGTGAAGGCAAATCGAATTCCGGCGGACGCGACTCTGGCGGGATTTTCGGGGGCGATATCCCAGTGCATCAACGATTCCAGCGTGACATCCTGAGCAACTTCAGCCGTGCTTACGTTGGGCGCGTCGGGAAAGTTAAGCGGCAGAATGACCGTGCGTCCGGTGGCAGCGATGCTTTCCAGACGGCGATATTCGTTACCACTGCCTTTGACAATTATGTTCAGGCCGAATTCGCCCGCAAACTGGTCGGCTCGCAGAAAGAACTGTTCGTTGGACGTTTCGATAATCACCGGCTGCGTGCCATCCAACGCGCCGGCGAGAGCTGCCAGGGCGTCGTTGCGTTCCGGACGCGGCAGGCTGGAATCGGCGTTCCCGGCTTGCCATGCTTCGGCGTACCATTGAGCGTCGTACATTGTCTGGCGAGCCAGCGCGACGGCTCCCATGGGCGAACCGGGATATCCGCTGCGGCTGCGTCGATTGACGGTTAGGTGCATGTGCTGAGCAACATCGCGAGCAATCACGGCTGTTGCTGTATCGTTGGTTCCTGTGGAAACAACGGCGCTTTGGCCGCGAATGATGGCTGCACCGGGAGCTCGCAGTTGAGCCACGATGCCCTGCTTTCGCAACGTGGAATTTTCTTCGTTGGCGGAAAACTGATCAGCGACATGCAGCTGCGGAACAATATTGGCGTTCCAATACGCGGCCGTCTTGCTTAAGTGATCTGTGTTGAGAGTCGTTTCTGAATAGGCATCGATGAACCCCGGATAGATGGTCTTGCCGCTAAGATCGATTGCACGAGCATCCGTGGGAACAGGACCGCCTTTTGCCACAGAAGCGATCTTTCCGCTTCGTACAACGACCGTTGCGTCGTCGATTGTGTGGCCGGGCCGAACGACCACAGTTGCGTGCTGTAAAGCCCAGACGTTCGGCTTGTTTTCACGCAACCCTTCTTTGTGAACACTTGATTGGTCCGCAGCCAGTGTGGCGGATGCAAAAGTTATTGGTGCGACAAGAGATAGCAGCGTCAAAAATCGACACATGAAGTACATGACAGGTCCTGGCTTTCGGCGGGAATGATTCAGCATGGTAGTGTCACTCATGCAAAAGCGCGACGCCACCAGTCTCCCACGCTAACCGACAGGTTCTGGTCTTCGCCACCGCGTTCTGCGATTCGGATTCAGAAAACTCCAGGATTCCGCAGACAACGCAGCGTCAACGTTCAGCAGGACGTGGGATCTGTCAGATTCCGTCGGGCAGAATATCGGCCAACACAGTGAATTCTGCCGTCAACGTGCAGGTGCCTCGGACAGGTCACTCCGCCCGTCGGAATCGCATGTTTACCGCCGAGTTCGCGGAGGAACGCCGGGGCTTGGCCTGAATTATGCCTCTGCGTAACTCGGCGACCTCTGCGGTTAAAAACTGGCTTGATCCGCCAAATAATTCGGCATCCGTGGGCTGCCATCACAAACTCACCCCAGCGACGTCGCGTCGGTTGAATAAAATCGCATAGTCGCCATAGTGCGGATGATGACCGTGTGAATTGCGTTGCGACGCCTTTGCCCGATTTTTTCCTCACATTCAATCCCACCTTAAAATGAGGCCCACATGAAGAGTTTAGTTCACGCAGCGTTTGCACTGCTGATTCTGGCGTGCAGCCAGTCATCCGCATCAGCCGCTTTGAAAATGAGTTCCGTTTTTGGCGACCATATGGTGCTGCAACAGAAGCAGCCCGTGCATATCTGGGGTTGGACTAACCCTGGCCAGGATGTGACGGTTTCGTTTGACAGTCAGACAAAATCCACAAAGGCCGACGACAGCGGTCGATTCGCGTTGAATCTTGATGCCGTGCCAGCGGGTGGCCCTTACACTCTGACGGTAAAGGCCGACGAAACCAAAACATTCAGCGATGTGCTTGTGGGCGAAGTCTGGTTGTGTTCCGGACAATCCAACATGCAGTGGAATGTTGGTTCAGCCAACGACGCAGACCTGGAAGCGATGACGGCAAAGTACCCTAACCTGCGACTCATCACCGTGCCACAGGTTGGAACTCAGGAAGTTCAAACCGACTTTAACGGCCAATGGCAGGCGTGTACTCCGGAAACCGTTAAGGATTTTTCTGCGGTTGGATACTTCTTCGGACGACAGTTGCACCAGACTCTGGACGTGCCCGTCGGCCTGATCGACAACTCGTGGGGCGGTTCTGCCTGCGAAGCGTGGGTTCGCAAAGATCTGCTGGAAGGCAAAGAACTGTACGAGCCATTGCTAAAACGCTGGGCAGATATTGAAGCGAACTACAACCACGAAGAAGCGATGGCCAAATACAAAGCTGCCGTGGAAAAATGGAACAAAGACAAGAAGGGAAATCGCCCCAACCCGCCTCGCAATCAGTTGGTTGGCCAGCATCGTCCGGCCAACCTTTATAACGGTGTTCTAAAGCCGGTTTTGGGTTACACCATCAAGGGTTGCGTTTGGTATCAGGGCGAATCCAATGCCAGTCGAGCGTACCAGTATCGCGACCTGTTTCCGTTGATGATTCAAAGCTGGCGCGACGAATGGAAGCCGGGCAACTTTTCGTTCTACTGGGTTCAACTGGCTGATTTTCGAGCCGAAAAGACAGAGCCTGCAGACAGCGATTGGGCCGAACTTCGTGAAGCTCAAACAATGACATTGCAACTTCCTAACACGGGAGAAGCTGTCATCACCGACCTGGGCGAAGCGGAAGACATTCACCCAAAAAACAAGCAGGACGTCGCCAAACGCCTGGCTCGCTGGGCACTGGCCAAAGACTACGGCATTAATGTTGTCTATCAAAGCCCGCTGTACAGATCGATGGAAGTGAAAGGCGCGAAAGCCGTGGTTAAGTTCGATCACGTTGGCAGCGGTCTGGACACGTTTGACGTTCGCAGTCCTCAGGGATTCGTGATCGCTGGCGAAGACGGCAAGTTTGTCAACGCGATGGCAAAGATTGTCGGCAACGACACGATGGAAGTCTGGGCTGATGGTGTCGCGGCTCCCATGTACGTGCGTTACGCATGGGCCGACAATCCGATTTGCAACGTTCAAAACAAAGAAGGCCTGCCGATGACTCCATTCCGCTCTGACGAGCTTCCAGGAGTGACCGCAGAAAATCGATAGTCGCAACAACAACATTGCGGCCGGAAACAACCGGCCGCGATGTTGAATTCGGCCAACACGGCAATTCATGTTCAATAGGAAGCACGGCCAATTGTCGTCGCCATGCGTCTAAGCCAACTGCAAAGGCAGCTCGCTTAGACATGTGCCGTTCACCAGTACCTGATCGCTTTCAATAGCGCCCGGATGCAATTATCTTCAAAGCGGATCGACCAAAAAAAGGCGGATCGGGCAATGGTGCCGGATCCGCCTTTTATGCGATTCAATTTGTTAGCAGATCAACCACAGCTTAATAGCGGAAGATCAAACCGGCTGTCAGGCCTCTTGTGTAGAAACTCTCCAGATCGATCTGCTGTTCAATCTGCGGTGCGAACGATCCACCGCCACCATCTACGCTGTTGTAAACAATATTGTCGAATGGTCGAGTCATGCGATAGATCCACATGAAGTCGTAGCCGCCAAAGATTGAGAAGTTTGGAGTGACGTGTAGTTCGCCGGTCAGGCTCACCTGCACAATCGGAGTGAAGTCGATGCTGGAACCGGACAGGTGAGTGCTGGTGCCATCCGCTGTTCCGGCCAGAGGTCCTGCGAATGTTTCGCCGGTGTAGTCGTTCAGCGTAAAGGCAATGCGTGGAGTCGCACTGAACGTAAGATATTTTGTGTTGATGGACGCTCTGGCACCAACTTCCGGACCGTACATGTTGTTCACGGTGGTGGCTCTGACCTGAGAAACCGTATCTGTCGCAGCCAATCCGCCGTTATTAAACACGCCCCGATGACCGTATTTCTCTTCGTAGGCTACATAGCGGAAACCGCCAAGCCACTGCATCTGGAACACATCGCCGGGAATGTAGGTCTTGGAAAGCAGCATGGCTTCCGCACCCCACATCTGGCCCGTTAGTTCTGCAGAAAAGCTATCGTCGTAGATCAGATAGTTCGCAGCATCGGCGGCTGATGGTGATCCGTTGTTTAACAGTGGAGTCACGATGTTGGGCCGACTGGTGGTGCCCTGAGATTCCAGGCCGGTGTCGCGACCGAACGACAGGTTGCTGAAGGAGAACGTGTCGGTGGTTTCGGCTGTTCCGAAAAACTCCAGTTCGAACTCAGCGTTGTTTAGGTCAAGCCCCCAGGTGCCACGCACACCGGAAGCGTCGTCCAGACCCACGTTGTTCAGATTTGGAGTGACACCCACACCGGCAGAAACGCCGCCGTTCAGGTTGTCGAACACTGTCTGAGGATCGGTGCCGCCGGTAACGGGAGCTCCAACTATCTGGCTGCCCGGGCGAGCAAGCTGCCAGTGCAGGTATTCAAATCGCACCCAGCTGCGTTGAGCGACGTTGGTTAACAGTCGTTCAATGGGCTGCTGATCGTCCCACAGCTTTGGCTTTTGGCCAACGTTGTAGTCGATAATCGGTGCCTGATATTGCGAGTGCGGCATCTGCATTCCCGGCGTCGGACAGTTCCCATAAGGGTACTGGGCCAACACGGTTGAAAAGCAACCGACGGCCAGAAGCGTAAATGTCAGACATCGGAGCAGGTTCGGACGGAGCATGCGAACCAGACCTTTGCAAAGTTGTCGGGTGGTCAATCGATGCGAAACACACAGCCCTCAGAACAACCTGAATGACTGACGCAGACAAAATGGAGGCATCGATTACACAACCGACCGTGTGGAAAACACAGTCTGCTGTTATCGATATCGGTTTGTACCGAATGTAAACTTTGCTCCAATTCTGCCACTCCTGACGTTTTTACCGCCTGAACCGAAAATGCCCGTTGGTGAAAATGGGAGATGCGGGAAGCCTGGCGCGTTTGCGAACCCCGTTGTGAGCGTCATCAATCGAACGTGCGAGCTCAACGAGCCCCGGCTCTGCTGAAAACCGGCAATTCTCTACCAGGCAAAATTTTCAGGGCCTTTTGCATCGTCCGCGATCTACGACCGATGCGTCCAGTTCGCCCGAACGTGCACAGCTTTCCCAAAGATGATCCGCATCATCATCTCCGGCAATATGTTGACCAGATACATAAGCGACGCAATTGTGCACGCAGCGGCCACAACGGCAAGCTGAGCTCCAAAGAAGGCAAACAACAGAAAACCCGCATGCTCTTAATTTCGAAGAATCGAGTTTTCAGCAAACTGACGCGTGAACCCGCCTGTTGCATCCCAGAAGGCCTGCCAGACTGTTCGTCATCGCTATCTGTCAATCTTCCCATTTCAGTCCTCCACATGAGTGACATGAAGAAACGACATTGGCGAGTACTCCAACCCCGGAGAAGCGTTGTGCACGTCAAACATCACGCAACTGCGGTTGAGCCACAGGATCTTGCCATGCCAAGCCACACGTGACGCTGTTCCGTGACCAGCAGTTAGTAGCTTCCACAGAATTGTCGAACACCGAAGAAAGTGTGGCTCAACATACTGCGATGGCGGCGGTTTCCAAATAGAATTGGATGCTCTTTGCTACAAGGCAGTGAATCTTTGGAGTGCGATGACCTGCCATCGCTTTTCGCAACGCGCGGGCCTTCAGCAGCTCCATGACGTACGCGGACGTTGACTCGACAACGTCACCACACAACGCAGAAACGCATTTCGGGAAGTGCCCTGGCGTTACAGAGCCGTAGGGTGGGCACCGCCCATCAGACACAACAACACGAAGAATTGGTGGGCGATGCCCACCCTACTTCTACTGACTGGCCAATTGAGAAACCGCCGACGACAACTCGGCTGCATCTTCTGGTTACGCGAAGATTTGAGTCTCCGGAACAATGTGAAAGCTAAACACCCGTCAGCGTTACGAGTCCCAGGTTGCCACCACGGAATTCGTAGTGAATCCAGTGATCGTGGTACTCGAGTCGTATCCAGTCACGCAATTGACCGAACAATTCGCCTTGGCCAGATGAGACATGTAGTTTGTTTCTGTCAGCGTATGCGGCGGCGTCGACCAACGATCCAAATTGCGGAACGTCTGTTAATGAGAGATCGATTGGCGTGAAGCCGTCGGAGTCGGTCAGGTGCAGAAAAATGCATTCGAGTATTTGCTCTTCATTGAACTTGAAGCAAACTCCCTCACCGTGGACAGATGCCCAATATTCGTCGGGCATGTTCTCATGTGTGCGATCGTACTCGTAGACGACTTGAGCGTCCCACGTTTCCAGCAGTTCAAGCATCAGGTCGGATTTTAAATGCGACTTTAGTAGTGGCACGAACTCCATGTGATCTCAGTCGGATAAAGCTTAACATCAGCCGTTTGTGGGGGTTAATGATCCATGTGATTGAGGGCCGACCACAACTCGGCTGCATGGTTTTGATAGATGACTATTCGCTACTGGCGGACCAATAAACGGTTCCTGCCACCTTTTTCGGCCCCCACCTTTTTCGGCCCCCGAGAACGCCAGCGATGCGATTTGCAATGCCTAACAAATGGCTGCACGAGGAATCAGGACTGCTTTCGCTCAAACAACTCTGGTGCGACCGTGCTCCGCTTCGAGGAACCGCCTAGTGCGGATCCGCATGCTAGGTGGTGTGGGGAGGGTCATCCGCAAGGATGGCCCTTACCCGATTTCTGTGTGGTTTTTAGGTGGAACTTTCTTCGGGTGGGAAGTCTGGCCCGACTCCAGAGCCTTCATACGACAGTTGATCGATGATTGACTTATCGCGGAGATACCAACTGGCCCAACTCAGCGGTGTATCCTTGTTGGCATCACGAATCGTCGGATCGGCACCAGCGTCCAAGAGCAATTGAATGACGTCCGGACTACCCCATGCTGCAGCTCGATGCAATGGGGTTTCACCCCGCACACGCGCGTCCCGCCACAGCCCATACGTCTTCATTCCGGGCTTCGTTCGGGCATTAGGGTCCGCGCCATGCGCTAGCAGTAATCTGACCGGACGAGCGTCAGTGCTACCGGCTTCACCGTGCAACACTGTTTCGCCGCTATGTGGGCTTGAACGGTTAACGTTTGCTCCCGCTTCAACCATCAGCCGAAGACACTCATAATTGCCACAAACGCCGACGATCACAGGATACTCCCATTCATTGCACTGCAAATCTGGATCAGCAGTATGCTCCAGCAGGTATTGCGTTACTTCAGGATGGTAGGTCAAAAGCGGTCCTATCCCATGTTTGTCGACGCTGTTTGGATTAGCACCATCCTCGATCAAGCGTTTTACTGTCTCAAGTTCGCCGGCGAGAGCGGCTCGAACAAGATCATCGTTGCGTGGCAGATCAATCATAGAGACGCTCGTCATCGGCAGCTGTGAGGTTCAATGATGTTTACACAGAACGACTAGGTTAACCGGGTTGCCGCCAGTCAACTTGCCATGTGTGAAACCGTGATCGGCAACTCCGGTTCAACCTTTTGGTACGCCAGTCATGGCGTATGACTTGTGGGGTGCAAGTCCCCTGTACGAG
>CALFSX010000254.1 GCA_937916515.1 uncultured Planctomycetaceae bacterium | reverse complement strand
AGTCCAACGGGTTCTATGCCATTTTGCTGGCGTCGATTCATGGATGGAGAATGCCACTGTTCTTTCTGGTCAGCGGATTCTTCACGGCGATGCTGTGGAAGAAACGTGGACTAAGAGCACTGCTGGTCCATCGCTTCAAACGCATTTTTCTGCCGATGGTGCTGGCGATGTTGACGATCATTCCAGTGATGGGGGTGGTTTCAAGCTACGTGCGATCACAACCCGCCTCTGAATCGGCCGAGTTGGTGACGGATAATGCGGACGTTGAGGAGCCCGCCGAACAACGTGGTGCTGTCGATATCGACGTGTCGGCTGCAGTAGTGATGGGCGACCTGGATTCACTCAGTGCTTACTTACAGAACGGAGGCAATGTTGATGCGAAAAATGCGCAAGGGGCGGCTCCGTTGCATGTGGCCTGCCTGTTCGGCCGAGCCGAAGTTGCCGAGATTTTACTGGATGCGGGGGCGAGTCTGGAATTAAAGAATAATGAAGGTGCGACGCCTGAGCAGCTACTCTCCCTGGACTGGGCGACCACTGCGTACATCGCAAAGTTGGTGCAGGTTCCGGTTGATCAAGAGGATCTGTTGGATGGACGAAAGCGGATCGCACAAGCCATCGAAGATCAAACTGGACGATCGGTTTCGATAGCAGTCGCCAGTGATGGACGAGAAGACGTATTGGGTGGGCTCATCGCATTGCTCTTCTATGTTCCCGTCTTTCAACACTTGTGGTTTCTCTGGTTCCTGTGTTGGTTCGTCTGCGGTTTCGTGTTGATTGTGAAGCTGCTTCAGACACTGCGAATTCCGGCCGTTTCAAACAGGTGGCTCACGTCCTGGCTGCGCTACGTCTGGCTGGTCCCGCTTGCTGCCGTGCCTCAGTATTTCATGGCCAGTTCGCAATACGCGTATGGACCAGACACGTCTGTCGGTTTGCTGCCGCTGCCAGCCGTGCTGGCGTACTACGCCATATTTTTCGGTTACGGAGCGATCTACTTCGGCGCGAACGATCAAGCCGTTGCGGTTGGCAAGGGATACTGGTGGAAACTCGCAGCAGCAATCCTCATCCTTTTTCCGTTTGGCCTCTCTCTGCAGGGACCGGAACAGACCAGCGGTCGAATCCTGTTCGCGGTCATGCAAGTCAGCTACACATGGGTGATGTCGTTCGGAATGCTGGGATTATTCAACCGCTTCTTTCGCTCGCCGCGTTTCTGGGTTCGCTATCTGTCCGATTCGTCGTACTGGCTTTATCTGGCCCATATTCCACTCGTCATACTGCTGCAGTTTTTTGTACGCGACTGGTCGTTGCCCTCTATGCTGAAGTTCGGATTCGTTTGTTCGGCCACGACTGGCTTGCTGCTTGTCAGCTATCAGATAGGCGTGAGAAACACATGGCTGGGTGCTCTACTGAATGGAAGACGATATCCAGGACGTGAGGAAAGCAAACCAACGGCGGAGCCGACAAAACAGGTTCCAACGCCCGCAATCCAGGAGTCAACTTAATGAAAACGATACGACATCAAAATTGTCTCGATACAACTTTCCGATTTGACCCTAGCGAAAGTCTTGACGACTTTCGCTACCAGAAACTTATTTCGCGTCCGTTCCTTACGTTGTCCTCGATTGCCGTCGTTGCCGCACTGCTGCTCCTGCCAGCGGGCCAGCCTCCTGCCGGCATTGCGATGGGGCCTGATGTCAAAACGGCCAGTGCAGGCAATCCGGAACCACCAGAATTTCAGGTTGTTGGCCATCCAACGTTTGTCAGCCCACACACCAACCCGATTGCCATCAGTGTTAACCGTGTCTTCGTCGTCAACACACCCGCCGACACGGTTGATGTCATCGACATTGAAACACGGAAGCTGGCGCATCGCATTCCCGTGGGTGTCGATCCGGTCAGCATTGCGGTTCGACCGGACGGCAAGGAAATCTGGGTGTCGAACCATGTTTCAGACTGCGTCAGCGTCATCGACAATGATTTGACCAGTCCAACTTACTTGCACGTCGTCGCCACAGTTCAGGAGTTCGATTCAAAACGTGCGACAACCTTTGATGAGCCAGTTGGAATCGCCTTTGCGAGCAACGACAAGGCGTACGTCGCTCTATCGTCGGAGAACCAAATTGCCGTTGTCGACGTGGCTTCTCGACAGGTCACTAAACGATTGACGATACCAGCTCAGGACCCGCGAGCGATCACGGTGCGCGACGGAAAACTCTTTGTCATTCCGTTTGAGTCCAACAATAAGACGCAGCTTTCCGGTGGCAGAAAGGATGACATCGACGGTGATCTGGTGACGTTCGATGCGTGGGAACATTCCATCATCCACAACAATGTGTTGTCGATCGGACATGTAGTCGACATAGTTAAACATCCCGAAGTGCCGGACCGCGACCTGTTCGTCTTTGACATCGAAACGGATCAGCTTATAGAAACCGTCGATTCGCTGGGGACGTTGCTGTACGGTTTGACCGTCGCGTCGGACGGCACAGTATTCGTCGCCCAGACCGACGCGCGTAACGATGTTAACGGGCGTTCCGGAACAAAGAAGCACGACTTGAGTCAGCTCGAGAACCGAGCATTTCTGAACCGAATCACGCGTGTCGAACTCGGTGGTGAGGGCAAATCGCGACAGCCAGAGTTCATCGATTTGGAACCTCTTCCGCCGATGCATCCAGAGCCGGGACAGGCTCTGGCCACACCATTTGCGATTCAAATCAGTGACGACGATTCAACGCTGGTCGTCTCGGCTGCTGCTTCGGACAAAGTTTTTACTGTTGACGTCAACAGCGGCAAGGTGTTGGGGCGCGTCGATGTGGACGCCGTTCCGCGAGGAATCGCACTTGAGCAAACCGACGGGGGACTTGCTTCGGCATGGGTGCTCAACGCGGTCGCCAACACCGTGAGCCTTGTCGACTTGAAAAATCTTGCGGATCCGCAGGTCATCTCGACCATCACGCTTAGCGATCCAACTCACCCAGCGGTCAAACGAGGGCGAATGGCGTTCGAGACGGCGGCGGCTTCGTCGACCGGAACATTTTCGTGCGCTAGTTGTCATCCCGATGGACATACCGACCAGCTGCTTTGGGTTCTGAAGACGCCCGTCGTCACTGGCGGTGATCAGATCATGCCCCGCAGCACGATGCCGGTCCGCGGACTACGCGACACCGAGCCTTATCACTGGGACGGAATTCCGGGCGATCCCTATGGCGGCAATAATAGCGCTCACATCTACAACAGCGTTGAGCCCAACTCGGTGAAGGGCGATGCCGCCAACAGCGTGCGACATCTGATTGATGGCGGACTCGCTTCGACGATGGCGTTCGCGGACGAGAGTTTCAAAAACGATGAAGACAAAATCGGTCGGCTTTCGGCGGCTCAGCGAGACGATATGGCGACGTTTCTACTGGGTGTTCCCTATCCTCCCGCCCAGCGTCGACCGTACACCAGCGAACTGACTCAGCGAGCTCGCGACGGCTTTCGCCTTTTCCACATTGATGGTGACAACGATCCGTCCAAGCCCAAAGCGAACGTCTGCGGCAATTGTCATCGCATGCCGCATCTGGTCAGCACCAACACGCCAGGCACTGGCATGGATGCGCCGACTTGGCGAGGTGCTTATGATCGCTTTCTGATTCTTCCCCAGGGGCGACTGAACATCCATGAGTTTCCGTTTTATCGCGAAGTTGCCGAGCGTGGGCAGTCGGAAGAAGACATCTGGCGTTTTTCATGGGGAGGCCGCGAACGTTTCAATCCCGTGTGGGACATGGTGCTGGAAATGAGCACGGGATACTCCGGCGCGTTCGCGCGGCAGGTGACGCTGACAAAGGATTCGATTGCCGACGAATCGACACTCGAACTACTGGCTGCTCTCGAACAGGCGTCGCGAGATGGTGCGGTCGTGCTGCAGGGTAATGGAGTTCGCAGTGACGGCGATTCATCCTCCGCAGTCAACTTGCAGTTCGGCGAGGATGGTCGATACCACGAACAATCGAGTGGTTCGTCTTTCACGCGCGATCAGCTCGTTAAAAAAGTTAACGCGGAACAATTGACGATCACACTCACCGCTCGTCACGGAGTACATTGTGACGTTGAACATCCTCAGCCAATCATCTGGACGGTCGGACCGATCGAAAAGCAACGCGGAAAGCAAAAGTTCCCCGTGTTGTATCCCGGTGAATTCGAGATTCTGGTCAGTGGACGTCACGTTGACCCGGGGGCTCGTATCTTCATTGATGGACATCGAGTCGCCGGCGAAGTTACGATTCAAGACAATGAACACGTCGTGATCGACCTCAAGCACCGACCCGAAAACGGTATGCACTTACTGCAACTGCAAAACCCTAGCGGCCAGTTTAGCAACGACTTCATCCTGACCGTTGCTGAGGCAAATCCACAAGAAAAGGATGACGATGACGAAGACGCCAAGCAGTCAAAGCCGAAGACTTTGGCTGACGTGCTGAAGCGGTCCGGCTGGGACCGCCTGATTGGCACGTGGGTCGACGAAGCCTCCCAAGGTGAAGGTCTCAAACTATCGTTCCAGTGGAAAATCAAAGAGCGAGTGATCGAAGCTGAATCCATCGACCCCAGTCGCACATCGGTTTCACTGATCAGCCTCAACGCGGCCAATGGCGACACCTTCCAGGTCGGCGCCGATAGCACTGGCTCGTCTAACCTGGGCACCTGGACATTTAAGAAAGATGACGCAGCCGTCCTTAACCTGGGCTACACCGATGGAGACGGCAATAAGGGCCAGATCACACTTCGCTACCAACTGACCGATGATGATACGCTCGACTTCACGCTTGCGACTGCCCGGCCGATCCAAGTTCGCTTGATCCGGGCGGCTGAGTAGTGGCGTCGAACAACCTACAAAACTGCTGACAAGGAAAACCGCGACGGATGAATTTACTTTGGGGAATTCTTATGACCGCGGCACGCTGAATTTTAAGTGATGAAGACAAACACGAGTTATCAATCTCTGCAGCTCATCTGCGTGTGCATCGCCTTGTTGCCTTTCACAACAACGCTTGCCGGTGAACGCAGACCAAACATCATTGTTCTACTTTCAGACGACCTGGGCTGGAAGGACATCGGGTGCTATGACGGCCCTGTTAAGACGCCAACGCTCGACCAACTGGCAAGCGGTGGGATGCGTTTTACCAACTTTTATTCGGGGGCTGCTGTCTGTTCGCCGTCGCGAGCGGTTCTACTAACCGGGCGAACAAACGTCCGTGCCAGTATCTACAGTTGGATCAACGACGATGACCAACGATCCCATTTGCCAAAGGCGGAAGTGACGATCGCAGAAGTATTGCAGCGAGGTGGCTATGCAACGGCGCATTTCGGAAAATGGCACCTCGGACTTCCGTCGAACAAGTTTCCGGATAAGCCTACGCCCGCTGATCATGGCTTCGATTACTGGTTTGCAACGGGCAATAACGCTCAGCCGTCACATCACAATCCACGGAATTTCATTCGCAACGGAAAACCTGTCGGCATGCTAGAAGGTTATGCGTGCGACCTTGTTGTTGATGAAGCCGTCTCGTGGCTTGAGAATCGGTCAGATGATGATCGGCCTTTCCTCGTCAATATTTGGTTCCATGAACCACACGCACCGCTGGCGGCTCCCGAAGGTTTGGTCCGCCAGTATGGTGAGCAGTCTGACCCAGCGGCGGTCTACTCCGCAACAATCGCGAATACCGATCAAGCGATCAACAGGCTGGTTGAGAAACTCCACGAGATCGACGAGCCAGAAAACACTCTGATTATCTATTCCTCAGACAATGGCAGCTATCGCGCAGATCGAGTCGGCAAACTGCGGGGCACTAAAGGATCGAACTTCGAAGGTGGGATACGAGTTCCAGGTATCTTCTATTGGCCAGGTCATATCTTGGCGGGGATGGTTGAAGATGAGCCGGCCGGACTTGTGGACCTGCTTCCGACGATTTGCGGTATCACCGGAATCGATCCCCCGCCCGTACATCTTGATGGAGCCGACCTTTCGCAACTGCTTGTTCGGGAGTTGATCGGTAACAGTTCGCCGAGACAAACGGAATGGTTCGAACGCACACAGCCGCTCTTTTGGTACCTACCGCTGTCCGGTCCCGCTGTTGCCATCCGCGATGGACGATTCAACATGGTCGCATATCGTGACGGCAGACTTCCGAAGGATTACGAAGCTCTTGTTGAGATCAAGAATCGCATCGAAGCGCTGCTCCGTGAAAAAGGCATCTTCGACGAAGAGACTCGTGGCTCCACCCTTGATAAGCAACTCTTCGAAGGCTTCCGCGATTCAGAAGCCGAGCGACTGCGGGGCCAGTTCATTCGCTTGAATCAGTTTCACGAATCGTGGATTCCTGGCTTGAAGCAAACTCAGTTCACTCGCTTCGAACTTTATGACCTCAGAACAGATCCAGCGCAGAAAACAAACATCGCGATTCGCGAACCATTGATCTATGCGAAGATGAAATCACAGCTACTGAAGATCTCAAAGAGTGCTTCTGATGAGGCGTTTGATTGGTCATCGGACAATCCTGCCCCATCCCGCGAGCCCACAACGCTGGTCCATCGGTTCTCCTCCGACTATCGATCTCCGTTCGATGCCTTTGCCTACATGAATCGGATTCCGATTGAAGTCGAAGCACTCGAAGATCAAGCGGGACTTGCGTCAAGAATCGAAAGTCGACTCGCCAATCAGGAAGGCCGAGTCCAAATCAAACTGCCTCCGACAATGAAGCGGGATGCTTTCGAAGGCTTCAAGCTTGCCGCCGGGATCGGGACAGGTTCGGAAAGCTGCTTTACCTGCCATCAACTTCCTGCTTTAGGGCATGTGCATCGCGACCAACCCGTGCCGACATTGCGAAATCGCACCTACACGCGACAACAGTTGAGCAAATCGTTGGACTCGGAAGCCCACAAAGTGATTTCACTCGATGAACCGACCGCTGATCGGATTTTTGCGTTTTTGCAAACACTCAGCGACGTGCCCGCTGCCAAGTTCCGCCCACTCATCCTAAATGCCACCGTGTTGGACACGACCGGAGATATTAAATGAAGACTTTATTTCGCAATACTAGCACGACGCGCGAGCGAGTGAACAGAATGCGGCTCCGATTCACTAGCTTGCGCTGCGTGCTGGTATGTTTGGTGCTTGGCTTTGCCAGTCAGGCCAGCGCTACTGAGACGAATGCGATCGCTGGCAGAATCGTGGATGAATCCGGCAAGGGAGTTGCTGGCGTGATGGTCTCGGCGATTGATGACGAACACCGCAAGTGGATCTCAGTCTTTACCGGGGATGATGGAACATTCAGCATCAACGGGCTTCGCAGCGTGAATCATCACGTGCGGACACGACTGATGGGAATTGCAGACGAGTGGCGATCCGATGTGGCTCCCGGAACCGAAGACCTTACGATCAAAACCCGTCTGGCCGAAGGTGAAGAACTCGAACTGCAGCGTCCTGCAAGCAGCGCGCTGAGCATGTTGAAATTCGACGACCCGCGCGATCGCATGAACTTCAAGATGATGTGTTCCTACTGTCATCAGATCGGTACCGTCGGATTCCGAACACCCGAGGAGCCCGTCGACTGGGAGACGATGATTCGTCGCATGGATGGGTTTGGTGGTCTTTATCCGCACACGCAGAACACCATCGTTCAGCGTTTGATGGAGACCTACAAAGATGATGCCGTAAAGAAATGGCCTGCGTTTCAACCGCCACCTCCGCCCACCGGAGCTGCAGCAGCTGCAACAATCACCATGTGGGAATTGGATGAACCACTGAAAGGTTCCTTCCACGACTTGGAAATTGGCCCAGACGGCAACATCTACGCGGTTAATATCAGCCAGCATCGCTTGCTCGTACTCGATCCAAGGACCGGAGCGCAGCGAGCACAGCAATACCCACGTGGCACATATGGCCCTCACTCAATCGAAACCGCCAACGATGGCAGCATGTGGACCACCATGTGCGCAACGGGCCAGATGGTGCGCTATGACGTCGAAACACAAGAGTTCGAGACCTACAGCAGTGCGGAGGCTCCCAAACCACGCGGTAGTTATCCCCACACGCTGCGAATCAACCCAGAGGATCCGGAAGGGCTGATCTGGTACACCGACGCAGGCGCCAATTCGTGCTATTCCATCCACCCCGAAACCCACTTCGTGAAGGAATACAAACTGCTCAGTGCAGGACAGGCGATGGGTGCGGGGCGCGGTGAATCGCGAGGCATCACGCCGTACGGAATTGACTATTCGCCCGTTGATGGAACCATTTGGTATTCCAAGCTGAATGGCAACCGCATCGGTCGCATTGATCCGACCGTCCCTGACGGCGACATCAAGGAATGGAACCCGCCCTTCCGAGGCCCTCGTCGTTTGCACATCGCACCCGATGGAATGGTCTGGGCGCCAGGTTTTGGTTCCGGCGTCTTCGCAAAGTTTAATCCCGACACCGAACACTGGACGGTCTACGAGCTGCCCGATGCCGAAAACCAGATTCCGTACGCGCTGAATGTCGACAAAGATGGCATCGTTTGGGTGTGCGGCACCGGTAACGACACCATCAACCGCTTCGATCCAAAGACTGAGACTCTGGTCGAATACCGTCTGCCCACGCGAGTTTCCTACACGCGGGAAATCGAGTTTGATGACGACGGCAATGTTTGGACCAGCACGTCAGGCCCAGCTCGCCACATGGAACGCGGTGTTGGAGCGGTGATCCGTATTTCCCTACCGAAGGTACTGCCAGAAGGCGGAGGCATCAAACTTTCACCAAAACATTACGACGGCAATCATGACATCGGAAATCTCGCCACTGCGGCGAAGACGAACCGCCCCACACAAAGTGACAACACCGCCTTGTTTGCAAAGATCGACCAAGCGGAATTGCCCGCTGCCTATCGAACCATGCCGCATCAAGAATACGTCGACAAACGGATGGCCGAAATGCCACCTCAGAATCGCGGCCTCGTTGGAAAGCTTTGGAACGAATTTCGCCAGGCAAATCCTTCACGCAGCCGCGATGGAAAGATGTTTATACGAATCCTCGAGCACGTGGCCACCAGCGACGTACCCGTGGAACGTCGCTTCGTGGAGAAGTGGCAACATCACTACTTTGGCGACGCGCCGAATAACCTAAGCCAGCGCAACGTTAAACGTGGAAAACTTGTCTTTGAACAAGCGACATGCAGCCGCTGCCATAACATTGGACCCGGCGAAAAGAAGCTTGGCCCGGATCTGACGGATGTCACCAAACGATTCCGCGGGGCAAAGCTGCTGCAACAGGTCGTCAAACCATCGAGTGAGATCCACAAGGACTTTCAAACACAGTTGATTCTGGTCGATGACGGTCGCCTGCTCACTGGTTTGGTAATCGAAGAGACCGCAGATTCCATTCGCTTCATCCCAAATCTACTCAAGCCGGAAAAGACCGAATTGATCGCGAAGTCGGCGATCGAACAACGCCGGGTCTCTGATGTTTCGACCATGCCGGAAGGGCTCTTGGACACGTTTACGGAAGAGGAAATTTACGACTTGCTGGCATACCTCCAAACAAGCGGAGCCAGTCAATGAGCACTAGCACGAAGCGCAAGCGAGTAAGCGAAGCAAATAGTGCGAGGAATCTCCGGACGACTCTAGATTGGAGATTGATCTCACTCGCTGGCGCGTCGTGCTGGTATTTGCTATTCGGTGGGGCACTGGCTCGAGCCGATTGGACGCAGTTTCGCGGCCCGAATGGGGCAGGCGTGGCGTCCGACGCTAATCCGCCGGTACAGTTTGGCCCCGAAAACAACTTACTCTGGCGATTAGAAATAAAGTCGGGGCATAGTTCGCCAATCGTCAGCGGCGATCTGATTTTCCTGACTACCTTTGACCAGAACGAGAAACGGCTCAGCGTCGTCGCGATTGATCGGCATCGAGGGGAGATTCGCTGGGAGAGAGCGGTTGATGCAAAAGAGATCGAACGCGGCCACCCTTCTTTCAATCCTGCGAGCAGTACGCCAGCGACCGACGGCGAACGTGTCGTCGCCTACTTCGGCTCGTATGGTCTTGTCTGTTTTGATTTCGATGGGAACAAGGAGTGGGACTTACCGCTGCCATGCACCAAATCCTACGCCGGAAATGCGATTTCACCCATCATCGCGGATGACAAAGTCATTCTTTACCGAGGAAACTTTGTCGACCATTTCTTGTTGGCTGTTGATAAGCGAACTGGCACGGAACTTTGGAAGACGCTTCAGGCAGAGCCTTTTCATGCGGAACTCGCTTGCACCACGCTTCCGATTGTTCAAGATGACCTGCTAGTTATTCACGGCGCCCGCGCGGTACAAGGTTTCGATATAGAAACGGGCGAGCAGCGGTGGGTAACAAAGTGCGCGACAACTGCAACCAGCACGCCTCTATTTGTGCGTGGACGCGTTATTGTCGCAGCATGGAACAAAATGGGCGAACCTGCATTGCGACCTGAATTCCCCGACTTTCCCAAGCTGGTTGAAGGCCACGATGCCAACTCGGATGGTGTCATTCAGCAATCAGAGTTTCCGAGGCTTTGGATCTTTCATCGGCCAGAAGGAATCGAAGCTCCGGAGAACGGTGCTTCCATTCGCTTTCGAAGTGTCGACCGCAACAACGATGAAGGAATCAGTGCGGACGAATGGAAGCGACAAATGCAAGATATCGAACGGTTCCGAAGCGGTTACAAAAACCACGGTTTGCTTTCGCTACCGGCCGACAGCGACGGTGTGCTGGCGGACGATGAAGTAGTCACCTTGGAAACACAGGGAATACCCGAGGTGCCTTCACCAATCAGTGATGGACGCTACGTCTATCTCGTTAAGAACGGTGGGCAATTGACCTGCATTGATTTGGAATCTGGTGAGCGAGTCTATCGCAAACGCACCGGTGGAAATGGCACACACTACGCTTCACCCATCATCGCGGCAGGGCGGATTTACATTGCTGATGGACGCGGCCGAATCGTCGTCATGACGCTTGGCGAGACAGCCAAGATGATTGCTTCGAACCCAATGAGTGAAGGTGTCTATGCAACTCCTGCGGTATTGGGCGATTGCCTCTACGTGCGAACCCACTCGGCTATTTACGCATTCAAGGAGGATGGCAAGTGAAGCTCGTAGTCACGATTCTGCTTATCTATCTATCGCAGGCTTTTGCTACGGCGGCTGACTGGGACGCGGATTTTACCGTATTCATCGAAGAATCCTGTGTCGCATGCCACGATGCGGATACGGATACGAGTTTGGACTTGACTTCGCTAGGGTTCGACCTTGAGAACGAAGATGTCTTTCGCACGTGGGTGAAGGTGTTCGATCGTGTTGAGCGGCATGAGATGCCTCCTGAATCCGATCC
>CALFSX010000253.1 GCA_937916515.1 uncultured Planctomycetaceae bacterium | reverse complement strand
TTTGAAACGTACACTGCCCCGATTCAATTCTTGAAATTTCAAAACGACCTTCGCTGTTCGTTTGAACGCTGTGTGTTGCGTCGCCGGATTTTACAAGAATCGTTGCGTTTGCAATGGGCTGACCAGCCTTTGACAAATACTGACCAACCAGTGAGCCGTTGTTGGAAAGTTCAACGCTGCTTAAAGTTACTCGATCTGAACTTGTTGGAACTGGTGCTGGGTCCACAGCAAACGATATTGTGGATGAAAAGATCATCGACAGCATTGCAGTCCATGTGGTGATTGTACGCATTTTTCTACCCGTCGTGTATGAATCGAATTCTGGTTTGATGACCCTCGCTACGTTTGGATCGGCAGAAAGCTTCCAGCGTCTGTAGTCTAATTCGGCTGAATCTGCCGGTTTCGGCAGTCCCGTAACTGAAGTCGCTATCTCGCTGCGTTTTGCCAGGAAACGAAAAAAGCCTGCCGAGATATGTCCGGCAGGCTTTGATGGATAGTCTTTTGCTGAGTTGTCAGTGATTAGCTGGCATCATCGTCGTTGTTGGCTGCGATAACGATGGCAACAACGGCACCGGCAAGAAGTCCCAGGCCCAGCAGCTGGCCGCCTGATACTCCACCAATTTTTCCGAAGCGACCGCCAGCTCCGTCGTCACAACCTTCTCCGCAATCGTCGTACTGACCGCGAACAACTGAATCTTCGCTGTAGACAATGCCGAACGATGTCAGTGCCTTTGGAGGAGCTGTGTTGTGCTGCCACATACGGCATGCGTAAGTTTGTTTGTCTACCGTTATTGCACAGTTTCCGCCGGCCTGGGCTGAAACAACAAATTCGCCTTTCGCGTCAGTTGTTTTCTTTTGAGTGGCGTTCTTTGTGGTGATCTGAATTTCTTTGTTGGCAAGTGGCTGACCTGTTGGGTCAGTCAATCGACCAGTCACGGTTCCAGCCTCATTAAGTTCAACGTTCTGAAGTCGAACCTGTTCAGTGGCAACTTCCTGTCCGGCGAACGTCGCCTGAATTGGCATCAACGTCATCGAGAAAATCATCGTCCAAACAATTGGCGCTCGCATTGTTTTCACATCCTTGTAGATAGTGTGTAGGCCCTGTTGATCGAGGCTTGCTTGGCCTGTTTAAATGATCATGGAGGCTTTTGGCTGTTGTGTTGAAAGTTGGTAGAGCGTGTGCCCAATAATGCATTCGGAATTGTAGCACTCAGCAGACAGCTCAAACTGAGTTTGATCCCTGTTTTCTTGATGCATATAGCGATCCTGCTTGTTGGTTCGGCGAAAATTGCCGGACTGACGTTTGGGGCAAGTGCCGCCTCGAATGTTGCGATCACGCCGCTCTTCTTTTGGCTGGTCCATTTTGTTGTTGTGTTTTGATGGTAGGCTTCTGGTTGGAGGCAGTAATGTTTCCCAATGACTTCAACTTTAGTTCAAACACCTTCGCCCGCGACTGCGCGATGTAGCTGCTGCGAATCTGGCTTGCAATGAGGCCTCGCCTGCCTTCCAGAAAACCCAGCTTAAATACATAGTGGTATATAAACCAGAGTAGGGGTTCGAAGGGGAATCTTATTGCAACTTGTTTTAGAAATCGTCTTCGCTCCTGTTCATTCCCAAACAAACGCGGCCTTATGGCAGACTTTCCCCACTCTCTGTTTGACAAGTGTTGACTTCTTACATTGGCTTCCCACGTTGAATACTTATTGTGACGGGCAACATAGGCCTCCAACCCCTTGAAGTCCTCATGGATCAGCGGCGTGGCAATTCGCCCGATCTCACCAGCCACAATGAGTCGTTCGTGAACCTCCATATCCAGGGCTTCACTCGATTCGTCGATAAGATGTTCGAACCTTGCCTTTCCTGTTTTGAACAGCAGGACGGCTGAATGTGAGAATCCACCGTAGCGAAACTTCCTGCCAAGGAAGTGGAATCCCTTGGTGACAAGGTACCCATCTTTTGAGTCTGGATTGTGAAGGACTGTACGTAGTTCAGTGACGAATTCTTCAGTGACGACTTCATCTGCATCGAGTAGCAGAACCCAGGGCGTGCTGATTTCCAATGAATCCATAGCCCACTGGCGTTTCTTGGGGTAGCCTCCGTAGTATTCGAAATTTACGACTTCCGCGCCGTGGGCTCTTGAAACAGTTGCTGACCTGTCGGTGCTGCCCGAGTCGATCACAACAACGCGATCAAAGTCGCTCAAAGCTGAGATGCACTTTGATAGATTCACTTCTTCGTTTTTGGCGGCGATTAGTACTGTCACGGGAACGATGGATGACTGCAATTGTTTCACAACAAGAGTGTTTCCATCGGCGAGGCGTGTCGAGACTTGAGGCTGAAGGCATACCAAATCCGGCTGTGGTGGTTGACCTGTCTGGCTATGTTTCATTGGAAGTCTCCGATTCTTCCATCGCACGAATCTGGCGACGTCGCAGCATTCTGGCTGGGTTGCCAGCATTTACTGTCCATGCGTCGATGTTTTTCGTTGTGACTGACATGGCACCAAGAACAGCGCCTTCGTGGATTGTCACTCCTGGCCCAACAAACGCTGCAGCGCACACCCAGCATTGAGCTTCCAGGACAATCGGAGAGGAAATGAGTTGCATGTTTGGTGAACAAATGTCGTGTGTTGCAGTACATAGAATGGAATACTGAGAGACTGTTGCTTTGTCTCCAATGGTTAGTTTGTCCACGCAGTAGCAATCTACGTTGTGGGCGATTGCCACTTCATCACCGACTACCAGATTCCACGGTGCCCAAACTATGACGCTAGGAGATATTCGAGCATTGCGCCCGATCCTTGCACCGAAAATTCGAAGCAGGAATCTACGCCATCCAAATAGAATCCGAGGAGATGGGCGGAAGCAAACGCACCACACGGTTCCCCAGACAACGCGAGCAACTTTGTTTGCGAAAGAATGTGGGCTTGGACAATCAGCCTTGCTCACGTGAATTTGCAACGATTCAACTCCATCAATTCTTCAGTCGATTAGTCTGTTCAGTACAGTTGAACATGTTCGAGAGAGGCTTAAGGTTTTCGCGTCGAAATTCGGCAGGGTTATCAGCAACGCTTTGACATCAATGACAAACTGATTCATTGGATTAGGCGACTTTTCTTAGTTCGGAACATACTTTGACGAAATCGCATGCCTGTCGTCTTCCAAGAATCCAATCATAGCCGCCAAGCATCCTTTGCCCGATGTCATTCCATGAGAACTCACTTCCGATCCACTCTTGGCCACGTCTACCCATGGCGAGCAATTCGACTTTCGGGGTCAACATTGCGGCTCTCAGAGCCTGAACGATGCCGGGAACGGAAGGTTCGGTGTACCATCCGCAGTTTTTAGTGAGCACTTTTTCCCAAGGTGTTTCCGTCGTGGTGATAACCGGAGTTCCAACCGATAGTGACTCTGCAACAACGATTCCGAAATTCTCAGAAAACGATGGCAGAATCATGACGTCAGCTTTGCGAAGAAGATCCCATTTCTTGTTCGAGTACACGGCGTCATTAATCACAACGCAATTTTGCAGACCGTTTTCGTTGATTGCGTTTTCGACTTCCTTGCGATGGTTTGCTTCATCAGATCCAACGATTCTCAACAACCATTCGTCGCATGCGATTTGCTTCCACGCGTTAACCAGGTTGATGATTCCCTTTTTAGGATGGATTCTGGAGAGAAATATGACCTCTCGCTTTCCCGGCTGGTTGTTGGATAAACTCTTCTCAGGCTGATTCTCAGGCGGGGGGCTGGAAACACCATTGGGAAGCAGCACGACAGGCTGTGTCAGGCCAAGACTTCGCAGATGGGAGACTTCCGCATCAGACGTGGCGTGTAACCCCGCACAGCTCTGGAGATCACGCTGTTGATAGAGTTGCCATGCTGCCTTTTTGCGGAAGCGATGGTGTTTCATACACCATGGTTCCAGCATTCCTCGAGGACTGACGATGCGCGGAATGCGTTTTTGTCTGGAAAGACGCGCTGACAGATGGTTCGAACGTAGCCATATGCCATGGTCGTGGATCAAGTCGGGAATCCAGTTGTGCGATGTGACAACCTTTGGCTCGCCAGCGACGAACCCGACTCCCGTAAATTGTGAGAGGTCGATTGTTGGCATATCACCTGTGCAAATTCGCACGTCTGCCCCAGCTGCGGCCTCGGCTGCAGCAAGTGAAGGCACTGACTGTGCCGGGCCCCCATCACTGTTGTGAAGACTGGGGACACAGTGAAGAACTCGCATTGAACGGCTCACGCTGCTGCTCGCTTTCGGTGAATTGCAGTGGTCGACGTGTTGTTTTTTTGGATAGACATGTTTAACGACTTTGGGGGGCAACCACTGGGTTTTGTCAACACGGCGATGAAGTTTCTTCGTAACACAAAACAGTAAACTCTCTCAAGTCACATTTTTTTGCTTGCCTGGACAACCCTCACTTATGGGCGGACCACAAGAAACCATCGTGTTCACCTGCGTAAATGTGCTTCAGAAACGAAGTTTGATTATAGACCAAGTCAAAGTTATGTGGCCCCATTTGTGTCCCATCATCTTCGGCTGCAGGTTGCTGGCTCTGTAAGCCACTGAAGATGTTGGTGGGAATTCCCGCTGCTGGAGCCATACGCAGTCAGAATTGCGTTGCTTCGATTCCTGCTTTGGTTGAACTTGCTCTTAGGCTCTTGATTCGTATGCTCATCGAACACTGGTTTCGGACGGTTTGCGTTGATTGTTCAGCCACTTCTCACGCAGCTCGCGATTCGACCACACCATCCAGTACAGCCTTCCATCGGATTCCCCAGTTTTTCGCAGAAAACGGCTCAGCCGTTTGTTGCGCGTTGGCCCCCATTGGGACAATGCGGTCTTCGTTGTTGTGAAACCACACAAATCCGCTTGTCAGTGATTCAACGGAAGCTGTCGGGACGAGCAGTCCATTCCAGTATGGTCGCACCAGGTCGATCGCAGCCCCGCACGCCTCAGACGCAATGACTGGAAGCCCTGCTCCCATCGCTTCTGCAAGCGCAACACCCCAGGGTTCGTAGTGGCTCGGTAGCACAAAGACACTGGATTGGCGGAAAATCGACGGCAGGTCGGCTGGCTGGATAAATCCAGCATTGATAACGCCCTCGCCCGATACTGTCCCGCAAAGTGGTCCACTTCCGCACATTGTCAGGGGCCATGGAGAACTAACCGATTCCCGATAACGCTTGTAGGCTGACAAGAGAGTTCCGATGCCCTTTTCTTCAGCAAAGCGTCCGACAAAGACGAAACTACGGCTTGATGGCTGATTGCGTGGCAGGTGCGTGGGTTCGCCGAAGCATGCACTATCCCAGCCGTAAACGCCGCGGCTAATTCGTGCTTCTGAAAAACCCAGGTGTCTTGCATACTGCCACGTTCGTTCGCCTGCAACTACTACGTGATCGACTTTTTGAAACAGTCGATTGAGTCGCCAGCGAGTGAACTGCTGGCGGACGTTTCCCTTCCACGGAGTGTCCATCCCCATGACAACTCGCGGCCGAGTTTTGGAGAGTCGCAGCACACATTTCGTGTATGCGGAGCTAACCCATCCGGGAATGACTATAATATCTGGGCGAAAATTCTCAATTTCCTCTTCGATGATTTTGGTTTCACTGCGCTCATTTACAGAGAGTAGCCGCCCTGCAATTGAGTCCATTTTTGTTGTGTCGAACGAAGCCTGATCAATGGCAGCAGACGTCTCCCATGCGATGACTCGAAGTTGTACATCTGCCTGATGGCTGAGTTGTTTCCAACACGCCGTCATATATCCAGAAGTTTTGCTCCAAAGAATTAGAGTCTTAATAACAACTCCTCCATGAGTTGATTTTGTTAGCAGTCAAACTCGGTTCGCACCACAATAGATCTGCGTCACATTTCAAACTGTTTGGTGTCAAGGTTTTGCGACAAACCCTATGTTGAGAGCTTTCATTTGCCGTTGATTCAAAAAAGCTATGCGCACTGCCGGTGAACTTGTTTCCCGATAATCTTCTGTTTTCGTACCGGGCTAAATTTTATCCACCGCGATCCAACGACAAGAAAAATGATTGAATAGCTGAAGAGTATCAGTTCGATCATTGAGCGTGCCCCAACGAGTAGAACCATTGAAAGATAGCCTGCCATAAGCGGCCCCAGACTGTCATGTGGAAACTTGTAGAAGACTGAAGGAAGTGTCGAGAGGCGTCCGAATAAAAATCCCCCGAGGGCTACGGCGACAAAACCGTACGACAGGTAAAGTTCGCCGACAATGGAAGATGACAATGAGGCCTGAGCATCAACCTCTTCCGTGAGATTAAAACCTCCATCCTCTGGTTTTCCGGGCCAGATTATTCTTGGTATCGGTCGCACCAAGACCCACCAGATATATTTGTGATAAACATGTGGATGACTCTCTGGCACAATTTTTACGATTTGGCAGATTCGCAGGAAATTGTCATCAACATGAATGTGATCATACTTTGATGTGTTTTCATTTTTTTCTCCCGTGAACGCAGACAAGGCCCTTTGGAAAGCAGGCTGTCCGTCTGTGTTTTCCAAACCAAACGATCTGACTAACAAAAGAAACTGCATCAGGACCAGGAGTCCCAGAATTAGCGATACGCTCAGTATCGCGTGCTGAATCCGAATTGTACGTCTTGACAGTACCCAAGTGCCCAACGCTGCCAGGATCATTACCCCACAAATCCTTCTTCCTCCTCCGGAAGCGATAAATGCCATTGCAATTAACGACATTAAAATCGATAGAATGACCTGTCTGCGGAATCCCGGCAGGCGATTATGCAGGACTACAGTCAATGCTGGCAGGAGATATCCAAAATAAGATAGATGATCCAGTACAGCACTCAGTCCTCCTGTGTGTGAGGCTGCCCAGGGGGTTGAAAATCTTCCTTTAGATAGCGAAGAAAACATCAGCACGAAGTCGAACTTGCAGGAAATAGCAAATCGCAACATGCACAAAATGAAGAATACAACGATAGTCCTGAAAACCGCAGATGACGGCACTCGCGCCTTAGCGATGGATGTAAGAGACTGGGGCGCTCTTAAAGCAGGCAGCATCACGCCAACCCAAAGGAAGCTAACAAACGTCCCGGTCAGAATCAGGCTGAATCTGGCAGTTTCAGCTGAAACATTTTCAAGCGGATATGACCCTTGTAGCAGGTCAAGCAATACCCAATAGACCAACGACGACGCTGCTATATTTTCTGCTCGGAATACGTTGCGAAGGTTTCCGATCGATGAAACCGCAGGGACGAACAGGAACGATATGGCCATGACCGCTGCTGGCACGAACAAGGCTCCGCGAGTTGACACATTTGATGGAACCAGTGTGGCCGCAGCGAACGTACCCAGAAACGCCGCAACAAACCCCATCGTGCCAAATCGAGCACCGCACCATTGATCGTTATGTGATTTCAAAGTGCTCGCGTTCATGCTGCATTGGTCAGTTGTTTTGTTACTTTATGCAATGAATAGATATCTGGACAGCCGGAATTTTGTGACCATGATTTCAGCAAATCTGGTTCTTCGCAGCATCGCCGCAACGTATGGGACAGTTCTTCAGCCGTGTTGTGCTGTAGCACGATTCCATTCAAATTATTCGTGACCACATCCCCACAGTTTGATGACGCAATTACGGGTAATCCACGATTTTGTGCCTCTAACTGAGTCAATCCAAAACCGTCGCTCAGCGTTGGAAATACCATGACTGACGCTTGCGAATAATATTTGTGTACGTCACTCCGTGGTACGTGCCCGTGCCAACGCAGGTTTTCCCCGTTTCTAAGATTTGCTGGTACGGAGTGGGCAGAACCTACGATGTCAAAAATGATCGGAAAGCCCACTAAGAGTTTCGATGCCTCAAGCAGGACGCCCATTCCTTTTTCCAGGGTCGCTCGTCCTATCATTAAAACACGCATTGGACTTTGGTGACTAAACGCCTTTACTAATGGATCCGGGATATCATGTGCTGAAGACTCATAGGCTACTGGAATAACCTCAGTCTTGGATGAGTCTACATGACCATCATTGATGATTTTCTCTTGCGAGTATTTCGAGTTAACAATGATCCTGTCGGCAAGTCTACATTCTTCCTGCCAATTGTCCCAATAGCATTTTGGTGGAAGTTGCGGTGAGCCCCATTCCGGGTTGGCCGCATAGGCGGCTTCAACGATGTGCTGATGGCCGAGGCCAGCGTCAATCTGGCCAAGCACAGTCTTATGCCCCAATTCGCGAGCTACCCTGAAAACCGATAAAGCTGCGTAGCTATACGCAAAAACGGTTAGTTGCTGGTCGGTCGTCTCATGCAACTTTCTTAGCATTTTTCCGCAATAGCCTGCGAACCAATCATTGCGACTTATTGTGTTTTGCCATGGAGATCTGTTTGCTGAAGGTCGGATTCGAGACACGGACTCTCGCACGATTGATCGCACGTTAGGAGCCAACGGTGTTAATTCCGCTAAGTCTGGATGGTAGCGTCCCTGAAGCCGTCTTGTAGAGTTGGCCGGAATTTGCAGCAACGGGAAGCCCGGGGAAATCCACAGGTCCGTAATAAGTTGCTTTAGTCTCGATTCGGCATGCAAACCTCGGGCGATCGCATAGTGTTCGCGAGCCCCAATCTGGCAGACGACCCACGTTGCCTTGGGGACGCTGTTATTCTCGCTAGGCATGTTGGGGGGCCGGTTTATCGATCGATGGCAGCGTTACGTCCCTGCTCAAAAATTGCCGTTCGAACAGCTCGAAAAAAATCAAGCCAAGACAAGTTGAAATTGCTGCTCCAAAGAGTGCTGCAAATCCATTGAATGGCCGAACGCCGCGGGTTTCGACCAACCATGCTGAAATAAGAACCAGAACTGGAAAGTGGCACGCGTACAAAGAGTAGGAACGTATTCCAATGTGCTCGAATAGTTGCGAGATCCTGCGTTTAGAAAGATGAGCAGGCAAAGAGGCAAACGTTGCTACAATGGACACTCCAACGCAAACGTGGATGATTGGGATCAGGTTGGTCAAAATACCAATTGCAAGAGGCAAGAGCGTTGCAGCAAACAAAATCAGTTTAAGTCTGCGCGGTTGATTCATTGCCAGCTCTGCCAGCCCAGCTCCAGCAATCCAGATTGGATATTTGGTAAGCACAGCTTCACAGTAGCTGAATGGAATAAGCTCCGATGTTGCCAGCAGGGTTACCGGAATGACGATATAGGCGAGCACTCCGGAAGCTCGACGTACATATAGCCAGAGTGGATAGAGACTGTAATAGATCATTTCATATCCAATAGACCACAATGGACCGTTGGATCCAAAATCTTCTCCCATAGCCGAGGGAACAAACGTCAAGGCGGGGATCACAGACCTCGCGTTGTACGTCTTGACGAGAAAGAGTTTGTTTAGCAATGGGTCGCTTGTCTTCCCGAGGTAAAGAGTTGGGAATGAGTGGCGGCCAATTGTATCAAGCACTACTGTAAGCAAGAGTGCAAACAGGTAAGGGGGAATGATCCGGCGGATGCGCCGGACTGAGTACTGGGAGATGTTGAACTTATTGTTTGGATTTTTTGCCATCCGCATATGGATGAAGAATCCACTCAGCGCAAAGAACACCATGACTGCTTCGTGGCCAAATCGAAGGCCAGCAGAAGCAAAGGCAATTCCGTTGCCCAGCAAGCTGTGGGGTTCGGTGATCCAGTTGGCGTGTCCTGTCCACAAGAGCCATCGCGCGTGGCCTGCCACAACGTAGACTGCAAGCAGGCCTCGCAATGCATCGAGTGCCGGAAAATTCTGCAGTAATGGAGGTTGCGGACGTGTTGCAACTGAGTCAGCGATACTCATTGTCAAAGCAGATGATCTGATTTGGTTCACGTTCTGATGTGCTGCTGAAGCTTGGTCGGTTCTGCGTGTGTTTGCGATCGAGTTCATCGAACGAAACTCAGTTCCGATCTTCACACCTGACTGGTATGTCCACGTCGAATGAATTCATGGAAGGCACGTGTACCGACAGGATTTCTACTGCCTATGTACGGAACGCTGTTCAACAGAAACGCTCCGATTCCGTACACTGCTGGGCCGATGAAGACCGAGCGACCGTGTCGCTTACGGATCTCCTGGTCGAATTCGGACATCGTTCCGACATTTCGAAACGCAAACTTTGCAGCAAACCTTAGGTGGTTCAAAATCTTGAACGGAATCAGCCAGACAAGCATCCACAACGGCGCTCGGAAGAAAGCAAATGCCAGGTCATTGGCGACGCCGGAAGAATGTTGCTGTCCGATGTTTCGAGTTTGAAACGTCTTGTCATGCCACACATGCACGCCCTGAAATTTTACTACGTCGCACCCGGCATCGAGCAGTCGAACGCTCAGGTCTTTTTCCTCACCACCATATTCGCCCGGCATTTTCTGGTAGAGACCTGCTTTCCTGGCTTCTGTTAGCCGAAGCATGTGTCCACAGCCAATAAACATATTCGACGGATGCACGCATTTCTCTGCGTGTCCGGAGGGTTGAGCTTCGTCGAGGATTTCGAACCCAACTGCGCCGAGCTTCTCATTTTCTGCGAACAGTGCGACACCCTGACTTAGGCCATCTGGCGTGGTGAACCAGGAATCGTCGTCGAGGCTACAGAATAAGTCTGCGTCCGTTTCGGTCATCATTAGATTTCGGGCCGTTCGATAACCAGTGGATGTATCGAATCGATGCCAGCGGACTTGAGGGAACTCCTGACGAAGTGTTGGGGTTTCGTCAGTAGAAGCGTCGTCGACAACGAACACTTCTTTGTTTTTATAGTCCTGACTTAAGGCTGATTCAATTGCCTTCCTCAGCACTTTTGCTCGATTAAATGTCGTGATCCCGATGCAGACTTTCATGATGCCTTCGCGTAACAGTGACGAGAACGAACAAATTTCGCAGGAATGCCGACTACAATGGCGTTGGCCGGAACGCTCTTGGTTACAACGCTGCCAGCTCCAACAACAGCACCTGCTCCAATCGTTACACCCTTCAGCACGGTAACGTGAGCTCCCAGCCATGCACCGTCTTCGATGACGACAGCGGCGGTGATCATCGGCTGCTGCCGCACTGCTATTCCTGGCTGGATGCCATGATCGGCATCCGTAATGTAGCAATGTGGACCAATCATGCAGCCAGCACCAACCTGAACTGATTGGTGGGCATCGATGGTCGTGGCACGATTGATGTACGTACCCTGTCCGATCCTGATCTCAGGTTGGGAATCTGCGCCTTCCGTGACCAGAAGCGTCACGCCTCGATCGAGTGCACACAGATCAAGTTGAATATTCTTCCAGCCCCGAGGGATTTCGATGGCTCGCAGCCAGCAATTGCCTTTGATCTTTACTCCAAGAATACGGTACGCCAGATTCCGCAGACGTGAAGCGATCGCAACGCAGACGCGATGCAGACTATGAATGACTATGATGCCTCTCCTGATAGCTGCCTTTGCAGATATCGCATGGGAAATCCCAATAGGTACTTCACCCTGCGTTGTTGAATGTGCCAGCTCAGGGTCGTCCGATACAATTGCCATGCTTCTGAGGTTAGTTGTCCTCGCAAACAATCGAGTGACACTGGTCGAACATGACTGTTTATGATCTGTCTGCGAGCATGGCGGCGATCGGAGCCGCCGGGATACCGCCCTTCGCATTCGGACTGTAACAGGTGTTTGACACCATTGAGGCTCAATTGGCAGTTGTTTGTTGTGCTTCCAGCGTGTCTGCGCCATGCAATCGTTGGTGGTGATTTAATATTCACGAAGCCTTGTTCCGTGCCCAGTTTGAGCATCAGGTCGTGGTCTTCGCAGTTGACGATGTCGGTGGTGAAACCACCAGATCCCAGAAACGCGTCACGTTTTATGAATGCCATGCCTGCGCCAACGAAGCATCCGGGCATGCATGACTCGAAATAGTCTGCATAGACATCGGCATTGGGTTCCGAGGCTTGGATATTTGTGAGTTCCGATTCTTGTTCAAAGGGAAATAATGCACCAGACAACACCGCCGGGGTGTGTGCTTCGATCAGGTCTGAGGCGATCTGCAGAGTCCACGGAAACCATATGTCGTCGCTGTCCAGGAATGCCAAATAGTCGCCCTGTGCGTAAGCTGCTCCCAGGTTTCTGGCAGCGCTGGCCCCCGAATTTTCTTGATGCAAAAATCGGATATTTTCGTTAGCCGCATTTACGACGTCTTCCGTGTGATCCGAAGAGCCGTCATCGACCACGATTACTTCGAATGGACAGTGCGTCTGCTGGCTCAGTGATTTAAGGCATGAACGCAGTAGCTCTGCTCGATTGTACGTCGGGATGATAATAGAAAATGTATTCAGTGGGCCGTTCCTGATTCCTTTTGTCCTGAATTTCAGATCCGTGGCTGGATCATTCGGCGTGGCATTAGGTTGGTTGGTCGATGCCTATGCTGCGTAGGATTTTATGCTTCGATTTCCAATTACATGTGCAGGTACGCCCCCGACAATTGCGCCAGCTGGAACGTCTTTGGTGACGACTGCGCCAGCTGCCACTATCGCTCCTTTGCCGATGTTGACGCCTTTCAGGATCGTGGCATTCGCGCCAATCCAAACGTGCTCCCCGATTATGATTTCAGCCGATTTTCCGATGCCAGTGATACTTCCGTCAGCTTCCAATTGATGGTCGAAATCGCCAATGTATGCGTGTGGTCCGACGAGGACGTTTGATCCCAATTCAATCTTGAGGTGACAGTCAATCACCGCATAGTGGTTAATGAACACATTTGAGCCAAGTGTTAACTTTCCTGGCTGATCTTTGCCGCCTATAAGTAGCTTTGCACCATCAGAAATGAAAACACCAGGTCCACAAGTCAGTCCGCGGGCATCTCCGCAAAAAAAATTGCTACTCGACTGCAGGTCGGAGCTTACTGTTGCTCCGAACTTTCGTAGTTTGGAGCGGCGGAGTGCTCTTGCAATTCGATGAGTTAGTCGGAACATCGGTTGTGGGGGCCGGTTCTCGGTACGAGGGACTTTCGGTTCAAGCCGGTGTAGAACTGTTTCAATGAGGAGTCCAATGAGAAGTAGTGATTGCCGAGGAATACGCTGGATTCACCCAGCGCGGCTCTGTGTAAAGGATTCTCAAGTCGCTTTATTGCACCATGCATTTCCACCGGATCATTCGTCGTTACTACTTCACCAAGGCCGCTATTGTCTTTGGCAAACCGAACGGCGGAACAGTATTCCGGTCCGTAAATCAGCAGTGGCAATCCCGTCAGGGTGCAATCTGTGAGTTTGCTCGGAAACGCAATCGTCATGTTGATTCGGTCACCAGGAGCGAATGACATTGGGACAAAGACGACGTCGACGTCGCGTTGTAGGGTCTCAACCAACTTTTCAGATGGAATCATTCCGCGCAGAGTGACATTAGGCAATTGCAGGCCTGCAGCGACCGCTGCGGATTCAGTCAACGGTCCATATATGAACAGTCGCCCATCCTGCTCAGCAAGACATTCTGCAAGATGCCTCAAAGCCTCGGCGTAGCCCTGACCATTCACTGAGCCAGCGAAGGCAACTGTAATCGGCCCATCGTCTTTTCCGGTGACGGGCATTGTCAGGGATCCGCTCACCCCGGTAGCCCGCGATGGCAGCAGAACGTCGCCGTGGCATCCGTAGCGTTTCTGATATTCCTCAGCCATGGCTGTCGAAACGCAATAGCGTGACGTTGCGGCAACGTAACACTCTTCAAAACGTCTGGCAATGTATGGCCCGCAGCGACTGCCAAACATTGTAGGCAAGTCATCGTGAACGATGCAGTGCGCAGGCAAGTTAAGGGCATTGGCTATGTGGAAAGCCTTCATCCAACCATATCCGTGCATCACTGTTAGCACAGATTCTGGCTGAAACTCTGCAGCAATTTTATCGACTCTGGATAGTGCCACGGTGGTGACACGTGCGAGAATGAATTCTGCCCATTGTCGAAATCGCGTATTCAGAGCACGCAGAAGCATACGTGGCTGTGGGCAATAGTGGTAATCGCGATTGGCAAGGCGCCGAGACGGGATCGACGCCTCGCCAACTTCGATGATTCTTAAGCGATCTGCCGGGTATTCAGACAGCAGGCGATAAACGAGTGCCGAACCATGACACGACTGTTCCACCGGAGTATCGGCAAGATACAGCAGGCGGGGCAACGTTTCCGCTGGCTGTATACCGGCGGCCGGTCGATCGAGTGGCATCAATAAGTCCACAGAAACAGTTAAAGCCTTGGATTACCGTGCTACATTTATCACCTTGACCGTCTACGCAGCCTTGCGAGACGCACTGCTTCCGACTCCGTAATATTTCTTCATCCATTCAAGCGTGGCGGCGATTCCATCAGCCAGATCGATCGTGTTCTTCAGGTCAAGATCACGTAGTGCTTTGGCTGAATCAATTTGCTTGACCTTTGTTGTCATAATCTCTGGTTCGGCGAATGTCACGAGCTCGCTTTCGCGGTCCTTCTTACCAAGGTGTCGCAGGATGATGTCCGAGACTTCTTCGATGTCGTGGTAGGCAGTACCACCAATGTTGTACACTTCGCCCGACTTGAAGTTTGTGCAGATATTTGCCAGAGCGTCTGCGCAATCGGCAATGTAAGTGCTGGTCCGCTTATGCCCTGTATATACCGTGTACGGAATGTCGTGCAATGCACGGTAACAGAACAGACAGATTACTGATCGATATTTGCTGTATGGTTCGCCCGGGCCATATGTGTTGAACAGGCGAACTCGCACTGATTTAGTTCCGAACTGTTCGGCAGAGTTTAGAACCTGCATTTCGTTGACCCATTTTGAAATCGCGTAGTCGTTCATCTGCTTGACTTCGATGTTGTCCAACACGCTTTCTGACATTACGCCTTCATAGTCGCCGTAGACTTCGGAAGACGAAAAGTAGACGGCTTCAAAGCCTTCACGTTCCTGCATTCGAATAATGTTTTTGGTGCCGATCGCATTTGTTTTCCAAACCTGTTCATAGTGGTCTTCGCCATTCCAGCGTCCGAATTCAGCGGCCAGATGATAGACCGTATCAAACTTGCGTCCGTTTGGGGTGTAACCATGTTGCCAACCGCCGCCTGTCCAAAGTCGTTCGACTTGTCGAAACTCGCCCACATCGCATCGCGCGTAGTTTGTGCGATTGTTGTGGGGGAGGTCAGCAATGAACACGTTGTGCCCTTCCCTTTCGAGCGACTTTACAAGGTAGGTTCCAACAGCTCCCAAACCTCCGGTGACCAGAATATTCTTACTCATATCGAATTTGTCCTTCCGTGGATCAAAGAATCTCAATTTGCAATACGCAGATGCAACTGGTGTTTGCGTTAAAGTTATGCGGCACGCCGCTGGATGCCCACATGCGCCAGCACGTTGTCATCGTAGAAGACACATTGAGCTGTTCTCATAGCGAGCTTAATGGCGTTGTCGTTTTGTCGAAGAGACTCGGCGATTGTGTCATGGCATACCAGGACCGCAATGAGGTCGGCATCGCGGACGGCCTCTACAATCGATGAGTAATCCATGTTCGGAATCATCGGGTCAAAGTGTTCAACTCGATATCCGTCCTTTTGAAGGCACTCCACAATTTCAACCGCAGGGCTTTCTCGCATGTCTTCACAGTTTTTTTTATAGGTTGCCCCGAGTGCCACAATTTTGGGATCCGAAATTCCAGCAACTTTCTGCCTGATCTTTCCAGCGATTCTAGCCGGCATTCCATCATTGATAAGGCGTGCTGTGGAAATCAGATTGGATGTGTATGGTGCAACTTCCTTAAGAAACCATGGGTCGACTGGAATACAGTGGCCTCCCACTCCAATTCCGGGATTCATGATTTGTACTCGAGGATGCCGATTGGCGAATCCGATGGCTTTCCGCGGATCAACCTTCAGGTTCTCGCAGATTTCTGCCAGCTCGTTGGCTAGTGCAATGTTGACATCTCGGTACGTGTTCTCCATCAGTTTGGAAAGTTCAGCTGTAATGTCGTCGGTTCGATGAAGTTCGCCTTTGACAAAAACTTCATACAGTTCAATTGCAGCGTCAACAGTGGCTTCATTCATGCCACCAATCAGTCGTTCGTTGTGGACGATTTCGTGGAAGATGTTGCCTGGAAGAATGCGTTCCGGGCAATGGGCTACCCTGATTTCATCAGGTACGCTGTATCCGGTCGCTTTTTCAATTAACGGTTTGACGACTGTGCGGCAGGTCATAGGTGGAATCGTGCTTTCCACGACTACCAGGTTGCCCGGTCTGAGGTACGGCGTGATCGCTTGCACGGCGGAAGCAACCGCTGTGATATCACACGTTTTTTTTAGTTCATCAACTGGCGTTGGTACGGCAATAACAAAGACATCGCCTTCACTCGGAGTTGTGCTTGCCAACAGGTTTTTCTTAACGGTTGGATCTTCCAGTAGATCCTGAAGCTCTTTCTCCCGTAGCATCATTGTGCCGTCGTTAAGCGCTCGAACGACGTTTTCATTGATATCTACACCAACGACGGTCTGGCCGTGCTTGGCCCACATTAAAGCTGCTGGAAGTCCAACGTAACCAGTTCCAATGACGACGATTTTCATGTTATTTTCTTTCCGGATCATCCTGATGCGGTCACCAGGTGACGTTCAGTTTCGATGGGAAGATTGTTGAGGTGTCAAAAGCAAGGGGAGTTATGCAGCGACGGCAGATGTTCTTCTGATTTCGTCGTAGATTGACAAATACCGGTCTGCCATTAACTCTATTCCATATTCGTTTTCGGCAACAGTCCGACATGCTGCCGACATCTTGCGAAGAGTGTCTGGCAAATTTGAAAGTTGAATAACTTTATGTACAAACTCAGACACGTCAAACGGCGAAACCAATAGTCCGGTTAGTTCCTGGCGAACCATCTCTGGCACACCACCGACGTTAAAGGCGATTGTGGGAAGGCCGCAACCCAGGGCTTCCATAATGGTGAATGGAAGATTGTCTGCTCTGGATGGAAATAATAGCAAATCAGCCGCGTTCAACACGGTTGCCATTTGTTGATCCGTTTTGACGAAACCAAACGGTCGAACATCAAGTTCGGGAAGTTGTTTGGCAAGTTCTTCTGTTCCTGAGCCGAATGCCAACAATGTGATTCGTTTTCGAAATTCAGCCGGTAGTGATTTCGCAAGTTCAACAATAACATCTCCACCCTTGCGAAGATCTGTCAGCTGGTGCGTGCCCCATAGAAGCACGACTCGACCGTCTTGAATTCCAAGTTCGCGGCGTATCTCTGCTTTCTCCAGCGGCTTGAAGACCTTGAGATCAATCCCATTTGGCACTGTGCGAACGTCAAAGTGTTTAAGGATGCTTGTTCTTGCCAGATCAGCCAGCCATTGACTGGGCGATGTAATGAGCAAATTGCTGTTCTGGTAGACCTTTTGCTTAAGTCTCAGTTCACGATCTGTCGCATCATATTTGATGGCAGGATATTCGCCGGGGTATGGGCACTTTCCGCATCCAGATTTCCAGCGGTTACAGTCCAGACTGTATACGCAGTGTCCGGTAAACGACCACATGTCGTGAAGCGTCCAGACTGCGGGTTCGTTGGCTGTCAGCTTTGGAAGTGCCTCGTAGTTAAAGTAACCACCATGAATATTATGAAAATGCAGGATAGGCTTGCCACGAAAATATTCGTGCTCTTGAAGGCGATAGCTACTGCGGATTTCAACGTAGTTGAGCCCCTGACGCGCCCAGTATCGTCTGCTTATTCGCTCCATCAACGAGTGTTTTGGTAACTCGGCGATACGTTCTTCGGGTTCCGAAGTCTTTGCCGCACAGATATACGAATCCTCACCTCGCCGAAGGTACTCATGGTGCAGGCGATACGACGCGTTGGTTGCTCCACCGCCCTTGTCTCCTCCGTTTACCTGGACTACTTTCATAGTTCAGGCGGCCTTCCTTGCCAAAATTCGTGCTTTCCAGCTTCCATCGCAAATCTCATCGATAGAGATCAGTCGATCACTTTGACCTCGCCCTCGAAGAAAGGCAGTGATCTTTCCGTTGTTTGTGTAATCAATTGCCCAGAACGGCCGTTCGAGCATTGATGCAAACACGACAGAATGAAAACGCATACAAACGCACAGTTGAGCCGTCTGCATGCTGGCGACTATCTGCCATGGATCAACATGTTCATTTGGAACAAAGACCGGCAGTGACGAGTCGACTTCTTTTATCGACGCACGTAGTTTTCGCCCAAAAATTCTGTCGTCACCACCCTCAAAGAAAGTGTGCATAGGTAGCAATTGAACGGGAGCATCCAGCTTTTGACTTATTGACGAAACGAATTTCGCAAGGCCCTTGTCGAAGCTAATATGCGCCTCTGCGAACTCTTCAGGCGTTCTATCACCTCGGTAGTTAATTGGCCAGTCTCGCAGGAAACAGGCGATTGGTGGTGTATCTGTTTGTTGAGGCAAAGTTGTTGTGCTGAGAGTGCCAGGCTGTTTAGCGTGGCACACGAATTCGACAGCTGGGTCGTTGTCTGGTTTGGCATGTTCGACGTTTGCTCGATCGTGCGCCCATTCGACGGATTCTTTGTCTCGCAGTTGCACATGGTTCGAAAGCCGCAACAGTTCCGCAACAACTTCTTCATAGAAGTCCGTTTCGAGAGGACCAACACCGCATGAATCGATGCGGGTCACTGCGTTCTGCCGCCGAGCTGCCAGAAACGCAAATAACATGTGATCAAGACTACGCAGTTCCATCAGAGGGCCACCGCCCACTGTGACTTCATCAGCTTGATCGCAGGCTGCCTCGAATTCTTTCGTCCACGTCTCAACAATTTCCACGTTGCCGAGATTCATTTCTCGTATGGTTTGTCGGGTGATGAACGGAAAGAAACTGGAGATCACAATCCGATCGGGTGGAATTGTTCGTTTCCTGAGTCGCTGAATGAGTGTCCACAGAATCGCCTTGTCGCCAACCGTTTCTGTACCATACCAGCCCACAATCAAAACGTTACTCGAAGTCAGTTCCTCTGTGCTTGTCAGTGGGACAGCGTTAACTATTTTCCTTGATTGTCTCAGCAAACCTTTGAGGCCGTAAACACGGTCGATTCGTTTGTTCTTTAGAAAGAACTTCACTTGGTCACGAAACGTTAGATCGACGTGGTAGTCATGAATGCAGTCATCGCAGGACGACTTTCTTAGTTCTTTCCGCTTGCCAAGGTTGCTGAAGAACGTCCGGGCCGCACTTCCTTTTTCGAGTATTGATCCAAGATTCGGGGACTTGGGTGAACAGTACAGTAGCTCGCCCCTTGACGTTAAGATGACCGCCTCAGCGTGATATGGGCACCCGGTTTGTCGTGGCTTCCCATCCACCAACATCCCACGAACGCTCTCATAGGTCTTGCGGATCTTTGGGTTTTTCTCGTAGCCCATCAGTAATCGCGTGTAGAACAACCCCAGGTGATAGCGTTCATTGTCGTTAAAGTTTCGAATGTGTTCGGACTGCGGATCGTTGTAAAGTCGTTGAATGAATTCAGCAATCCGAAAGCGACCTGTGATGCCACTTTCAATTGCGTAGTCAAGCAATTCGTCAACGTGGTAGACGTTTGATTTTGTGATCGTACAGCCAAAAGTTGTCGGAATACCTGATCGCCGAAAGTCTTCAATGCAGGCGATCGCAGTTTCGAAATTCCCTTGTCTGCCTCGTACGGTATCGTGGATCGGCCCGATTCCATCAAGAGACACCATAACGCTGAATCCGACTTCATGTCGCGCACAGATTTCAGCCGCAGCGTGTACGTTTTGTTTAACCTGTTTTTCGATGATGGCATTTGTGATCATCGACGCGGAATTAACAGACGACTTCTTCGCGATGACTTCGAAGATCTCGGACAGATCCTTGCGTAGAGTCGGTTCGCCACCCGTTACTCCGATATTGCTTACCTGGCTGAACAGGGGTTCATTAAGAATCTGTTCAAATTCCTCTACACTGACTTCGCTGTCCTTTTTTTGTTCCCAGATCAGGCACATCTGACACTTGGAATTGCAGATGTCGTTCGCCATGAAGCTGATTGCCGTTGGCTTCATTGGAAGTAAACGATTCAACCCATTGCGACGAAGGTCGTGCCATGCCAAGCCGGATATTTTCCGGACGCCACGGAGTGTCTTTACGGCGGGAGCTGGCAAGCAATTTTTAATTTGTCTTGTTAGGTTCACGTCACGCGGCCTTAGCGGCTGATGTCGGGCGTTCTGAAACGGCAACCCATGTCAGATTTGCTGGCGTTCGACCTGACTCCGGCAGCAGACGATCAGCCAGCCAGCCAGCGATATTCATCGCCCCAATGACTGGCGAGAGCCAGAATGCTCGAGTTGTACTGAACTGTTGGCCTTCACCGTCTTTGCGTTTGCTAAGTACCCAGTCCATTGAGATCAAGAATGCGGCACACGAATACACGCCACCGCTTCCGCAGACTTCAACAACCCGAAAGCCATGCTTCAGAAGCAGTTGCCGAAGCCCAAGGTCAGTGTAGCGACGAAAATCGTACGGTTCCAAATGAACGGGGCTGACGTGCGGAACAGATCCAATGAACATGCCCCCTGGCTTGATCACGCGGGCTACTTCTGCGAACGACTGGTCTGGGCAGTTGACGTGTTCCAGAACCTGATTCATCAGGACGACATCCGCAATCGCGTCTTCGACTGGAAGCTCTTCTGCCGTTCCTACACGTCGTTTGATGCGATCGTCGATGTAGGATTCGTTCAGTATTTCGTCGTAGTCAACGGCTATGTATTTTTCTGTCTTTGCGTCGACAAAGTTGAAGTACGGAAGTTTGCCGGCGCCAACGTCAACTACGGTCGAATTAACATCGGGAATCAAGCTTCCAGCGCGTTTCATGAACGTTCGCAGTTGATTCAGGTTGGACCAGTTAAACGCCAGCCACGTGTTGCGGGGATGCTTCCCCAGAAGCAAAGGGCTGAAGCGATTGGCGACACCTGATAGAATGTAGTTAATTAGCTTCATAGTTATGAGTTGCTTGTTTCCAGCCAGCTCCGCAATGTAATTGTCAGCGACATGGTATCAGGCTGCAGATTTTGATTTCTCGAAGCCATCACCCCAGCGCACGAATTCCGATCGTTCGATCTGCCTGATTACTCTTGCGGGTACACCGGCGACGATTGCTCCGCTGGGGACGTCCTTTGTTACGAGACTGCAAGCACCGATCACTGCGTCATCACCAATCGTTACGCCTCCAAGGATTGTCACATTCAGACCGCACCAGACTCGCTTGCCGATTGTGATGGGCTTTCCCGTTCCAGCCATTGTGTCAGGATTGTGGCCAGCGGTGTTTATGGTGAGACCGCCAGCAGCCAAAAAATCATCACCTATCGCTATTGGATTGTAGTTCCAGATTCGACAAAACCCACCGAAGCCGCACGCGTTTCCAAGTGTTAGGTTACCTCTATGACGCAAAAAAAAATCGTTTCCAATGGCAAATGTGGGGCCATGACTCACTTGCATATGCCGAAGGTAGAGACGTCGAAAGAACCGAGGCCTGTAGTGGTAAAATAATGCGTATTCCCACATCGCCAACCGCCAAAGGCAGGTTCTCAGAGCCGCTTCGTTGATTTGAAGCAGAATCCTGAGTGTATGTCTGACGATATTCAACTAGCCAGCTTTCCTTGCATAGATGCAAAGACCCGAAGCGTGCCCAGTCGCTGCAAGGCATTTGCGGAACGGCAGTGTGCAATAGTCAATCATGTTGTCGGCCACCGCGCGGACATTGAACTTAACAAGCGGGGCGTAGACCTGCCTGAATTTCATGTCTGGGACATTCGGCCAGTAGACAGGGTCGCCAAGGCGGTAAGTCAATGAATCGGTCGATCGTAGGTTGAGTGACTCTAAAAGTCGCTGCAGATTGGGAATGGAGAATCCGTGAAGGTGTCGAGGAGGGTCGAGCGCGAACGGGCGTTTTTGCAACAGTGACATGAAGGTCACGTCGTGGTAGCGTGCTTTGTAGAGGTCCATATACCAGCGTCGGCTGCCCGGGCGTATCAGGAGCTCAATCCCACGATTATTATCCGTCTCCAGAATGACGACTCCGTTTTCCGAAACCAGATTCGAGGCGGCCTGCAGAAGCGCTCGTGGGTCGAGGTAGTGTTCGATAACGTGGCGAAGGAATACGACGTCGTATTTATTGACGGTCGTGGCGGCAAATTCTTCCGACGTTCCAAGGAAATAGTCATCGAGATTGTGATGTTTTTTTGCAAAGTCGATCGAGCACGGATCAAGATCGACGAGGGTCGACGTCATTCCCGATTCTTTGGCTGCCTGACTGTAGTATCCAAGTCCGCCACCCAGATCAAGGAACGTGCAGTGTTGTGCGCCCCGGCTTTTTTTTTGAAGTGCGGCCACGTAGCCCCTCATCGATTGTCGGGCCAGCGCCATTTGTTCATTGCTGAACGTCTGAGATTTGTGTGAATACAGCCCGTTGTAGTAATCAGAAATTTGCTCTAAAGTCGGCATCGGATTGACGTATGTGTGGCTGCACGATGGGCAGCGAACAATATCGCCATGGGAATTCCGATCGCGTGACCGAAGCAGGACTTCGTAATCCGATGTCCCACATACGACACATTCTGCGTCATCAGCCATCAGGCCGCCTCTTTCTTGACGATTGATTCGGGGAGACTCCACTCGCAGTCTGCGAGAAGGCAGCCAGTGTCACCTGCGCGGAACATTGACATTCGCGTTCCGTTGTCAACGACGCTGAACTCGCAGACACGTTCTAGTCGGTCGAAAACTTCCGATTGGAATGTGTGGAGTGAAACGATAAATGAATAGTTACCCGGGGCGATAATGCCTTCCGGAAGTGCGATCTTTATGTGGTACGGATCTGTGGCGATCAACCGATCTACGATTCTGTAATCAGTGAACACCCTTCGGTTCAACGTGTCCTGTAGGCATATGCTGATCGCAAGACCTCTCGGAAGCACGGGGGCCGTGGATTCGAAATCCATTTCCATGACGATCTTCTCGTCGTGAGCAAAGGACGATATCGGTTGGGAGGCTTCGTTGCGAGTCGACAGGTTCTTGATCCAGACTGGCGTTGTCGAGCCGGCGTCTTTTCGACTTCTGTTTAATACTCGTGTTTCGCCCGTTCCGTCAGAAAGGTATGTCTCGATGATTTCCTGAGTCTCGCCATCAGCAACAAGTTCCCCGGATTTCATGTAAAGGCATCGAGTACACAACTGGCTTACGGCTCCCATTTGATGACTGACGAACAGAACTGTTCGTCCGCCTTCTGCGACGGAGTTCATCTTTCCGATGCACTTTTTTTGGAACTGAGCGTCGCCAACGGCAAGCACTTCGTCAACGATAAGAATCTCAGGTTCCAAATGGGCGGCAACGGCAAACGCAAGCCGAACATACATACCAGAGCTATAGCGTTTGACAGGCGTATCCAGAAACCGGTCAATCTCTGCGAAGTCAACGATCTCATCGAATTTTCTGCGAATTTCCGCTCGCGACATTCCCAGAATCGCGCCATTCAGAAAGATGTTTTCGCGGCCAGTTAGTTCCGGATGAAATCCTGTGCCGACCTCCAACAGACTGGCGACTCGACCGTTGAGCTCGATTCTGCCTCGAGTGGGGTCTGTAATGCGGCTCAATAGCTTCAGCAGAGTCGACTTTCCAGCGCCATTTCTACCGATCACTCCGATGACTTCGCCATCCGTAATTTCGAAGGACACATCGCGGACCGCCCAGAACTCTTCCGACGTCTCTTTGGTTCCCCTTAGAGCTGCGATCGGATTCTTTGCGAACCGCATCAACTGCTCGCTAAAGCGAGTCGCTTTCGACGCGTGCTTGATGCGGTAGGACTTTGCCAGACCGTCAGTCTTAATTCGTACAGTCACGTTATCGTTTTTTGCAGAAGGTAGTAAACGGAGTTTGTTGACTCCGATCTAAATGACATCAGCGAACGTGCGTTCTGTCTTTCGAAAGAAAGCAAGTCCTGCAATCAGCATGATGGCTACGAATGAGAGTGAAAGCAGAAAGCCGGGCAGATACAATTCTGTGTTGCCGCAGATTGCCCAGCGAAAGCCATCGATGACACCAACCATCGGGTTCATCGAATATAGCAGTCGCCATTTTTCCGGAACAACGCTGCTTTGAAATCCAACGGGTGAAACGTAAAGCCCCATCTGCACGACAAACGGAATCACATACCGGAAGTCACGAAAGCGGACGTTCAATGCAGCAACCAACAGGCCTGGGCCCAAAGCCGCAATGAATGCCAGTCCAATGAACAGTGGCAGGCAAAAGATTCGGGCAGTGGGGTAGAAGCCATACCAAGTCATCAACCCCAGAAGAATGCTGAAGGAAATTACGAAGTCCACAAATGCCACAATGACGGAACTTGTTGGTAGCACCAGTCGTGGAAAATAGATTTTGGAGACTAGGTTTGCATTTCCGACAAGACTATTGCTGGATTCGCTTAATGCGCTGGCGAAGAACTGCCAGGGCAACAGGGCGGCGAACACAAGAATTGGATACGGAATGCCGTCACTGGGCAGTTTGGCAAGTTGTCCGAAGACAACTGAAAATACGATCATCATCAACAACGGACGAATGACGGCCCACGCGACCCCTACGACCGTTTGCTTGTATCTGACAAGAACGTCTCGCCAGGCGAGAAAATAAAAGAGCTCCCGGAAGCGAATGATATCGATCCAGTATTGGCGACTTCCGGTGCCGGCTTCGATGACGATTTTGTGTTCCATAATCTTATAGTGCCGTGAGTATTTTGCAGATCTTCTCAGACGCGTGTCCGTCACCATATGGGTTCCGAAGCTGACTTCTGCGTTGAAGTTCTTCCTGATCGGTAAGGAGCACATGCACCTCCGCCATTATTTTGGACACGTCCGTGCCTACCAGTCGGCAGGTTCCGGCATCCACGCCTTCCGGGCGTTCTGTAGTTTCTCTTGTCACCAAAACCGGCTTGCCTAAGGTTGGTGCTTCTTCCTGTACTCCCCCAGAATCGCTGATAATGAATCTTGATTTGTTCATCAGCCAGGTGAAGTCTTCATAGCCCACTGGTTCGATCAACTCGATATTCGAGGATGCACCTAATCGAGCATGGACAATGTTTCGAACGGCTGGATTCAGATGGACAGGGTATAGAACACCAATCTCAGGGTAAGCTTCGACGATTTGCAGAAATGCATCGCACAACTGTTCCAGACCCTGTCCGAACGATTCTCTGCGATGACCGGTTACCAGTATGAACGGAGCTCCGTCATCATTAAGGAAACGTTGGGCGAAGCTGTCAGAGATTTTTAACCTGTCCGCTACAGCTTTGACGTTGATCTGTTGCGAATCGAGAATTTCTTTCATCCAAAGCAATGCGTCTATGACCGTGTTGCCAGTGACGAAACACTTATCCTTTGTGATTCCTTCATTGAGAAGGTTGGAACGGCTTAGTTCTGTTGGTGCAAAGTTCCAGTCGCAAAGCGGCGTCGTCAGCCGACGGTTCATTTCTTCAGGCCAGGGAGATTTCATGTTGCCGGTGCGTAAACCTGCTTCAATGTGCCCCACAGGGATTTGATTGTAAAAGGAAGCTAACGCTGCAGCCAATACGCTTGTTGTGTCGCCCTGCACAAGAACCGCATCGGGGGTATGTTCTTCAAGGAAATTCGACATCGCCGAGATCGCTCTTGCGGTCAGATCAGGCAACGTCTGTGCCGGACGCATCAATTCCAGATCGAAGTCAGGGGTTAGTCCGAAGGCTCCGAGTGCCTGGAGCAACATTTCCTTGTGTTGCCCTGTCGACAACAGGATCGGCTCAAAGTCAGGATTTTGTCTTAGCTCCCGAAACACCGGAGCCATCTTTATCGCTTCTGGTCTGGTGCCAACAACAATACAAATTTTCTTCGGCATCTTTAATTCTGTCTTATGCGACTCGCCGACTGTTTCGGTTTCGGACGGAGGTGAAATCGTGGTTCGTTTGAACCAAAATGTGATTACTGAGCAACTTCGGTCAGAAGTTGAGTGAACGCTGTCACAGCATGGGCCTTTGTATAGCGTTCTTCAGCCAGACGACGAGCACGCACTCTCATCTGTGCAAGGGATGGCTTGTCGCTCTTGGCTGCCAGTATCGCATTTGCAATTTCATGAGGAGACCCAGCCTGGACTACGAATCCTACGTTATTCGTTTTAGTAACTTCGTACAGTTCGGATGTCTGAGGAGCATTTGTCAGTATCGGGCGACCAGCAGCCAATATGCCATATAGCTTACTCGGCATTAGACACTGACTTAGTTCAGCCGTGAGGGGCACTAAATGTATGTCGGCCGCGCCAAGGCTGTGGGACAGTTGGTCCAGCGGTTGGTAGCCACAAAAGATGACGTTTGTGAGATTGAGTGATTTGGTCAGTTCCTGCAACTCACGCTTTCGAGCACCTTCGCCTACAAACACAAATTGTATTTCTGAATCATCCTTAAGAATCGCTGCAGCCGCAATGAAATCCTCAAGGCGTTGAGTAAGCCCCAGATTTCCGGAATACATTGCCACAAATTTTTCCGCGATTGAATGTTGTTTTCGGAACATATTATCTGATTCAATCGGTACGATCTGGTCCGTGTCTGCCCAGTTCGGAATGATTGAAATCTTGTCCTTTGATATATTGCTGTCTTTCAGCAGCTGCTTCATGTCTTTACTAAGGACAACCATTTTATTGCAGCGGCTATATATATTGAATAGCTTCGAACGCAGCCAACGAATGGCCCATGAGTTCTGGACTTTCTTCAGAGCGACTGCAACGTCGGGATAAATATCCTGCAGATAGCCAACCATTTTTGTCTGGTTTTGTTGGCAATATCTATCAGCAACAAAGGGCAGGAGGAATGGGTCTGTTTCAAACACCAGGATATCTGGTGGTGGCAATTGCCTCATATGCTTTCTGCATGCATTTACAAAAGACAGGAAGTTGACTGCTTTTAAAGCCATGTTGCGTTTGGGGAAGGTCGTGTGTTCAACTCGATGGATGGTGACCCCATTTCTCTGATTTATACTCTTCCATTCCGACTGGTTTGTCGTACTGTTTGGGCAGCCAGCCAGCACATGCACTTCGAAGTTTTCAGCAAGGCCTTCGCACAAGGCCGTTAGCAGTTGACCTGTTGCTTCGGTATCCGGCCAGTATGAACGATTGAGGAACAGCACACGAGGTCTTACGTGGGCAGGCAGAGCATCTTCAAGCGGAACGTCGGTGATCAAAACGAATTCAATTCGTGCGCGGACTTCGTCCCCGTGGGTGACACATGGTGTGTACCTTTTGCTGGGGATTGCTTAATGGAGACGTGAAAAATCAAGGTGTGAACCTCTGGCGTGACGGTATGCGAAAACGGCGAAACGCTGCTACCCCAGTTTTTTGCGTGTTATCACGCAAGAAAAAATGGTCTTCGATCAGGGTTGGCCCGATGCATTGGCAATGCAAACAGCGTTTTGGGACCGTCTGAAAATGTTTGGCTTTGCTTAACTTGACGCGGGCGGGGCCAATTTTGCCACGAAAACGGAATGCCTCGCCGCCCTGCCCTTTTTCAAGTTTGCCTGTTTTGCGCAGTTCATTGATGCCGCAACCCACTCTGAAAAGGCATGGCATACTGGGGACGTACGTCGACTTGATTTGCTTGTCAGCGAGCTGGTATCGCTGCGTGTCTCTCAAAAAGAGGCTCAATATTCGAGGCGTGTGCTGCCAATGAGGGCTCGTTTCGATATTTTCAGGGATTCACTTTTCCTCAAGACCTCTTTGGCCAAGCAAACATGATATCGCTGGTTGGAATGGCTAGTCTCGGTGGAATGGGATAACTGCGGATGGCGGCATCGTTGGTTAGCTGGTTGTGCGTATTCCAGCCAGAGATGCTGCAAGTTCTCCCAAGAAAGTCGAGGCTTCTACGCAGCTTTGCGATCCGTGAAGTCCGTGGCTTCTTCTGCGATTGAGTTGAGAGTGGGAACTGGATGTTCGCTGACAACTCGAAGTGGCTGAATGGCTGGACGCGCTGCTGGACGGCGAATCGCAGTGGCCAGCATTCTTCCAAGTACGACGAAGCCCGTCTTAGCGATCAGCTGAATATCTGTTGTTGGTGTCCATTCGCGAATGTACTGCAGATCACTTGCGACTCTGCTTTCTGTGCAGTTCCAGCGAAAGCGGCCGCAGTATTCTTCGTATTGGGACAACCCGGTGATTCCGGGTTTTGCCATCGATCGGTGACGATAGTCTGGTACGCTTTCTTCGAACAGTTTGCAGTCCTCAAAGTGATGGGGACGCGGTCCGACGACGCTCATGGAGCCTCGCAGAACATTCAGGAACTGTGGGATTTCGTCGATTTTCGTGGCTCTTAGAAATTTGCCCAATGGGAAGATGCGAGTTTCGGCCTCTTTAATTTCGCAAGCACCTTCACCAGGTACAGACATCGTTCTGAACTTGAATATTGTGAACGGGATTCCGTTTTGTCCGCATCGAACCTGTCTGTAGAACAAGGGGCCGGAGGACTGAGTCAGATGAATGACGCGGCAAAGGATACAAAGCGGAGGCAGGATGAACAGTACGATCGGCAACGATAACGTAATATCCAGGGTTCTCTTTAATGCTCTGCCAAAGGCTGACAATAACTGCGAAGTTTTTAGCCGATCCGCATACAAACTGCTGGTTTCCGGCTTGAACGGTACAACGCTGTTTGCGTTGGGAACATGACTGTCAAACGTTGATACTTTAGCGTTTGAAGTAGATCTCATTTTATGGCCTTGATTCATCGTGGCTCTCCCGACTTCAGAGCCTCAGTTACCAATTGCAGCTTTTCGTGTAATTTAGTGTCATCGGGGGCTCGTTGAAGGCACCATTCCAGTTCCATCCGGCTTGCCTTGAATTTCCCCAGACTCGCCAGGGCCAATGCCAGTTTTTTCCGAGTTGCGAAATCAGACGGGCAACGGTCCGCAATTTTTTGTAAGCAGAGTGCAGACTTTTGCGTTTCACCTGCAAACGAGAAGAGAGTCTCGAATTGACGAAGTGCAGCAACGTTTTCTGCCATTTCAGGTGTATACAGTTCTTTGAAATGTGTAGAGAAATACTCCGCCACCACCACTTGCTGTTCTGTGTTGTTCTGTAGCTGATAGGCTTTAAACAGGTACCAGAGTCCGTCAGCTTGAGGATTCATTTTCTCGATAAACTCGTCAGCTAACATGTAGGGACTGAGTTCTCTGGCAATCGTCTGTCTTAGATCCGAATCCAGGTTGAAGGCCATGCTTAACGATTCACTGGATTTTTCCAACTGGCCACTTGAAGCCAGTGAGAGCCCGATGAGGTAATGAACATAGGATGCATACGGGCGTACTTTGAGCGCTTGCTCCAATAGCAGCTGTTCCGTCTGTTCGGACATTTCCGTGAGGAAGCCAACTTGTGTAAGCACAGAGTACGATTCAGCTGCCAAAGGTTGTCCGACCAGAGCGTTTTGAGCCATCAGGTGAGCTCGGTAAAGGTCGACACTGCGTTCTCCGAATGCTCTTTGCAGCCATTCAGCGATGGCTTGCTTTGATTCGAATTCAGAAGATTTGACTGTGCTTCTGATTTCCATAACAGTCATCCGGTTTCCAGTTTCACCGTGCGACTGCTGAAAGCGATCCAAATACAAAGTTGCCAGTTTGGCCATCGCCCGGTAGTCCAGAGGATCCGCTTTCAGGCAGTTTTCCAGATGGCTGATACGTTCTGAGTTTGTGATGCTGCGGTCTCGGGCAGCTAACCAGTCACCTTCTGATTTTGCATCTCGTATCGCCTGATCCGCTGACAGTTGGCTTACTGGCAGAAGTGCAATTACTAAAAGCCATGCGAAACCGGTTGGCCAGCGCGACGGAACGTTGAGGTTGTTGCGTTCACCTTTGTTTTCTGAGGTTGATAGTTGAGGCATACGCGATATGCAGGCTGCCAGTACGATGGTTGGTATTAAGCATCCAGGGATGTACCAGACGAAGTCTACGGTTGAATGCGCGGCACTTGCTGCGAGTCCGGCGCTTAGGATCAGGATGCGTTGTTTCTGGATGGTGTTGTTTGAGTTCTTATACGATTTGATGGCGCATAACGTCAGATAACCCAGCCCGCTGAGAAGCAGCCCCAGCCCAGGTAATCCCAGTTCCAACAGGACTTGTAGATATCCGCATTCTGCATGCGAAAATCGTACGTTGAACTGTTTTGCTAACCACATGGGATAGATCTCTGCGTGGCTTCCAAGTCCCGAACCCATTCTCCAAAAGCTGGGGACTGCGCTGGCCACCGCCTGCCAAAGTTCAGTTCTTCCAGATGTCAGTTCTTTCACTGAGCTGGCATTTGTGGTCGCCTGCCAACGAGCTTCCAACATTTCAGTTCCGATTTCTAACGCACCTAAAATGATGAAAATCCCGACGGGAATTGCGACCTTCAGGATTCCCTTCATTCGTGTTCCGATTGCCAGAACAGTTATGAAGGCCGCTATCAGGATAGCCCCGATGCCACCGCGCGAGGTGCTGACAAGGCCAGCCAGAGCCACGATCGAAATTGCTCCTGTAAGTACACCATGCAAATGAGAGGCCTGAAATCGTTGACCGGTGGCATTTTTACCGAAGCCTGAGCTTGATGTTTGTTGGCCGGAAGTGTTCGGCTTACTCGAATGCCACCACCATGTCAGCGGACCAATACCGATTGCCAGAAAGTGAGCGAAGTGGTTTTGATTTGTGAACGTGCCCTTTGCGGGCCAGCTGGCCGTGCGAAAAGGGTGTTCGAACATCCAGAGGAATTTGTTGTTTCCGGAGACGATCTGTCCCAATGAGATTGCGGACATAACAGTACACGCTATCGCGACTACTTTTAGAGTCTGATCGATCTGGTTTTCGGTCACCAGGCGTTGCCGAAGTACCAGAAAGAAAGTCACGTAGGAAATTAAAAGTACCAACCCAGACTGAGTGAGCGAAGGGGTTAGTGATATTGTCTGCCAAACGTCTGCACCGGAAGCTCCGTGTGTGGCCGCACCCCATGTTGGCAGGTTCGGCTGTACAAAAGGTGCCAGTACGTTCAAGGTGGCTGGAGAAAAGCGAACCAGTTGCAGCGCGACCAGAGCGATCGCTGCGAACGCGATGATTTCCGCTCCGGAGAATCGCGAATGCGACTTTGGTTCCAGAATTTGGCGAATTGCCCAGGTCAAGCCCATGAGCAGACTGCAGGCGATGAAGATTGCGACTCCTGTGTCGCGAATGACGGCTGATGTAAGCGGCACGATAACGACAGCAACGCCGAAGCACATATCGCCAGCCCAGTCCAGGCTACGCACTGCTAGAGACGCATCGTTTGACTGCGCGAGGCTACGCTGGCGTCCATGACCGCGGGGGCGTGAGCGTAGAGCATTATCGAACGAGCTCATTACGCTGCCTTTCCGATGCCTTCAGAGACATCGAAGGACTCTTCTGCGTCTACTGAAGTTTCGTGGTCTTCATCGTGGCCGTATGAATAGTCGCCACCGTATCCGTATCCATACGTGTACGCATAACCGTAGCTGTTCTTTTCTTCGCTCAAGCTTGTGTTGGCAACGATTCCAACAATCTTAAGCCCCATGGCCTTCAGTTGGTGAACGGCGCGAATCACGCTTCGTCGATGTGTCTTATCTGGGTTCATCAGGAACAGCATGCCATCCACATACCGTCCTACGATTGCTGCATCGC
>CALFSX010000252.1 GCA_937916515.1 uncultured Planctomycetaceae bacterium | reverse complement strand
TGCCGAATGGGCTTCAGTCACGAAGTGACGTTAGGTAGTAGCCACGGGCGCGAGCTCGTGGTTTGCAAAAAGTCAGACGTAAAGTCCCGAAGGGACGGTAGGCGTATCATTTCGCGTTGTTGCCTGTCGTCCCTTCAGGACTGAAAACGACTGTCGAATGCTGTTCCACGGGCTCGCGCCCGTGGCTATCACCTACCGTCACTTCGTGACTTAACCGTATCCAAACTCCAGCCTCGATCTTTCGCTTTATCTCACGGTTTTCCCGCTCAAAAATCCCTTCACAGCGTTGGGCGAAGCCCTTGTTAGGTTTTCGAACAAGACCACTCAAACTGCCACACTAAAAACGATGCTCGCATGGCGACAGATTAGCAGTCTGCCGCCTAAGACAACTGGGTACTTTGCCCCTGTTCGCAGATCACGCGAATCAGCGGCTGTCGGATTCAAACGAATCGCTCACCCTGTCTTGATTTACATGATGTATACTGCCAGTATTAACCTATGAATATCCGCCTGTTCATCTTCTTTTGCCTGCTGATTTCGCTGTTTGCCGCCAGTGCAGACTGCGTCGGCATTGGCATGTCTGGAGATGCCATCAGTGAAACGTCTGACCCTCTGGTTCCCGAAGAGGAAGAAGCGGAGTCATCAGGTGAAGCGGAATTTGAAAAGCTGCGACATTGCGACTTCCACGCAAGAATCACCGAGGAAGCGTTTTCCCGCTGTGACTGGCATCGGCTGAGTCTTGAAGCAAACCTGCTGCCCGAATTGCTGGCCTGCAAGACTCAGCATTCTCGCGGGCCACCAACGGCCTGACCAGAACGTGCTGCCGATCGCCTGCCGCCCGCGTTTGAACGAGCGTTGGTGGCGGTTGATGAAGCACAAGCACTGTCGGCAAAAGCACTGTCGACAAAAAACGATGTCGCCGTTTCGCTTCGGCTCCATTGAATACTCCCCCGCTGATGCTCTGGCACGTGGGGAAGGTGTTGCAGAAGACTTGCTCGCAGGCGCCACTGGAAGATAACCAAGCCACGTGAGCATCGTGCTTTGTGGGCGGCATCAATGGAGTCGTGATTTGTATCTGGATCTTCAAGCGTTTCTCACTTCTTACGATCCAACTCACGATGGAAAAGATTCAGCGATTTTGGAACAGCTATTGCGAGCAGTGATTCCGGTGTGTGCCGGAATCAGCTTGAAGTGCTACTTTTCGACAGTAGACAACGAAGCTTACGGCTGCCGAAACCAGTTGCCTCACAACCGGACATGGCTTTCAAGCGTGAAGACGGGGCATCCAGCGATCTGCGGCTTTGACGGGCCGCACAAATGGTAGAAATACACGAACCGATGCGAATTCTGTTCGCCATCGACAGCATAGCGGAAGCAATGATGCAAATTATAGGAAACAATCCGGCGATCGCGAGATTGACGGATGCCGAATGGGTGCAGTTAGCAGCGTTCGATCCAGGTGCTGAAGGGACGAAAACTTTCCACCGTGGTCGATTTATTGCCTTCCACGCGAAATCCCGCGAACTTGCCGTCGCACCGTCTTCAGACAAGTGGACTCCGGGAAAACGTGAAAGCCTCGGATTCGCCTCGATCAAGCTCACAAGGACTTCGCCCTTGCCCCAGTGGCGTGGCACGCAGCAAGACGTAGAACGCTCGAATCGCCGAGCCGCTCCGTTGTCACTACGGACAACATGCACGTACCGTTCACGCATTTTCTTAAGTAAGACTCCAATGAGCTTTAAGGGAACCCAGGCATGACTCCCGAAAGATTATTCGAAATCTTCGGCATGTGCGTGGTTGCTGCTCCCGCGTTGTTGCTTGCCATATTCGGATTAACGGCACTGGCAGGTCGTCCACTTGGCGAACGGTCTTTGGCGCGTTTTACTGAAGCGGCGGTTGTGTTTGGGCTGGTGTCGGCGGTTGCCATTCTGGTGATGATGCTGGCTTTAGACGAACGCCATGTCGTACTGAACTTTGGTAACTGGGTGGTGATTCCTGATCAGCATCTGCACTTTCACTTCCACATGAAGTTTGTCTTTGACCGACTTTCTGTGCCGTTCGTGATTCTGTCGTTTGTCCTTTGCGGAACCATTGGAGCATTCGCCAGTCGATACCTGCACCGCGAAGCTGGCTTTCATCGCTTCTTTATGAGCTATGCGTTCTTCCTGCTGGGGATGATTGTCACGTCATTGGCCGGAACCATTGAAACGCTGTTTTTCGGCTGGGAACTTGTTGGACTGTCTTCAGCGTTGCTGGTGGCCTTCTTCCACGAACGATTGAACCCCGTTAAAAACGGTTTGCGAGTCTGGACCGTATACCGAATTGCCGATGCCGCGTTTCTGGTAGCAGCCATCATTATGCACCATCTGACCGGTGGAGGCGACTTTGACATTTTGATGGGTGATGGAGCCTGGCCAAACGGACATGCGACAATCACTGAATCGAATGCACTGCTGGTCGGACTGCTGTTGCTGTTTGCAGCGTCTGGCAAATCGGCTCTGGTGCCGTTTTCCGGTTGGTTGCCCAGAGCGATGGAAGGGCCGACGCCTTCCAGTGCCGTGTTCTATGGTTCGTTGTCTGTGCATCTGGGAGCATTCCTGCTGCTACGAGTGAGCCCGATTCTGGAATTGTCAACAACGCTTAGTGTCATAGTCATTCTGGTAGGACTTTCATCGGCGGTTTTTGGAGCTGTCACAGCTCGCGTTCAAACCGACATCAAGAGTGCACTGGCATTTGCGTCGCTGACTCAAGTGGGCATCATTGTTGTGGAGATCGGACTTGGATGGCACTACATCGCCTTGATTCACATCATCGGCCATGCCTGCCTTAGAACGCTGCAGCTGCTGCGAGCTCCTTCGCTGCTGCACGACTATCACACAATCGAAAACGCCATCGGCGATCACCTGCCACGTCGCAACTCTCTGCAGCGACGAATCATGAGCAATTCAGCTCGCAACTGGTTTTACAGGTTTGCCCTTGAACGAGGATACCTGGACGCACTGCTGGACGAATACATTGTTCGACCTTTCATCGGTGTGTTTAACTGGTGCAACCGCAAGGAACAAAAATGGGTGCGGTTTCTATCCGCCTCAAAACCCAAAGTAATGACTGAAGCCGCCGCAGTAGATAACTTAGGCCCATTTGAAGGGGATAACAATCCAGATGATCCTGACGACGACCTGGTCGCCAATAGTGGCGATCAGACTGAATCGGCCCTGGGCGGACAAAAGGAGATGAAATAATGCAGGAACTTCATCTTCCATGGCTTGAGCTTAGCGTGATCGTACCCCTTATCGGAGCGGTCATCACAAAATTCATTCGCAACAGCAACACCGCTTACCGATTTTCCGTGGGCGTGTGTTCGTTGACTTTGTGCTGTGCTGTTGGCGAGTGGATCGACTTCGGAACTTTACAAACCTTCGAAGCATTCGATCACTGGGACCTGCTGCACGGACTTTTCAAAATTGATTTGTTCGTCATCGATGAACTGAGCGCACCACTGCTGCCATTGACCGCTTTGCTGTACCTGATGACCGTGCTTTCGACTCTGCGAACGAAAATGAATCGTTTCAGTTTTCCGGCCACTCTGGTTTCTGAAGCGTTGCTGCTGGCTACGTTAAGCTCTCGCGATCCGTTTGTCATCATTCTGCTTTGTTCAGCCGCCGTAATTCCTCCGTGGTTCGAAATTAAGAGACGTGGACACTGCACTCGCGTGTTTTCCTTTCATATGGGCTTGTTTGTCGCATTGATGTTTGGCGGCTGGCTGCTGCTGCCAGACGGAACCATGGGACACCCGGAAGTTAATTCCAGCACGCGGGGAATCATTGCAGGAGCATTGCTGACTGCAGCCGCTTTGCTACGCAGCGGAATTGTGCCCGTTCACTGCTGGATGACTGACCTGTTCGAAAAGGCCACCATGGGCACCGCATTGCTGTTCGTCACACCAATGACGGGTGCGTATGTGGTCATGAGAATCGTGCTGCCGATTGCTCCATCGTGGGCCCTCCAAAGCATCGCCCTTGTTTCGCTGACGACCTCAGTGTACGCCGCGGGGATGGCACTTGTTCAAACGGACTCACGCAGATTCTTTTGCTATCTGTTTCTTAGCCATTCATCGCTGGTGCTGGTCGGTCTGGAACTGTTAACGCCCATCGGACTAACGGGAGCACTGTGCGTTTGGATTTCCGTGGGTCTGGCCATGGGAGGCTTCGGCCTGACCATGCGATCTGTCGAAGCACGCATCGGTCGGTTTTCGCTGGCTGAGTATCGCGGGTTGTATGAACACACTCCCACACTGGCTTCGTTGTTTCTGTTAACCGGCCTGGCATCGATTGGTTTTCCGGGAACCATTGGATTTATCGGCACAGAACTGCTGGTGGAAGGTGCCGTTGAGGTCTACCCCTACATTGGCATGACGGTGGTCATCGCTGCGGCATTGAACAGTATTGCCGTGATGCACGCCTATTTTCGAATCTTTACCGGTACTCGCTACAAGGTGTCAGTTCCCGTGCACGTTCGCCCTGCAGAAAGATTCGCGGTGCTGATTCTGGCGGCCCTGATCCTAGGGGGAGGACTTTGGCCGCAACCTGGCGTCGCGTCGCGATTCCATGCGGCTCAAGCCCTGATTCAGTTGCGTCATCCTTCTGAGAAAACGGCTACGCCGAACACTTCCGCTCAACCACAACACGAAGAAGACGACGAAGAACTTCCAGCCGCTGAAGTGCACCAGGAACATCACGCTCTGAATACTGAATCTCGTCTGCATGATTTTGCTCAATCGACATTCGAAAACCGGCGTGTCGCGTGGCAGCCAACTCGCGGCGATCCGCATCTGAATTGACAATTCAGCTTTTCCAGAAGCGTCGTGTCAACAGGACGCAATCGCCAGTCAACGGCGAAGAATCTACCCTGTTGCTGCGCATTGTAAATCCGCGGGATTACCATGACCATTGACCGCTTATACCGATTGACGGTTATTGATGAGGCTGACGTAGTCCGCGCGCCGACTGACTTTACTTCTGTTGAATCAAAGACATTTACTTTACGCCATAACTGGCGAGGAAACATATATGAACAATTCTGGCGAAATTGAGATTCCACACGGCAATGCGAGGGGGTTTCGAAAATACTTTAAACAGGACATTATTTCCGGACTTCTGGTGTTCCTGCTCGCGCTGCCTTTGTGCCTGGGCATCTCTATTGCGAGCGGATACCCTCCGCTTGCGGGAATCTTTACTGCCATCATCGGCGCGATGATCACAACATGTATCAGCAATAGTGAGCTGACAATTAAGGGCCCGGCGGCGGGTATGATCATGATCGCCCTGGGATGCATCGAAGACTTCGGCGGTAATGGAATGACAGACAAAATCTGGAGCGCTACCGATACAACAGCGTATCGAGCAGCTCTGGCAGTTGGAGTCGCCGCTGCGGTCTTGCAAATTCTGTTCGCCACTTGTCGGGCCGGAATTCTGGGTGAGTTTTTCCCGAGCGCCGCCGTGCATGGCATGCTGGCAGCGATTGGCGTGACAATTATAGTGAAGCAGTTTCCTGTTGCCATTGGAGTTACAGCCAGCGGTGCCCCCTTGAAAATGCTGCAGCAGATTCCAACGTACATCAGCCAGGCGAATCCAGCGATTGCCGCGATCGGAATCGCAAGCCTGGTGATCATGTTTGTGTGGCCTACAGTAAGAGCCAAAGTTTCGTTCCTGCGATCAATTCCTGCACCACTTATTGTTCTGCTGGTTGCCGTACCGATGGGAATGTTCTTCGAACTCACCAACGAACACTCATACACGTTCGGCCAGTCTCAGGTTGAGTACAAAATTGACGAATCGTTTCTGGTGGCCATGCCTAAAGAATCTTTCGGCATGTTTAAAGAAGTGATGTTTCCAGACTTTCAGGCTCTGAAGCAGGCCAAAGCATGGTGGTGGGTCACTCTGTTTTTCATCATCGGATCGTTGGAATCCCTGCTGAGCGCCAAAGCGGTCGATCTGCTGGACCCCTACAAGCGCAAAGCAAATATGGACCGAGACATTCTGGCCGTTGGAGTCGCTAACCTTGCCGCTTCGTTTGTGGGTGGCTTACCGATGATTTCGGAAATCGTCCGCAGCAAAGCCAATATCGACAACGGCGCCAAAACTCGTTTTGCAGACTTCTGGCATGGCATATTCCTGCTGCTGTGCGTGGCCCTGATTCCGATGGTATTGCACATGATTCCAATGGCCGCCCTCGCCGCCATGCTGGTCTACACAGGCTTTCGTCTGGCACATCCCAATGAATTTGTTCACGTCTACCGAATTGGCAAGGAACAACTTGCCATCTTTGTCACAACATTGATTGTCGTGTTGGCAACGGACCTCTTGATTGGAGTCGCGGCTGGCGTACTGCTGAAAATGGTCATACACGTTGCTAACGGGGTCTCTTTAAAGTCGCTATTCAAACCTTATATCGAAGTACAGGAAGTTGACAGCAATACCAGTATGATTATCGCCCGCGAATCGGCGGTCTTCAGCAACTGGATTCCGTTTCGTCGGCAGATTGAAGAAATCGGACTGGTTCAGAAACGCAATCTGATTATCGACCTGTCTGACACCCAGTTGGTTGATCATAACGTCATGGCAAAACTGGAAGAGATGGAACGCAACTTCGAAATGGAAGGACTCAAGCTGGAAATTCGCGGGCTGGATCAAATGAACCCGCAATCCGCAGATGCCCATGCAGAACGACGAAAAGGCATGTCCCCCGTCCGCCGTCTGACCGTAGTGATCGAAGAATCCATGGGCCCCGAACTCGAACGAGCATTTGTTGAATGCGGGGCCACGGGCTACACGGTCATGCCATGTGAAGGAGCTGGGAAACACGACATCAAACAAGACATCCATCAGAAGAAACCGTGCGTCCGCATTGAAGTCGTCGCGACACGCGAAGTGTGTGAGGCCATGTTGAAGTATCTGAGCACGGAAGTGCTACAACATCATCACGTGACAGCATGCATTGAAACGGTGAGTGTGATGCGAATCGGCGATTTTGAACGATCAGACGGCACGTAGTTAAGCTGCTTCGCAAGAAGATTGTCAGCCTTCCCAAAACGGCCGATGTTGTACTGGACCTGTCAAAGTCCAAATACGTCGACCACACGGTGATGAGCCGCATCGAAGAAATGAAGCGAGACTTCGCAGCACGCGGCCAGAAGCTAACCGTTGATGGCCTGGAACACGACAAAATGTTGTCTCACGATCCATTGGCTGGCCGCAAGCTGCAGACCGTAAGCTACGACGGAAACAACTGGTAAAGTCAGTTAAGCAAATGAAAGAGGCACGGCGAAATCGCCGTGCCTCATTTCGTTTGATGTCGTGTAACTTGCAGAGACCCAACGCATTGGATGGCTAAAATTCCACTGCGAAACGAGTTCCTGCGATCAGATAGCTGCCCCCGGTCGTTCCGGTAACTGGATCTCGACTATCGATGTCACCATAAATCAGGTTGAACTGTACTTTGGCATAGGCATTCCAGTACCAGTTGAGAGCCAAAGTGGCGGACTCACCGACTCCACCAAGTACGTCTTTATCGCTAATGTCAAGATAGGAGTATCGAGCCGCAACGCCCCAGGCTCCCCATCCGCGACACCCACCGCACTCACAACCTTCCAGAAGGAAGAAATCGTTAAATGGTTGTAGTCGCCCAATGGTTCCGCTCTTGCGTTCGTAAGGGATATGCTCTCCGGTCAGCATGTAGTTTACATAGATGTAACCCCCGCCAAACTGCGTGTCAGCGAATCCATCACGCTGCATAAAGTTGTGCATGTATTCTCCACAGAACTGCAATGGTCCCACGTTGAAGATTCCTTCGACAGCCAGAGTTTCATACCAGTCTGCCCCCGCAATGCGACCAGTGTTTAACCACCGACTGCTACTGCGAGCTTCCGGACGCGTTCTAAACCGTGCCTCATTGCGTTGAATGTCTGTGCCGTTGTCATTGCCATCGGCCTTGGCAAACATGCCCGCGACGCCCCAGTGGAAATAGCCGCGGCCGTCCGAACACTCGTCATACCAAGGGCTTCCGGCCAGGCGAAAGTTGGCACTCATCTGACGTTGATCACCAAGAGTGCCGCCACTGTCGGCAATGTTCTCAAGGTAATAGCCACCGTATCGCCAGTTCAATGAAAGGTCGTCTGTGTGCCCGTACATACAAATACCAGGGCGGCGAGCGTCTTCATTGAAGGCTTCCACAACAAACGGACGTTCCGTGAAAACGTTGTAGCGACTGCTGTTCAGGTGATCCAGCCCCAGTGGTCGCTTCTGATTTCCGATCAGAAGTTCCTGATTGTTGGGCAGGTTTCTGAAACCGATATACACGTCCTTCATTTCAGCGGAGTCGGGTTTATTGAAGTCAATCTGAGTTCGCCACAACATCGTTTCTTTGATGTCGCCACCCATTTCCAATCGAATGCGTCGGAAGGCAAAGCGGTCATCGGGGTCCGAACCATCATTTGCAACGGAGCTGTCGGAACCATCACCGGCAACGGGATTTTCCAGGAAACCAACACCGCCGTTATCGTTGATGAAATCCCAATAGTCGGCGTGAATTCGACCGCCAATTTTGAAGGTTGGCTTCTTTGCAGCATCCTCCTTCTTTTTCTTTTCCGCCTTGTTAAAGGTAGACCAGGCGTCGTCCAGCTCTTCCCAGCCAGCTTCCAGCTTCTTCAGTCGGTCTTCAACGTTTGGCGATTCATCTGTTTCATCCGCTGCAACGGCGTCGCCTTCCGCAGGCGGAACCGCAATTGGCAGGTCAGATCTGAACGGACGAGAAACGGGTAGGAAGGGAGACGTCTGCTCCTTCTCCAAATCCGCCAAACGCTCTTCTGTTTTTTGCAATCTGCTTAGCAATTGCTCAAAAGTTGCGTCGTCCGCGTAAAGATTGCGGCCGCTCACAACGAGCATGGCGCAGAAGCTGTATGAAAGTAGTTTTCTAACCACGCCAGATTCTTCCTTGAATTCTGCGAGTGTTATTCAATGTTGTGATCAACCACACACAACGTGTCCATGATTCGAATGATCGTCGCAAACAGCACAACGGGCTGAGCCCGCGCTGCACGCTGCGTACAATCTTAACACTCGTCAAGCGGTTTTACTGATTGACGCAATCGCTCTATCTGTGGCGGTCGTTTCACTTAGGCGTGTCGTCTTGCCTGTGACCATTCGAATTCGTGACGATCCCGGAAAAATCGCAACAATCATTCAAGTTGCCAGCATGCGGCGTGAATCGTCTGTTCACGCCTAACCCATCGGCAACCAAGAGGCCGCACAACTTAAAAAGGGTTAACCAGCCGCTACCGTCGATCGACGATGCACGAGCGAATACACGCACGGCACCAGAATCAACGTCAGCACGGTTGATGCCACCATTCCGCCCAGAAGGGCTCGGGCCAAAGGAATCATGGCTTCGTTTCCAGGAGCAAATTGAATCGCCAACGGCAGCATCGAAGCTACCAGCGTCAGCGATGTCATCAAAATCGGCCGTAGTCGCACCTGAGCCGCTGATATCGCAGCATCACGAGCAGACAATCCTTCGTGCCGACGGCGGTTGGCAAATTCGACCAACAGGATCGAATTATTCACCACCACGCCAATCATCATCAAAGTCCCCATCAACGACTGGATGTTGATATTTGTATCGGTCAGATACAGCACCACCAGCACACCGCCCAGCCCCAGCGGAACCGCCAGCATGATGATCAATGGATCTAAAAACGATCGGAACTGAGCCATCAAAACGAGGTAAACCAAAATCCCGGCCACAACAAGGCCCAGACTTAAAGTACTTATACCTTCATTCATTGTTTCCACCGGGCCACGAATTCTGGCGGCAACACCGTTTTCGAATTCCATGGCCGCCAGAACTGTCTGCACATCAGCCGCAACCGAACCAAGGTCTCGCCCTGAAACGTTGACATGAATATCGTTAACGCGGCCAATGTTGTAGTGAGCAATCTCACCTGGAATATTCACTCGTTTTACAGTCGCAACATTCGACAAAGGAATCGTCACCGGCCCATCGGGCGTATTAAGTGACAGTGGAATGTTGCGGATCTCGTCCAACGATTCGAACTGATTGTCTTCGTATTGCACACCCATAAAAAAGTCGGTGCCGGACTTCGGGTCAATCCAGATGGTCGGCGAATAGCCAACGCTGGAACCCAATGCAGTCAGCACTGTTTTGGCAACTTCTTCCTGGTCCAGCCCGAGATACTTGGCTCGCGTTCGATCAACCTGCACGTCGAACTGAGGATAGTCCAATGCCTGGGCAATCTGCACGTCTCTCGTGCCTGGAATCTTCTGCACTTCCGCAACGACTCGTTCTGCATTGTCGCGACACTGTTGCAGGCTGCCTCCCGATACCTGAACGCTGATGGGAGTCGGCACGCCTTCGTTAAGAGCCATGTTGACAATTCCGCCCGACACAAACACGAACTGTTCCAGCGGATATTCGTCCTTCAGTGTTTCACGCAGTTGCTCAATGTACGTTTGAGTCGCAACGGTGCGGCCTTCCGGTTTCAGATTCACAATCAGATAGGCCGTGTCGGGGCCGGAATTGGAACTTAACACCGTCGAAAAACCGGCCCCTTTGCCAACCGGCAGTCCGATGTTGGCAATCAGCGTTTCAATCTGCTGTTCGGGAATCACCGCCTTCACGGTTTCTTCCAGGCGAGCGACGATTTTTTCGGTCTCCAGAAGGTCCGTTCCCGGAGTCGTCTTGATTCGAATCTCGAACGATCCGGAATCCACTTCAGGAAACAATTCCGAACCAATCATCGGCCACAGCAGAAACGACGAGCCCACACCAACCACAATCAACAATGTTGAAAACGCCGGAACCTTCAACGCCACATTCAACAGATTGCCGTAAATGCCTTTCGGCTTCGCACTTTCTGCCGCATCGTCAGTTTCTACAGCACCTTTCTGAACTTTTTCCCGCACAAAGGTCGCACAAAACGCCGGGATGACAGTTAACGCCAGAATATACGACGCACCAATAGTAAACGTCGCGGCCAACGAAAGTGGAGCAAACAGATACTTGATCATGCCCGTCAAAAAGACGGCGGGCAGAAACACTGCCAAGGTCGTGATTGTGCCCGCAAGAATGGCGGTCGAAACTTCCTGAGTTCCTTCGACAGCCGCTCCCATCGGCGACTTGCCCATTCGTTGATGGCGGATGATATTCTCCACCACCACAATTCCCGCATCCACCACCGTGCCAATGGCCAACGCGATGCCTCCCAAAGTCATCACGTTGATCGTTTGTCCGGTAAACGCAAAGCCCAGTCCGCCGATTAAAATCGCCAGCAAAATCAGACTGCAGATAATCAGAGTTGGCAGGAATCTGCGCAGGAAGACCATCACCACAATGGCGACCAGCAACGCTCCTAATCCCACCTGGCTGTAAAGGTCTGTCAGCGCCTGGCGAATGTAGCCAGATTGATCGGAGACCAGCTTCACTTCTGTTGCCTCGGGAATGTCGCCGCGCAATTTCATCTGCGGAATTTCGGCTTCCAGTCCCCTGGCAATGCGATCGACGCAGTCAATCGTATTTTCGCCCGGTTCTCTTAGCAGCGGGCAATACACGCTGCGAACACCGTTTACTCGCACAACGTTGTACTGCAAAGCCGCATCATCAACCACTCGCCCGACATCGCGCACAAACACCGGATTGCCATCGCGAATCGCCACCGGAATCGCTTCGATCTCCACCGGTGTTGGCAAAGTGTTCATGGGGTGAACCTGATAGTCAGTGCCACCCATTCTGGCTGAACCACCGGCCATCACCAGATTTGCCTTGGTAACAGCATCGACCACGTCTTTGGCGCTCAGGTTATGAGCCTGCAGCTTGACCGGGTCAACGTACACCATCATCTGACGGAACTTGCCGCCAAATGGGTGAGGAATCTGAACGCCTTTCAAGCCACCCATTTTGTTTCGCACGGCATAGTAGCCGATGCTGTAAAGCTGAGATTCCGTAAGACCTTCGCCGGAAATCGCCGCCAGCACAACAGGCAGATTCGATGGTTCACTGCGCAACGTAAACGGCCATTCAATACCCGGCGGCAAGTGAAACATGTCACTGGCTTCCAAGTTGACGATGTCGTTCATCGCCGCACTGGGGTCCGCGCCTGGTTGAAAAAAGATCTTGATAACGGCAGCGCCCGGAACCGTGCGAGATTCCTGGTGCTCGATTTTTCCAGCCAACGTCAAAGCTCGTTCAACTCGCGAACTGACCGATTTTTCCATATCCAAAGTTGGTAGCCCCGGATACGAAAAGAAACTCACCACCACCGGCTTCTTGAAGTCCGGCAGAATGTCTACCGTGATGCCCGGAATTACGGTCGCTCCCAACAGGCATAACGCAATCGCTGCGGCAAGTACCGCGAATCGATTCTTCAATGAAAAGTTGATAAGACCCATGAGTATTCAGTTCGGCTGAAACAAATGTTTGAATGACCGTAGACGGTCCGTCCGAAGATGCAGGGTGCGACTGTCCTTGCCAGAAACGTCAGCGAAACCGCTGGCACACCCAATTGGCACCTCAACGCCCAACGCGTTTAGTCGAGCGCCCGGACAATCTCGCCGTCCTTAAACCGCTGCAGGTGAGTGTCCAGCACGACCTGCCCGGGTTCCAGACCCGCTGTGATTTCAATGGTGTGCCCGTCGTCAGAACCTGTGGTCACAGGAACCACAGAAACCTTGCTGTCAGCAATCACGTACACATACGCGTCGCCCGTTTCGCTAAAACGGACAGCTCTGGCGGGAAGTACTGTTGCTGTGAGGTTGGTTGAAAGTATGACGGTTGCTTGACCAAACATTCCAGGAATCAGTTTGCCATCTGGGTTGGCAACTTCCGCTTCGACCAACATCGTGCGAGTGCTGGGATCAAGGTTGCCGGTCAGCCGAGTCACAGGCACGCTCATTTCTGATTCGGCTGAAAACGCCGGAAAACTAACGTTGATCATGTCGCCTTGAGCAACAAAGGCCGCGTCGTTTTCCGGAATCGGAATGTGCAGACGAACCTTGTCCAACTGACTGATCACAAACAGCGGTGTGTCTATGCTGCGTTCGCTCACAAGATTTCCGGGCGACACGCTGCGAGCAGTCACCACTCCGCCAAATGGAGCCGTCAGTGTTGAATACTTAATCATCTGTTCGACGTATTCCACTTCGCGTTGCTTGGCAGTCGTTTCTGCAACAGCAACGTTGAGGTCTGCTTCTGCAGCCGTTAATTTGGCTTTGGCCACAGTCACGTTGGCCACCGCTGATTCAATGGCTGCGGTGACAGCCGACTTGCCAGCCGCCGCAGAATCTCGGCGTTCTCTGACTTCATCCAGAATTCGTGGCTGCAAAGACCCGCGTTGGACCAGATCTGTTGTCCGTTGGAATTCCGCTTCAGTCGCCGCCAACGCTGCTTCGACCTGCTGCATTTTTGACCGAGCTTCCGTTTCCAATGCTTCCAAAGCTTTGACGTTGGCTTTTGCCAGATCAATGCCCGCTTTGGCACGTTGTTCTTCGGCCTGTTGTCGTTGCACCAACGCGGTCAACATCTGCTGCTGCATCGTCGTTTCAGGTACGTCAATAATGGCCAGCACGTCACCCGCTTTGACCACGTCGCCGATATCAACCTTTACCTCTTTCACATATCCATGCACCTTGGCCTGAATATTGGCCGTATAAAACGCATGAACCGTGGCTGGCTGAACGCAGGTGCGACGGACTTCCTGTTGAGCAACGGCGACTGTTTTAACGGCGACGGGAGTGGCTTCAACCGTCTTCACCGCAGCCGAAGCCGCTGCTTTTGACTCAGCGGAAACACCGGATTCTGCCGCTTCAGGCATAGAGCAGCCAGCCAGAGACAGTAACAAGCCTCCGGAAATCAAACAGGGAACTGCGTTGGTAGGCAATTTCATTATGAGAACCTTTACCGGTTAGCGAATTCAGGGTGCCTGCACAATATCACGCGGTCAGCACTGAAGACAGACATTCAAACAACACGCTCGACAGATTGCAAAAGTCATTGTCGGAACGATCGCTCCAACCCGCGGGAACCGTAGTACAGCAACAACAACTGCGACCGGCGAGACAGTTGTGATTACCAGAAACGGGCGCAGCAAACTGGCTGTGTCGGGTCGCTGAACTGCCGATGAGACCCGACACTCGCACTCAGCAGAACAGGGAGGTTCTATGCGTACCAACACAATGAAAGCATGGTTTCTAGGCGGACTTATCTGCCTTAGCGGTTGCAGCGGCCTGAGAAACACGGTCGCTAACAGAGATTCGCATCGCCCCGCTCGACCAACCAACCCTCTGGATTTGCCGAATTCGCAACTTCAGATGGATGACGAATTTGCGTTTGGCAGCCAGTCACCGATAGCTGGCAGCCAGCTCGCCAACGATTCAACGCCAGCCGTCGCCGGTGAAATCGACAGCATTCCGCAGACTGGCGGCCACGCCAGCAACACTGCAAACGCGTCAATGCAAAAGCAGCCAGCAACTTCGCATTATTCGACGATCACAGAAAACGCTCGCCCGCAGAAACTGACAATTCTTCCCGTAGGACTGGAAGTGGCTGATGACGGTCCGGAGAACGGAGGCCGCATTACCATCGACGGTCGCAACTACGAAATCCGCCTGGTGGACCAAGCAGCGGATGGCAATTCAGGCCGCTCGCTCCGAAAAGTTCACCTCGCTTCGCAGCGGAGTTCATTGCCAGAGCATCAATACGAACAGGCGACGCCACTGGAAAGCATTTCAGCACCTGAAATCGTCACGAACAATGCTGTACCAGATGCCATCCTGCTGAATCTTCCCAGTGCTCTGTCTATGGTAGGCCGTGACCATCCGGCGGTCGGGTTTGCTCAATGGAAGGTTCAGGAAGCGTATGCCAACCTGGAACAAGCCGAAGTTTTGTGGTTGCCCAACATCCAAACCGGCTACAGTTTTCATCGACACGACGGAAACTACCAGGCTAGCAACGGCGATATCGTTGACGTAAATCGAAGTTCGTTCCAATATGGCCTGGGAGCTGGTGCAACCGGAGCCGGTACGACGCCGAACCCTGGTATTCGAGCTCAGTTTCATCTGGCCGACGCCATCTTTCAGCCGGACATCGCTCAAAAAACAGCATGGGCGACGTGTCACGCAGAAAAGGCCGTCGTCAACAAGCAACTTCGTGACGTCGCTTTGGCCTACATGAAACTGCTTGATGCCCATCAGCAGCTTCGAATTCTGGAAGAAGTCCGCAACAAGACGGCTTCGTTAAGCCAGATCACAGACGACTTCGCCGCTGCCGGACAAGGACTGCAGGCGGACACCGATCGCATGCAGACTGAGCTGGCTTTAATCGAGGGCCGAATCGCTGAAGCACGCGAAATTGCCGACGTCGCTTCAGCACGCTTGGCATACGCGGTCAGTGCAGAACCTGGTCGAAAGATTCTTCCCATTGACCCAACTGTTGTGCCAATAGAACTTGTCACATCTGAAATCGATCAGGGATCACTAATCAGCACAGGGCTTTCCAATCGCCCTGAACTGAAAGAACTTCAGGCACTTGTGTCCGCTGCGTGTGATCAATATCAAAGACAAAAATACGCACCGTTTGTCCCAAGCGTTCTTCTGGGCTTAAGTGGTGGGGGCTTTGGCGGCGGCAGAGGAAGTTCCATCAACAACGTAAATAATCGCTGTGACTTCGATGCCATGGTGACCTGGGAAATTCGGAACTTCGGTTTCGGAGAACGATCGGCTCGCCGACGCACCGAAGCACAGGTTCAGCAGGCGATGTATCGCAAAGTCAGTCTGATCGATGACGTGGCTCGTGAAATCGCGGAAGCTCACACACAGGTCACACATCGTCGGGAACGAATGGCCATCACACAACTATCCATTCAATCAGCTCAGGATTCTTACGATCATGACCTGAGTCGCATTCGAGAGGGCCAGGGGCTACCAATCGAAGTTCTGCAGTCTGTTAAGGCATTGGAAGCATCTCGCCGAGCCTATCTGGAATCTGTGATTGCCTACAACGAAGCTCAGTTTCAGCTGCAATGGGCACTGGGCTGGCAAGTAACGGCGCCGCAATAGAACAGTCGGAGCTAACGCTAAAATCAGCAGTCGGCCAGCAGTGTTCTGACACGTACGCCTTTCGACTGTCTGATATTCAAAAGCCGGATGTTGTTCCAGAAGCGTTCGTGAGCAATAACATTGCCCGCAATCAGTGGCTGGCCTTTGCTGCTACCGGTACGGATACAATCAGGCCCGCTTTGCGATCTCGCGTATCCTTGCGGTCAGGAACATGGCATTTCAAACAGTGGTTGCTAAGAGTGATGGGGGCGGCTCGTCGATAAATACCATCTTCGAATTCTTCGTGAGACAACTCACCGGCCTTCAACAATTTGACCGCAGCTTCTTCGAATTTCCCCTTTGCCACGTGGTCTGTGTTCATGGCCTGACCTTCAACGACCAACCATCGCAGCGTAACGTTTTGCTTTGTTTTAAGATCTGCGAAGACGTTCTTCATAATCGCAGCGGGAATCGGCAAGCCTTCGTCTTCTCGATAATATCGATCGTGCGTCGTTTGCAACGTCGCGTGCATGGCTTCATGTAATACGCTCGCCAACACGCGAGCCGCTTCAACGGACGACACAACTGCCCGGCGGTCATCGCCGTTTTTCGTATCATCTGTGGATGCTGGACCCTCATCGCCGGAAATCGGTGTGCCAATCAAAGCCAGTAAAATCAGTGGACAGATCGTACGGACGCCAAGATTTGAAGAAGCATGCATCAATTCGAAGCCTTTAAAGAATTATCCGTGTTGCCGTCGTTCCACACATTGACCAGTTCGGGTTTTGTTTCGACAAGTATTTGCGTAATGGCTTGGCGAGTTGCTTCATTCAGATGAGAAAAACGCTCAACTGCATTAGCCGAAGTCAACACCTCGCGCAGTTGCAGATAGACCTGCCGACGCAATGATTCATCCAAAGAATCGAAAGCAGACGAATAGATCAGATAGCTGCAAGGATAGCGAAACAGTCGAGACTGCAAATCGAAGTCTCGCAGAGATCGCCCCTGACGATCGCTCGGTCCGCGCTGCCGGAACTGTTCCGTAAACACAACGGAACCTTTCACTTCCGACGTCAGTTGTGCTTCATCAGCAAACAACAGATAGTTAACGACGTCTGAAGCCGCTTTTGCAACGATCGCTCGGAACTCTTCGTTGTCCACCATCAAGGCTTCCGTTTCACCAGCGACTTGAAAGTCATACTTCGCATAGCGAACCGCAAAGTTGGCTCGCGTAAAAGTGTTGTGCATCTGAGTCTGATGTTCCAGTACCATCAATGCGACAATGTCGCTATAGGGAGAAAGCCAGCCAAATGTCTGAAACTCGTCGCGCAAATGCTGACGGTTGGCGTTGTCGGTTCTGTCCAGCAGCCCGTCGCTAAGAAACGCATTTCCCATGTGCTGCATGTCTCCATGCAGCCCCGTTACATACCACCCGCCCCAGCGTTCGGACATTGCACTGGTGTGATCGGTGACAAACGAACGCTGCTTCGGATCAACGGAACCGCTTCGCGAAGGAAAGACGCTGCGCACCGTGTGTCCCGGAATTCCCTGAGTCATCGACGTTGCGTGACAGCCAAGACAGTCATAACCAGCTCGCTTGATATACGCATCGCCGGGGCTCATCGTCACAGTATAAAACACGGCTCCCAGGTTGGGGTCGCTGGTTGAAAGTTCCATCATATCGCTGCCGCGAACCCAACCTACATAAACATCATCGTTGAAATAAATCGCTCGCGGGTTGCGCGGCGAAATATGCTTCACCTGCAAGCTCGTCTTGGAAAACACAAGTGCCTGAGTCGATTCGTAAACGTCTAATTCCTTCAGTATCGAACTCAGATAGCCCATCGACCGGTCATACTCAAGCTGCGCATCGCCGGATTTGATTCTGGCCTTCAAGCGAGTGACCGGATTGTCGTCTTTCGTTTTCGAATAATTAAATGGCGGCTTCTCAAGATCAAATTGACCAAACGTCACGGCCGGAAGCAACGTGAACAGCAAAGCCAGAACGCTTGGTAGCCGAAGGCGAAAACACATCAGACGTAATTTCCAAAAAACAACAGCAGGCTGCACAACTTACTGAACGACAAACACAGTGCGATACACTTTGTGCCAGATCAACGGCAACTGTCCAACCTACGTGCCCAACTTCACGGCTGTACATTGGTTATGAGTGGCCCCATCACATAGCGGAATAACGGTGCTATCCGATTTCAGCAATTGTTCCATCGTGACACTGGCAAACGACGCTTCGGTCGCCGCATAAGCCTTGTCCAGCTCTTTGTGCAGCGGGCACAGCTGTGTATGAGATGTCAGGCCCAATGGGCAGTGACGAATTCGTTCGACAGGATCCACCGCATTTACGACATCCAGAATCGAAACGGCGGATGGCGATTTCACCAATGAATAACCGCCGCCGGGGCCTGGGCGAGAAGCAATCAAGCCGGCTTCCACAAGCCCCTTCAGCACCTTGTTCAAATATCTGCGAGGCACCTTGGTTTGGTCAGCCAACGTGTCGGCCCGCTCCGCCAAAGCTGTCTCACGAGATAGACAGGCGATTATGCGAAGAGCGTATTCTGCAGTTTTCGAGAGCATTTTGCTTCCTTTTCATTCACTACAGGTAATAATGCACCTTAACGTGTATTATTGCAACCGATAAATATCAGGAAGCAATGCTTTATCTTAGAGTCTCGCTCAAAATGATGAGCGCCGCACATCATTTTGAGCGACAACGGAGCGGCTCGGCGATTCCAGCGTTCCATGTCTGGCAGCCAACCACGCCACCGGGTCAAGGGCGAAGCCCTTGTTAGGCAGTTTTTCGGGAGAGCTTTCATGTTAGTGCCAGTAATACGCAGTCGAACATCTGCCCTTTCGCTAACACTGCTGTTGCTGGCCAACTTCAGTAGCGGCAACATTCATAGTGCCATGGCAGCGGATGAGTTTGAGAAGCCGCCAATCAGTTACAGCAGCATTGCTGCCGACAATTGTGTTTCTCGCCTGCAGCAACAACTTGAAGCCGGCAGCAAAGTCCTGAATCACGACGATCAGCACGGCTACCTGAGTTCTCTTCTGACAGCATTGGACGTGCCTGTTGAATCGCAGATGTTGGTGTTTTCCAAGACCAGCCTGCAGCAAAGACGGATTACCCCACGCACACCCCGAGCCATCTATTTTAACGAAAACGTTTATGTAGGATACTGCCAGTCTGGTGACGTGCTGGAACTTTCCGCCGTCGATCCCATGCTGGGAACCGTGTTTTACACAATGGATCAGGATGCAACAGTAAAACCGCAACTGCAGCGCCGGAACGACAACTGTTTAGTATGCCACAGCTCGTCGCGAACAGGCGGCATTCCCGGACACGTGGTCAGATCGCTGTATGTTGATGCCGGGGGCCAGCCGCTTTTCTCTGCTGGCAGTCGCACTGTCGACCATACAACTCCCATCAAAGAGCGCTGGGGCGGCTGGTACGTCACCGGCACGCATGGCGAACAAAGCCATGTTGGAAACCTCATCATTCGCTCAAACCGTGTTGTCGAACCAGTGGACAACACAGAAGGACAAAACGTAACCGACCTGGCAAGTCGATTCAAAGTGGAGCGGTACATGACACCGCACAGCGACATTGTCGCATTGATGGTGCTGGAACATCAGACTCTGGTGCAAAACTGCATCACCAAAGCCAACTTCGCGACTCGCCAGGCGTTTCATGATCAAAAAGCGATGAACAAGGTGCTGGAATATCCGGAAGATCATCAGCTTGACAGCACCGCCCGTCGCATTACCAATTCCGTAAAAGATCTTGTCGAAGCCGTGTTATTTGTGGACGAAGCTCCGTTAACTTCGCTGATCAGCGGAACGTCTGGATACACCGAAATGTTTTCAAAGTCAGCTGTTCGCGATTCAACCGGACGCAGCTTAAAAGATCTGGACATGAATCGCCGAATGTTCAAATACCCCTGCAGCTATTTAATTTACTCCGATGCGTTTGACGGACTTCCACAACAAACCCAGGACGAATTCTGGAAACAGCTGTGGGCGGTTTTGTCAAACGACAACCAGGCCCAAGAATTTGCTCACCTTGCTGCCAGCGATCGACTCGCAATAGCGGAAATCATTCAGCAGACCAAACCCAACCTGCCAGACTATTGGAACCCGCCCGCCGCAGCCAGAGCAACATCGGTTGATCAGTAAAGCCAAGCTTCACACGTCGCACAAAACGGCGTGCCGAATACTGATTCACAAACACATGAGCCTCTGCGCATTCCGCTTTCCCTGGAAGCAGCAGGAAGCAGCCAACTTCGCCGGCAAGAAATCTAAATCGCTCTTGCTATGAGACCTGAATCGATGCTTGTCGAAATGGGTACGCGATGGGTGTCCGTGGTTGGAGCGAAGTACGAACAAAAGACCGGGGTTCCTTCGCAAGCATAGTCCAACCCCGCCCACACCCAGAAAACAGCGACCTCACTTTAGTTCCGGAGCCACCCCCGCGGGACTTAACCCGTTACTTCGCACGAATCAAACAACATGGAAGAATGGCAGACATTAAGGACTGCCAACGTGTGTGCAGCAGAATTGAACGAGTCGCCAGTGTCCGTTGATTCTGCGTTATGGAATGAAGCAGCCGACTTCGTCAGAATCCGCGTGCAAGACACTGGCCACGGAATTCCCGCTGCTCTGCAGGCAAGCATTTTTGAACCATTCTTCACATCAAAACCGTTAGGCGAAGGAACTGCTTTAGGACTGGCAACATCCAAGGGAATTATCGAACAACACGGCGGCGACATCCTGTGCCATTCCAGCCCCAATGCAGGCGCCTGCTTCGACGTGTTCCTTCCCGCCATCCCCTTGCTTGCCATGGACTGACGACACCTCTGAAAACTTGCTGCGAAAATTACCACGCAGTCGTCAGGCTCAAATGTAATAACAGATCGTTCCCGGCATACTTCTGCCATACTGGTTAACGAATCACCCAAACCGTGCAGTATCCGATTCAGGCTTAATGGCAGACAAAATCGCCGATCAACACATTGCATCGCTCGCTCAACGGAAATGTACGGCAGTTTCAGTTTAGAGTGCCATATGTGAACGCTGATGAAGGCCACGAATGATTCCAGAAGTTGACAAATACCTGAGTGCCAACCCATTGTGGCAAAAGGAAATGCAGGCCTTGCGCGAAATCGTTTTAAGCTGCGGGCTGACTGAAGAACTAAAGTGGCGAGTTCCCTGCTATACGCATCAGGGCGGGAACGTTGTGATGATTAGCGCGTTAAAGGAATATTGCGCGTTGAGTTTTTCCAAAGGTGCGTTGCTGAAAGATTCCGGCGGCATTCTTTCCACGCCCGGCAAGAACACTCGCTCTGCACGACTGATTCGGTTCACAGGGCTTGAACAAATAATTGAGTTGCAGTCCCGCCTGAAATCCTATATTCATGAAGCAATCGCGTTGGAAGATTCTGGATCGAAAGTGGATTTCGAAAAGGATCGAACCGTTGAATTACCGAAGGAGCTCGAAGACAAATTCGCCTCCAGTCCGGAATTAAAAACCGCCTTTCAGGCATTAACACCGGGACGCCAGCGTGGTTACCTGCTGTTCTTTTCAGCCGCCAAACAGGCCAGTACTCGCGTTGCCAGAATCGAAAAACACGTACAACGGATCCTTGATGGAAAAGGAATTCTCGACTGCACGTGCAAGCTGTCTCGCAAAATGCCCAACTGCGATGGTTCGCATAAATTGATCGGTGATCGTGCCGCCGAACAGTCGAAACGCTGATTAACAGGACGCTGATTCGCGGCGATCAGGAGCAACAATCAGAATTCGCCTAACACTTCTCCGCCGCTTCGAGTTCCCAGACCTCGCCAGATGGACAGGTCGATATTTTCTGAAATCGAACGACACGAACCGTCCATCAATCCAACCTGCACGATGCCGGTGTGATGGCTGCGAGACGTAATGATGGCATAGCTAAGGCTTCCATTGACTCCGTTTTTGCCTTCCTGCCACGAATTGTAATCGCAGAATTCGTAGTTTGTTGTTCCATCACTGCATGCAGTCGCCGCGTTTGGTGGCAAGGTGGTGGTGACTCCTTGATGATGAACTCGCCCATCGGGCCATTCGGTGTGGCCGGTGTTTTTAAATTGTGCGCCGCTGGCAATTTGAGCTTCAGCTTGTGCAATATTGGATGGCACTGCTGTTGACGCCGGACCTCCGTTTCGACGATAGGGCGTCCAGGCTTTCACTTCAGCGGCCATCAATGTGTTGCTGGTACCATCTGTGAAGGACGCCATTCGCAACTTCGAATTCGGATGAAATGATCCATCGCCACCTTGGCCTGTGACCGGGTTGTAAACAAACCATGTTCCGAAGTTGAAGCCGTAGCTGGTCGGATACAGAATTGCGAGTCCATTGCCGGGATCGCGAGCTTCATCGCTGCGTGGATCGCTGGGGCATGCATATCCCGGAATTTTCAGCCCGTTGATTGCTGCCTGAAAATCCCACGCCACCGTCAGATCGACTGAGTTATAAAGATTGCCCTGATCCAAAAACGGCAGAATCCGACCGTGCACACCCCACGATCCGTTGTTTCCAGTGGCGGTCAACACAGGGTTAATGCACGCACTTGGTGGCAGCACGGTGGCAACATCAATGTAATTGTGAAGAGCCAGTCCCAGCTGCTTCAAATTGTTCTTACACTGAGTTCGGCGGGCTGCCTCCCGAGCCTGTTGAACGGCCGGCAACAGCAGAGCAATCAATATCGCGATAATCGCAATAACGACCAGTAGTTCGATCAGCGTGAAGCCGACTTTGCGAGTTGACTGGCGGCGTGAAACAGGAATCATTGTTTATGCTTTACGGATAACTAAAAGGAGTTGTGAATAGATTACCTCCCTGGTTAGCAGCTTTCATACCGGTTATCCGTTTCTGGCCCAAAAACTGCGTTCCACGCACGCCGATGCATGATTATCAGGAAAATGCGGTGCCAATAGCAGCTGATGTCGACCGACCTGTTGGAACGACGACTGCTTGCTGACGAAACTTCCGACGGTGGTGACGGAGCCTTCGCCAGCTTTAGCGATGATAAATTCTGATTAACAACGGTTGCGGATTCTCGTCCGCCACTTGTGATTTTCAATTCGCCGTGAATGATGCTGATTGGGTTATGCGACTCGCGATATAACTATTTCAAAGATAGACTGCAGCCCCAACGCGTGAGACCGAATCAGGTCATTTATTCTAAATGAGATCACCACTTCAAAATCAGCCAGGCCGCTGCAGCATTAGAATAATGCAGGATCGTAAGAATGGTGACGGAACTGTACGATTAGAGCCGATGCACGTTTATCTGCGTCGACGCCAAATTGCGTCGAACCGGATACTTGGCCGAATTTCAGAAGTGATATAACAGAAGCGCATCTACCGAATGTGCACCGGCACCGAAATCTCTGGGCAGCCAGGGTGGTCGGTCGCGACTGTAATTTGGGCGCTCAGTGAAGTTGATAGAATCTCAGTAGGAATCGTTGTAAGTTCAAGCAGATGGACGTCGCCTTCTTTGGTCGGCCGAATCCTGGCCTGCAACCAACTATCGCTCGCCTTAACCTCGGTGATTCGCCAATCACGCGGTGCTATTGACTTAAATGCGATTACGCGATGCACTGATTCTCCAACGTCATACTGGGAAATTGCGACAGTCGATGGGACCGCGCGAATGGCCGCCTGGCGCGTTACCAGGAAATGTGCCACCGGCAGTTTTCTCATCGAATCCTGGGTGACTGAGAGTCGAAGTTGGCCGCCAATTTGCTGTGTTTCGATTTCGTTCCAGTTGACGGTAATCGGAAATTCGTACTCTCGGTAGACGACGGTTTTACTAATTTCGTGCTCACCAATTGTCCCAGGGCTGGAAATATCTACTCCCGCAGTCGTGCTGGATAATCCGACAATCCAAGGCGGTTCCGTGCGATTCTCCACTGTTCGATACTTTGCTGTGAACGTTGTCGCTAATTCAGTATTAACAACCCAAGATTCCAAGCGATCCCTCGGCCACTGCTTTACGTAGGGCGGATACAGAGGCTTGCCTCTAATGTTGACGGGGACCGTGATATCGAGAAGATTGGATGCTTCCACACGTACGAACGACTGTTTGTCACCATATCCCGGAGACTTGATTCTTAGGTTCAATGGAACGCTCTGGTGGGCACTAATCATGTCACTCGGAACTTCTGGAACGGTACAACCGCAACTTGCAGTTACCTTTTCTATACGTATATCGAAATCCGTCGGGTTGTGCAGCCAAATGACTCTATCGCAAAACTCCTCATCCTTAAACTGCACCGACAACGATTCAGGGTCAGCAATAATTGTGCGCGTGGAAGAAGTTGAGAATGCGTGACTTGTGTCACCGCTCCGACCGCCGAAAAAAGCCGACAACACGACACAGAATGTACAGACAATGCCGACTGCGCTCCAAATGCCACGCATGATCAAAACTCCCCAACAATCTCACCACCCGCAACGGTACCGAGTGCCCGCCAGACTCGGGTACTTATGCCCGAAGCCACTGGACGAACGGAGCCATCCGCCACCAGCAGATTGACCGATCCATTGTGGTAAGCACGCGCCGAATAAGCCCCGTTCGATTCGGGGCCCCCATCGATGCAATCAGATATCCGTGAATTTGGCGTGAAAATATGGTTATACCAGGTTTGTGTGTACCCACTTAGCAACCATGTCGATCCTGCAAATGATAGATGATCTGGAGATGCCACAGACGGCCATAGGCAGGCGTCCTCAACGTCATTTGGCGTTGCGAGTCCAGACCGGCTGGTTCGAGTCACTGTACGAATATCCGCCCATGGTGTGTAACTGCCTGCATCGCCATCACCAGCGATCCTTTCTGAAAACGAAGCAGTGTTAGACCGCCCATCTACGATTCGTGGATCGCGATGTCCGGTCATCCAACGGAAACCCGCAAGGGCCTGATTGTCTTGTGGAGCGTAGGTAGTCTCATGCTCACCGGGTGAGGTGCCACTACAAATTCGGTAACTATTTCGAAGGATTGGGGACGGATCGGAGGGGCACAAAAAGATTGGCAAACGAACCATCATCAGCGATGCATTCTTCTTCGAGTATGGTGGGTCTGACAACACTCCCAACCCGGAATCCGTCCCGTCGAACTTTGAGTATAAAGCGTCCTGTTCAAGAAACGGCAATAGTCCTACGTGAACTGACCGAAGCAATGCACGCGTTCCGTCCGTTCGAGTGCTCGCAACCCATCTGTTTGATACCGGCAGACGTCGAGTCGATGCTTCCGATGCCCCCAAGGCGACGCCAATTTGTCGAAGATTATTCGCGCAGGCCAAATTTCTCGCAGACTCTCTTGCTGATTGAATTGCTGGCAACAGCAAACCAATAAGAATCGATATAATACCAAGCGAAACCAAAAGCTCCAGAACCGTAAATCCCACACGAGACGACTGACGTCGGGAGTTCGTAGGGCGACATGGCAACAACAATGACAAAGCTGCCAGGACGCCAACAAATCCGAGTGATGGGATTTTCCACCAACCCAGGTTTGCATGATCATAAAGCACCTTCTCGGTTTGCTTCTCAGCAAAGACATGCATGATCGTTCCGTCCCATTTGTATTTTTCCCGCATTTCCGATTCAGTTAGCCAGAAGAGACCGGAAGAAAAATCAGAAACGAGTATCTTTCCATCGTAGTTCGCCAATGCTGCGACAAAATGAGCGTTACCAGCCAGTGACCTAACTGGCAATATTCCTGGTGCAGTTTGCAGGACGCTGGAAGGCAAGCCTGGATCCCACCTTAGACACTTGCAGTAGGCGCCGTAATGTACTGCAACACATTTCAAGTCGGACAAGCTGGTCTCCAGCCCCTTCCTCCCCGCACGTCGATCAATCTCCCCAACAGAGACCGGATGTCCGAGCCGCTGCAGGCAAATCGCCAGAGCAACTGGGCCACATCGATCAGGCCCGAGCTCAACCGACGGCTGGGAGAGGGTGACACAGCAACATGTCAAGGCGCTTACTATCACGAGCATTACGGCGCACCTAACCCCATATCTTCCTCTTCTTCTACCACGACAATTGGGTTGCAGCTAACGCCTGGGGCATTCACTGGAGTTCCCGCTGCCGAATATTCCCGGTGACACGTTAGCTGTCCGTAGTAGCTGTTTGTACAGCCCGCGTCCGAATACTTCTGAGCGAAAAGCCCGCAGTCCTTGATGCTGTATTGGATAAACTGAGCCGGACTTTGCCCCGATATATATTCGTGAACCTGGCTCTTGTGCACACTCGTACACTTGATGTATTTGCCGTTCCCATCGGACGTACATTCATTACAATCCGGCCGGTCTGGATCATCCATCGGCTTGGAGCAGTAGGCATCTGTACCACCAGTGATGACCTCAATCTCCTGATCGCTGACCATACGTGCACTTGGTGCATGAAACATCCCTGCACTTAGTAACCCAACTGCACAATAAAGAATCACCCTCATGACCGTTCCCTTCTCTCAAAAAAACGTGCACGTACTACTTTGCCAACTACGATCAGCAGCAGCCCCACACCTAAAACAACAAAAAGTCGTCGCCAATTTGACTCAGGAATCCCAGCGTCATGGAAAACGCCGGAATCAGCCAGAGCTGCTAACGAATCGTTTATTACCCGATCCTGCGACTTTATCGCGTCACTAAGATCGGCGTCGTTTCCCGTCAGGTAAATCCTCAACGGACGCCCAGGTACCGAATCGTCGTGAACGCGGGTTCCTCTGGGGAATTCCGGACGTCGGCTCGCGAGAGATTTTAGGGGATTGATGACGACCGTTTGAGCGTTCACCGTGGCGACAACCAGCAGCTCATCCCCTTCCGAAACTCGATAGCTGGCTTCCGTGGGGATCAATTCCGTACGGTCCAGAAGCTGGTTTGTTGCCGAAGACCATTTCGTGGGCTGAAAAGTTAAAACAGTGGGCGGCCGATTCGCATCTTGCCTATGCACTTCAGTCATTGTCACTCGAAAATCGCTTGAGGGGTCGAAGGTAATCGCCACACTGACATTCAAACCAGTACCTGAGATCGCCTCCGCAGACAACGTGACACACCCATCAACATCCGGTTGCCCCAATGCAGCACTTGGAGAAGAGACAAGCTCTTTGATACCATCGTTTAAGAACGGAACTCGCACGCCCAGCATCCACAGAGCCGCCTCACATGGAATCTCAGGCACAGATCTACTGAGAAACGCTTGGCTGCCCCCGCTCCGAGCGTGCTCAATTTGAGTACTCACTCGTCCCTCAAAATACACCTCCATCGGCCCGCCACCCCATTCACTTGCGGTGCTGAACTGTTGCGTATGCCATCCCTCGGGCGACCAAAACAACGTTGTTTCAATGGGCGTTACAATCGCATCTCTAAACGGAGCAGCAACGCCATCGATACTCTGGATTACCGAAAACTTGCCAGAAAAAGACTCGATTCTCGAGCATCGGTCTGCAATCTCCGTCTGCAATCGAGCCAATGTATCGTCCGCAATTAAGCGGGAGCTAAGTAGTCCGCATGCGACGACACACCACGTTATCTGAATCAGATTCATCAGAAGCCCCACGCTGACCGGCAAGATGACTCAACCACACTCACCCATGCAGACTACACTCCGGAAGGGGGGGGGGGCAAGTCCACCCCGCTGGGTTTTCTTCATTTCGTGTGCAATTCGCAATCCATGCCTTTCGACCACCCAGGGAAGCAATTGTGGCGGGAACTGTGTTTACATGCTAACTTGCGACGTTTATCCCGTCTTTCCTTTGGAGGACAGATATTGCCCGTGTCATATTTGTCGGTCACCGTCCCCGAACTGCAAAGCAAAATGCCCAGTCGAAAATTGGAGAAACTTATCACAAAGGGCCAGCGGTATAACCGCTGGCCCGAGTGAATTTATCTGTTTGGCTGACGTGCGTTATCGCGGAACTACGATGCCTCCCAATCATTCAAGCGTCAGAAACGGGGTTCCGCTATGGGGCAAGGCTGAAAACGGGCATTGTCAGTGATGCATTTTCGTGTTGCAGCACGGCCATTTGCAGCAGAGCATGCTTGATGGCGGTTACTCGAGCTGGATCAAGATTCTTCAGCAGCGGTAAGGCAACATCCAGAATCGGGCTCATACTAACTTGCGACATTCCCAGCGACAGATGCTTGCCGTCGTCCTTAGGCCCGGAAATGTCGCTCATCAACGCTTCCATAAAGTTCTTCGGGCGAGGCACAACTCTTACTTCGCAGTCTTCCGGAAGCCCGGCTTTGGCTGCAGCGACGGCAATGGCGTCATGAAGTCCGCCAATTTTATCAACCAGTCCAAGCTCCAAAGCCTGCTTGCCTGTGTAAACTCGACCGCCAGCGATTTCGTCAATCGGCTTCTTCAACAGTTCGCCGCGCGCTGTAGTGACGTGCCCTTTGAACACTTCGTAAACTTCGTCCATGTAGCTTTGCATGGCCGCTCGTTCGGAATCGGAAAACACGTCCGCAGTGCTTAACATAGCGGCGTTCTTGCCGTATTGAATTGGTGTAAACGTGATGCCCAGTTTGTTCCACAATGCCGATGTTCCGAACTTACCCGCGACGACTCCAATGGATCCGGTGATTGTGGATTCTTCCGCGAAAATCGTGTCTGTTCCACACGCCACATAGTAGCCACCACTGGCGGCCACATTTCCCATGGAAACGATTAACGGCTTTTTCGCAGCCACTCGTTTGGCGGCGTTCAGAATCACTTCGCTGGCAACAGCAGAACCGCCAGGCGAGTTTACTCGAAACACAACCGCCTTAACGGTGTCATCATCTGCAACTTCGTCAAGAGCTTTGCGAATGACGTCTCCAAAGGCAGCAGCATCTGCCAGAAACGGATTTCCACCAGCACTGCCTGGCATGATCGAACCTTCCAGGTACACGATCGCAACGGCTGGCTTGGTGCTTTTTCGGGCAGTACTGGGTGAAAGCAGTTCTGCGTAGAAGTTCATCACTCCAAAGGGAGAAGAAAGGTCGATATTGTTGGCCGCCTTTTTTCCATAGCTTCGATCGAACTTCAGGTCATCGCCATAGGTTTTCTTCAGACGTGCTTCGAATGTTTGCTGATGTTCGACAACATCAATGATTCCTTTTTCGACGGCTCGCTCTGCGGTAAACACGCCTTCGTCGATCCACTGCTTTGCGGATTCAACACTGACATTGCGGCCTTTGGCAATGGAGGCCACCATGTTTTCAAACAGGTCGCCGTAAAGCCATGCGGACATCTTTGCGGACTCTTCGCTGGGAGACGTTCGCATAAACATTTCGCCGGCACTCTTGTAGTCGCCGCAGGCCAAATAGTCTGGAGTCACTCCGATTTTATCCAGCATGCCTCGCAGAAAAATCTGTTCGCCGTACATCCCGGTAATAAACATATAACCGGTTGGCACCATGCTTATATCGCTGGCTCGTGAAAGCAGAGCATACTGGCCGGTTGTGAACAAATCTGTATGAACGTGAATCTTCTTTCCTGCGGCCTTCAGTGCGTCCAGAGTTCGCCCCAGTTCTTCCAATTGCGCTCGCCCAATCGCGGACGCTCCCAATTCAAGCACAATGGCGGGAACTTTGTCGTCTGTTGTGGCCGCCTCAAGACGCTTCAGCAAGGTATGCAAAGAATCGCCTGTCGCGCCGCCGAAATTGAATGGCATATCTTCTGCGACAGGTTTCTCAGTCATTTGCCCCGACAGCGAAAACACGGGGATGGTTGCCTTTGTCACCTTGGTGGTTTTCGCGGGCGATTCTTTAGTGGCAGTTGCCTGAGCAAACGCAAATGTTGGCAAGCCAAGGGTTGCCAATGCAGCGGTAATAATTACGGCGCGTTTCATTGAAGTTCTTTTCCGGTTTGTAGTGATGTGTTTTATAGCGTTCGACGAAACTCGGAGAATATTTGTACTGAAATCAGACACAATTGGTGCGGGCTGAAGACATGCATAAACAACAAGCAAACGCGTCAAAAAATTAAAGTTCATGAATACAATCTTCGCTGTAAGGCGACACCCCCAAAGCCCCCAATGAATTGACGGGTTGGCGAAGAACAGTTCATATGGTATGTAATGCAGGTCTCAAAAACACCACAGTTCAACCGGTGGTGCCATGATCGATTCATGGCGTCCCGAAGCCAGGAAGCCGCCCTACCAACCGAAAACGGTCATTACGTGCAAAGCTGTAAGCACCGTGCTGAGTTTACATCACACAGGTCCAAAATTGAATGAGATAGCACAAATCGTGTGGCGAACTATGGCGAAGCCTTCCAGCAACTTACAAACCTGCGTGAGTCGCGACGACATCCATCCAGGTTTCGCCAGAAATGTCCAGCGTCGAAGCAGATTTTGCGAACATGAAGTTGGGGAACTTCCCGTTGCTGCGTTCTGGCAGTGTTCGCATTTTTGCGGCGATTTGCCTTAATGTTGATCGAGACAAAACCAATCCGTCCAGCTATAGTTCGCCACCCTGCCAGGATAGCGCCGATCTTGATCTGATTGCTGATTTAAAACCTTTCCGATCCAGTTCATTGGCAGTATCCTTAACACTGGAGGTGTGTGAGTGCTACCAGACGATTCACCATTGGAAGACACAGCGACGCATGGACCTTGCAAGTGGATTGCATCAACACAAACAGCGGCGGCCCTGACAGGGCGTGACGGTCAATTAATCACGATCAGTAATAGACTAAAACAACTTTTCCCTGAACTGGCTTTCTACAAAACAGACCAACCGACTGCTCAACAAACAGAGCACAATCAAAACATCTGCTTTGTTAACTTTCTTGCTGGACTTACCGATGCGAAATCGGAAGCAGTTACAGGTGAACTATGGGAAGTGGTGAAAATCTGCAGGACAGACCAACTGTCGCAAACAATTCCTTTGAACTGTTCCAGAAATAGTCACCTGCTGCTGACGGTTTCGTGCCAGATCGATCATTCCGGCGAACCGAATTTGCTTGTTTGGGTATTTCAGGAATCCAGCGTACAGCGCCGGCTTCAGCAGCGTGATTTGCATTCTTCCAAAATGGAAGCCATCTCCAGGCTTGCCGGCGGAATGGCTCACGAATTCAACAATCTGTTGACGGCCATTCTGGGGAACCTGGAACTGGTCAGAAGTCAGCCAGCGGTCCAGGTTGCTTCCGTTTCCGGCAGACTGGAATCCGCAGAAGTCGCAGCTCTAAGAGCCAGCCAGCTGATTCGCGAACTGCGTCGGTTTGCCAGCAGAGAAGCTCCCAGAAGAGAAGTCGCACTGATCACGAAATCACTTCGCAAGGTGCATCGAATTTTGACCGGCATGGTTTCTCGAAACATTGAGGTTTCGCATTCGTTTGAAGATGAGGAAATCCTGTTTGCCGAAATCAACTCCGGCCAGCTAGCAGCGTGTCCGGATACCCGTTTCCCCCTGGATATCATTGATGAAATGG